>JBCCTX010000469.1:0-4144 GCA_039197765.1 Bacteroidota bacterium
CTACAATTGGACCAGTTAGGCCGATCCCAGGCAATCGCTGAATTGCAACTCAGACAAGCGATAGAGAATACAGTTTCCGCGGTTGTTCAAGCCTATATTACCTTATCCAACCAGCAATCTTTAATGGATATTAGCCAGCAAAATATCCAATTGAGTCAGGATCGACTTGATCGAGCGAAGGAAGATGCTCAATATGGAACGAGTAGTAGTCTTCAAGCGCTCCAAATAGAGGTAAATTTGAAAACGGATAGCGTGGCTTTCCGAAATCAAGTAGTGGCGTATGAAAATGCCCAGCGAACCCTTAATTACCTATTATCTGCTCCCATAGATCGGGCTTATCGAGTGGAGGATAGGTTAGATTGGGAGGAAACCCTCGACTTGGAAGAATTGGAACGATCCTTACAGGAAAACAACAGCCTATTGCGGCTTGCAGCTCAGCAAGTTTCCCTTGGAGAACTGGGTATTGCATTGAGTAAAGCGGCCTATAGACCCAGGATACAAGGATTTGCCAATTTCAATTATACCTACATACAAAATGACGCCAGCTTTCTACTAGAGCAGCGTACTTTTGGGCCCAACGCAGGAGTCAGCTTGAATGTGCCTATTGTGGATGGCGGAGCCAGGAGAATTCAGAAAAAACAGGCGCAGTTGACTTACAAACAGCGTCTACTATCTCAGCAAGACTTGGAGGAAGAATTATTCAAAGAATTGCATAATGCCTTTGCTGTGTACCAAAATTCTCTAAGTCAACTGCGCATCGAGGAAAGTAACTTGGAATCTTTTGAGAGAAATTTGGAAAACTTTCAGAACCAGTACCTGTTGGGTTTGGTTACTAATACCGATGTGCGTTCTGCCCAACTCAGCCTAAATGCTGCGATGAACCGTATTAGTAATTTCCAGTATACGTTGAAGCAGTCAGAAATACAGTTGCTACTTTTAGCCGGGAAGTTGGTGCAGGAAGGGGAGGGCTGAGGGGGGAGGTAATAAGTGGTAGGTAGTGGATAGTAGGTAGTAAGTAGTAGGTAATAACGGGTTAGGTTGATAATCCATAGTCCTTGGAGGTTGGGAGGGCGTGTTAATGGGTATCCTAACCGATTACTTACGAAAAATCGTATCTTCCATAAAATTTTGGAATTTTTGAAAACAGAGGAGAAAATAAAGCGTGCAGCAGCGAAGGTTTTCACCCAGAAGGGATATAAGGAAACTACCACACGGGATATTGCTGAAGCAGCTCAGGTAAAGCTGGGCTCTCTACACTATTATTTTCGCTCCAAGGAAAAACTGTTTCAAATCGTAGCGGAAGAGGCGATGAAGGAATTTGCCCAGATCATGGATGTCGTATTCCGAGAGGACATTCCTTTGAAAGAAAAAATAAGACAGTATGTAGAGAAATATACCGATTTCTTTAAGGAGAATCCCTTCATTCCCATGTTTATCCTTTCCGAGTCTGAGCGTAATCCTGATAATTTGTATAGACTTGCTGATTTCAAGAGTGTTGATGATAGGTTACGAATCCAACTGGAAGAGGCGATTGAAGCAGGTGAAATTCGTTCGATTTCTACGGAAGATTTTATCGCTAATCTGGTAGGGATGACTATTTTCCCCTTTTTGTCCAAGCGCATGATGTGTTATGCAGCCGACCTGACAAGCCAACAATTTGATACGATGATTGATCGAAGGAAAGAACTGGTTCCTGAGATGATTATCTCCTATCTATTCAAATAGCCGCATCTTTTTGATACGGGCATAAACTGCCCCGGGCTTCCGTTTCAATTTTTTTGCAATTTCCGTAACGGTCTCTCCTGCCTCATACCATTCTTTTAATTGATTTTCCTCCTGATAGGACCACCTTTTGTAGGCGTTCGTTTTAGAAGTATTATCTTTTTGGGGAGAAAACTTTTTCCTACTAGAAGTAGGAGATGAGGATTTTTGGGAAGACGGAGAGGGGAGAGGATCCAAGGTTTGTATGCGTTTTCCCGATTCGCTTTCTTCCCAATCCTTGGGCAAAAGGTATTCAGGGAGATGCAGGATGTTCTTAGTTCGTGTACAGGCTACATACAGCAAATTTATCTCCTCTTCCAGTCGATTACGGTCCTGGGTATTGAGTTGAGGGTCCTTACTGCTATCCCATATGTCTTCTTCCCCTAGAAAATCCTCCTCCAAGTACACTTGGTCGTATTCCATGCCTTTGCATCGATGTACCGTAGAGAAAATCATTTCCGCTCGATGTTTCTCTTCGTTAGGCAGGTGGGCTTCCTTGAGTTTATTCAACAGCTTGGGAATTTCTCCTTTGAATTCTTGTACAATTTCCATCATCATGCCCAATTCCCGGTCTTCTGTGGCTTCTACGTAGCTTTGGAGGTCCTCAAAACTGCTCATGGAAGCAATTAATTTATCTCGTATTCTTCGCTTTTTCCCTTTGTAGAGGTTGAGTACATCATACAAGGAGGCTCCTTCCTGCGCATAGGTGTAAGAATTGAGATTTCCCTCGAAGTATAAGCGCTTGAGTTTCCCCCCCTCAACTGCAAGGATGGCTTTACGCAGTAAACTCAAATTGGTTCGAGCTAGGGTAGCCTGTGTCTTTTTGCTTTTGCAGGTTCCCATTCCCTGAATTCGGATGGATGCATCTCGCTTGAGGTAGTCCTTCCAAGAGATGTATGCCGCTGCAAGCTCTGCCAGATCTTGGTCAAAACGAAAGCTATTGCTAAGGAATAAAGTAGGGAAATCTACCTGATGGAGGGCATTGATCGCCGAACGCCAGCCATAAATCTGCTGGTGTCGGTCCCCTACGATCACCTTGTGTGCAGATTGCTGGAGAAATACATCCAGCATCACTGGAGAGGCATCCTGGCCCTCGTCGAACAAGATATAGTCATAATGAAGTTTAGGGGTGTTTAGCTGGAATTTTTTGAGGTAAAAATCATGGGTAATGGGAATTTGTCCCTTATCCATTTTCGCCAATAATACCCTTGCCCCACGTAGGATGCGATCGTAGTACTTTTCTACGAATTGTCGAGAGGAGTCATCTTTGAGCGTAGCCTGGTAATTTAATTCCCTTACCTTTCGGGTTTGTTGGTTGCAAAACAGTTGCGCGAGCCGCTTGATATGGCTGATCAGCCCATAGAGATTCTGCTTGCCAATGCCCCGTGCATTTAGGTTGAGAATTTCTGCCAGCTCGTGCGCCTTGTAGTCGGAAACCAACTCGTAGCGGTATTTGCGCATCACGTATTGGTAGGCCAGGGAGTGTGCTGTCTGAACATCCACATTTCCTAGGCCTTCCTCCGCAAATTTGCGCTGGGCCTCTTGTCTCACGGAGCGATTGAACGCCAGATACAGAATGCGATTACCTGGACGCGCCTTAGCGAAGTGTATAAGGGTCGTAGTCTTCCCACTACCCGCCACGGCATTGACTTTGGCATTGCCTTCAGCTGCAATGACCTCCTTTTGTTCCTCCGTAAGTTTCATGGAGGGGAAAAGATACGGGAAAAGGAGGGGAAAGGGAAATAGAAATGAGGAATAAGGTAAAAGGGACACTTCTCGAACAAGGTTGACAGGTTTAGCGAGACAATCCTATAAAAATCGGGGAAGAATATATATTCCAAGTGCACTGTAGGGCCAGATGATCATCTGGCTTAGGAAGGCATCAATTTCATTGTCAGTATGAGTAAAAAGGTTACTATTGACTATTTTACCAGGGCACTAAATAGCTGTCTATGTCAATAGCTGGCAATTATACATTCACTAATATCCAGGTCCATATTGCTTTAGATGATCGCCCTTTCTAGGGTAGCTCTTTTTTACCTTGATTTCTAACAGGTTTCATGCCAAGGTTTGTTTTGAACTTGGTGGAACAGTTGAGGATAGGGAATTTCAATTCCAATCTGGTACAATTAAGGGCCGCCAATATTTTGAGCAAAACAGGCTTTATTTTCCAATACGTCAAGGTACGAGTGCTCAATTTGAGGCACTTGGGTTGTCGACCTTCAATAATGAGATTTATCCAGGGGAACGACGACCGTATAAAGCTATGAGAGTGAGTAAGTTAGGCTTTTTTCTACAAAAAATTTCGCCTATGGAAAGAAAAGAGGCCTGCACGACGACTTTACTCACAAAATGTTGTCCAAGGTATTGGGCTCCTGCCCTA
>JBCCTX010000470.1:0-4129 GCA_039197765.1 Bacteroidota bacterium
CTCCATATCCTGTCTCAAACCAAACCTAAGCTTATGCCCCCGCTGCTCCATACTCCTTTACATCCTGTCTCAAACCAAAACCTAGCCTATCTAGCCTATACTCCTCCATATCCTGTCTCAAACCAAACCTAAGCTTATGCCCCCGCTGCTCCATACTCCTTTACATCCTGTCTCAAACCAAAACCTAGCCTATCTAGCCTATACTCCTCCATATCCTGTCTCAAACTGAAACCTAGCTTATGTCCCCTATACTCCTCCACCTCCTGTCTCAAACAAAAACCTAGTTTATGCCCCTGCTGATCTATACTCCTCCATATTCCTACACATCCTGTCTATCAGCCACTTCCGACAACAACGCATCCAGTCTCTCACCCGTTTTCTCCCAGGAGTACGTCTCCTTCACAAAGCTCCTCGCAGCCTTTCCCATCGCAATACGGAGAGAGGCATCCCCCATTAATTGCTGAATATGTGCTACAAATTCTCCAGGTGAATCAGCTATAAGCAGCTGTTTCCCATCCTCCGCACCGATAGCCTGATTGACCAGCGAAGTTGTAATGACCGGGAGTTCTAGCGCCATAGCTTCCAAAATCTTATTCTGCTGCCCACTACCTGTAAATAAGGGGGCTACGAAAATGTGCCCATTTTGGTAGCCTTCTCGTATATCTGGCAACCAACTGCTTACCCGTATGTGTTTCCCATCATCGAATGCCCGTACCTTTTGAGGGGCATTGGCTCCTGCTAGGAGTACGCGAATTGTCCTGGGCAAAAGAGGTAGTACTTGCTTTACCAAGTAGGAGCAGGCTTCCACATTCGGAAAGTATCCTAAATTGCCGACGAAAACCAAGTCAAATTGGGGCTCAGCAGAAGGTTGAGGCTGGAAAAAATGGGAATCGATCCCATTGGGGATAACGTGAACATGGGAAGGATTGGGAACACGCAAATGGTTTTTATCTCCCTCAGAAATAATACTTTGTCTGTCAAAATACGTCTGAGCTATTATCTCAAAATTCCGCACCCTTCGGGTTTCCAGTTTCACTAGCCACCTCCTGATTCCTCTTTCTTTCTGGCTACGTCGATCTAAGCCGATTGAGAAAGCATCCATGTAGTCTAAGACCTTCGGTAACTCTATATCCTGGCAGTATACAGCCATCCGGATCAATTGGCAATAGATTAGATCTGGGGCTTCTTGTTCAATGATGGTTTGTAACTTTTTATGAAGGGATCGCTGGTAAAAATAGGCAACCTGAAAAGGCGTTTTGGAGAATAAACTGAGAAACAGACGCCAGTATATAGAAATTCGTTTTAAGGGGAAGAGATGGATTTTTTGACAATAAGGCTGTAAGGCTTTTATAGAATCTTCTGTCCATTTCGTATCACTCAAAGAAAACAGGACAAGCTCATGTTGCTTGGCCAGTTCCCGAATTTGAAAGTAAGCCCGTAATTTGTCTCCTTTCTCTAAAGGGTAGGGAAAACGAGAAGTGAGAATGAGTAGTTTCATACAGCTGACCCAAGATAAGTATTACTAAGGAATAGTCCATAGGAAAAGATCAAGTACAAGTTCAAATACAACCATAATCCTGGCTCAATTCTTTATGTCAAATCGAAGTTCAGGGCTGATCCAAAAAGTTCTGCGTCTTAGTCTCATTTCCCCTTCTTTGAAGTTTCTTCCACATTCCGTAAGCTTGTTGGATGAAAAGATTTTTTACCCCGGGCCCTACCCATTTGTACCCTACTGTTCCTAATCACATTCAAACGGCTCTTTCCCAACACATTCCCTCGATTTCCCACAGGAGTGAAGGGTTCAAAAATATGTATGGGGAGACGGTCCAAGCCCTCCGTGAAGTATTTACTTTACCCTCAAATTGGGAGGTTTTATTTTTTGCTTCCGCAACGGAAATATGGGAACGCCTCTTGCAAAATTGTATTTCGACGCATTCATTCCATTTCGTCAATGGGAGCTTTTCCGATCGTTTTTTTATGGCAGGCAAAAAGCTGAAGCTGGGGGTTATGAATGCGGAGGCAGACTGGGGACAGGGGTTTTCAGAAGTAGGAATCCCTGGCGGAGTAGAAATGATCAATTTTACCAGAAATGAAACCAGTACTGGAGTGATGACCCCCGAATCATTCATTTATGATTATCGGACGAAGCATCCCGATCCATTGATTACTGTAGATATGGTCTCTTCTGCCCCGTATACAGATTGGGACTGGAGTCAAATCGATGCTGCTTATTTTTCCGTTCAAAAGTGTTTTGGATTACCGGCGGGTTTGGGAGTGCTGCTGTGTGGCCCTAGGATTCTCGAAAGAGCTCAGGAAAAAGCTAACACGGGAGTAAGTATTGGTACGTATCACAGCTTTCCCGCTATGGCGCAAAAAACGCGGCAAAACCAGACCATTGAAACGCCCAATGGACTAGCTATTTACCTTCTGGGGAAGGTATGTCAGGATATGTTGGCTAGGGGAGTAAAAGAAATGCGGCAAACAATCCGAGAAAGAGCCCAGATACTCTACGAATTCTTAGAGGCACATCCTCGCTGGAGCCCCTTTGTGGAGGATACCTCTTTTCGTTCTCAAACAGTTATTGTCGCGGATTTGCCCGAAGGTTCGAAAGAGGTTCTTGAACAGTTAGCCGGAAAGGACTTGATTATAGGAAATGGATATGGAAAAATGAAAGGCAAGCAACTGAGGATTGCCAACTTTCCTGCTTTTACGGACCAAGATTTTGAAGTTCTGTTAACAGAGCTGAGGAAAATATCGTAGTATAGAGAATATTAATTTCCGCAAACTTCAATCCCTCAAACTTCACATCCTAAATCCGCAATCCCTTAATGAAGGTAATTGATACCCCCAAGAAACTTCTGATTGACACCCCCAAAAAGGTGCTGAGATACATTTATCAGCTATTGCGGGATACCTTTCAGGAGTACAGTAGGGACAAAGCGATACGATATGGGGCGGCAATCTCTTTCTATACCTTGTTTTCTCTACCTGCCTTATCCATCATTGTAATTCGCATAGCAGGGGTAGTTGTGGGCCAAGAGAGTGTGAAGGAAGAGGTATTGGGGATTATTGCCGAAAACTTGACGCAGGACACAGCCGATCAAGTCAATCTCATGATCGATAACTTAGCCCAAGACACCAATTCTTTTTGGGCTACACTGTTGAGTCTAGGAACCTTGATATTTGCTGCTTCTGGCGTATTTTATTCACTGCGCGATGCGCTGAATGCAGTTTGGAAGATCCGTCCGCACATCCGCAAGGGAAGCTTTCTAAAAACCATTTTTGATCGAGTACTTTCCTTTACTATGGTTTTTACCCTAGGCTTTATCCTCTTGGTTTCAATGATCCTGCATACCATTATCAGAGCCTTAGAAACACTGATCGTAAATTTCTCAGAAAAGTTTCGGGCCTTTCTAACAGATGTCTCCCCAGAAGTAGGTGCTTATGCGGATCAATTGGATGTGGTTCTTTATGTGGCTTTTGCAATGGAAACCTTTATTGGCTTGCTGATCGTCACCCTTACCTTCTCCCTAATTTTCAAGTTTCTGGCGGATGCCTATCCTTCCTGGCGGGATGTTTTTGTGGGGGCTTTGTTTACAGCTATCCTTTTCAATATTGGCAAGGTTGGGATTGGATGGTATATCAGCCATAGTAGTGTATTAAGTGGCTATGGTGCAGCAGGCTCTATTGTCCTTTTACTCTTATGGGTGTACTATTCTTCCCAGATATTTCTATTGGGAGCTGAGTTTGTATGGGTATATACCCGTAGACATGGAAGAAAGATAGAGCCTTCCGACCTTGCGATAAGCCTCATAGACCGGCCCATCCACCGCTTGCGCCAGCGCGTGCTCCGGTTAATGGGCAGATCTACCAAGGAACTGGATGAGGATCTGAAAAAAAAGAAGAACCTCGCAGCCAGTGATGAAACTATGGAGGAAGAGCAGAAGGTCTCTTCATAGACCTTTAACGAGGAATTTTAGCTTCTTGGCCGTGGAGATAAATGGTAAATAGGCTTGAGTCATTTTTCTTTTCTAAGTGTATTGGAGTCGTTCACAGGCCATTAACATGTGAAAAACGTATATCTTTATCTTTGATTTACTTACCTAGCCATCCCTTATGAATACCTCGC
>JBCCTX010000471.1:0-4103 GCA_039197765.1 Bacteroidota bacterium
ATTATTTCCCCATGAAAGAAATCAAAAACTATGCAGTCCAGATGTATGGAGGACCTGCAGGCAGCGAGCAAGGAGTGCGCGCTAAGATATTTTTGTTTGACAGCACGAATGTAACAGCGGGAATTCTCTCATTTTACGATGCGGGATTTTCCATTCCAAAAGATAAAAAGGTAGGGATTTCCGTACGCATGGCTATGTATGTCAATGAGTTACATAGTATAGTAGATATTCTTAGAAACGAAGCACCTATCTATCTACTTTGGCAGGAATCTGAGCAAAGGGGGATTCTTTCAACGAGTCAAGAACCTGTAGGTGAGGGAGAACTTTGAATGCCGATTGCAAGAGTTGTTCCCATTTAACCAACAAATCGTATGCTTCCCTACTCCTAATTTTTGTAGGCCATCTTCTCTTTAATAGCCTTTGCAGCTTCTGGTCCTTCCCACTTTTCCACTAGGTATAACCCCAAATCTAAGGAGGAAGCGACGGCTCCAGCGGTAATTATAGCTCCTCGATCGACAATGCGCTCTTCTATTACCTCACTACAATATGGGGCCAATAACTCATATGCAGCAGGGTTGGAGGTAGCTGGAGTTCCCTCTAAGAATCCAGCAGTCCCAAGAATCAGACTTCCTGTACAGACCGAGACCTTTAAAGGGATATCTTTTCCGGTCTGAATCCATTGTATAAAATCTGGGTCATGCATGAGGGTTCGGGTTCCCATACCTCCGGGAATAATGATTACATCGTACTCACTCAGGTCATTTTTGACTTTTTCGGGTAAAAGGGTTAGGCCGAAGCTATCCTGAACCGAATCCGTGTAGGCGCAAATGTCCCAGGTAAGATCTTCTATATAGCCCATACTTTTGAGACGGGTAAGGGGGTCATATACTCCGTTGAAGTCTAGGAGAGTCATACCGGTGAAGATGATGAATGCAATTTTCATTGTGGGTGTTGAATTGGAGGATAAAGATAGGTTTATTTCCCGGGATTGGTATTTTTACCAGGAAGGACATTGACTGTAGTGGGTTTTTCTGAAAGCTACATATCTTTCAAAGCCAGAAACCTGGGTAATTTCATTGTATATAGTCCTTACCCTTCAACTCTCAAACTCCCTATACGCAACATTTTGACTACTTAGCGTACAAGATAGGTATAGAAATACGAATTCATGAAATTGTTAATCCCCTATTCCCGAAAGAAGAATCTGGACTATTACGTGCATAAGCAGTACAACCGCTTTTTGCATGTATTGGGGGTAGGTATACAGCGGGTTGCCGAAGAGCATGCACGGACCATTGCCGAAGCCAATCTAAAAGCAGGAAGAGAGATTAGGCACTCCTTGGATAAAGGCTTCCAGCAGGTAGAGGCTTCGCAACGGGCTATTGAGTCTACACTGATTCAGCAGAATGACATCCTTGAGACGGGCTTCAATAACCTAGAAATCCGACTATACAAGGGTTTCGAGCAAAATGCAAAAGGACTAAATGAGGTAGCCAATCGGGTGGATAACCTGGGTCAAGTCATAATTGAGTCTGGCGATAAACTTTTCTTGGGACTTTCTGGGGTAAAGGCCTCGGTAGATATGGGGATGATGAGCCTGCTCAGTCAATTTGAGTTGCAGCGAAAGGAAATGAAACAGGGCTTTGAATTATTAGCTGATCTCCTTGAAAATTCTCAGAAGACCCAGGCACGAGAGCGGTACAAGGACGGGCTTCATTCCTTCGAAACCTATCTTAAGCACCCAGATGAGCCTCAATTTCTTACGGATGCACGTGCCTATTTCCTGAAAAGTATTGAAGGCTTTCGCGGCAATCCCTTTGCCCATCTGTATCTAGGACATATTTACGAAGAAGCCGCTTTGTATTATGATTTGGAAAAAGCACAGGAGCACTACATGCTATGTGCAACCTATGCGAAGGGAATGGAAAATAATGGTTTAGCCTGCGTAGGCTATTTTATGGCATCCTGGATGGCTTATGTAAGGGGGGAAATTGATGCTGCCCTCAGTTTAGGAAAAAATGCCATCCAAATGGATGCGGATCGCATTCCTGAAGTCTACTATAATATGGCAAAGTTCCATGCCTATGCTGGGCAAGCTGAACCTGCGATGCAATATCTAGCGACAGCTATTGATCGCTTTGACCCTTTATATAGCCTTAAAGCGGATCAAGATCAGGACTTTCAAGGGATTCGGGAGGAACTCTCATCGTTTTTCACCCAACTCCGGGATCGAGCGGCAAAAAGATGGGAGGAAAAATTGGGGACGTTTGGGTTGACATCGGGGAGGGAATAGCATGTTAAGTTCCTCTTTTAAGCTTCCTACGTAAGTGATAGTTCACATAACGCTTAGGCTCCTTTACTAAGTATTTAGATTTTCTAATTAAATATTAGAAATTGTGAGATTTTCTGTTATTTCAGGTGCAATCTCCCGTTCAATCTGACTTTCAGATTGCAATTCTAGTCTTTCAGATCCTAAGCTATTTATTTTTTTCAACTCCGTGTTAGCGGACGTTAAAGATTTTTGGTGTTGCAATTTCTTCTCTTCTTCAAGGTCATAAGGATGCAAGAAGGCTTCTTGCTTCATAGCAAAGAATGAAGCCAGCCTTTGGGCAGTAGTTTTAGTGATTTTTCTCCGGTAGTTGAGAATATCACTAATCAATTGTGGCGATAATTGGATCTCGCTTGCAAATTTTCGTTGACTTTCCCAAGACTCTTCTATAAGGACTCGCAATAATTCTACGGGTTTTATCCTTGGATTTTTTTTTCTTTTAGCATCAAAGTTCTCAATCAGTAATTCAAGTAGTTCAATCGTATCTAAATTTACCCAATCTTCCTCTAACATCAGTGATTCATGAAGATTACAGTATTCTGAATACTGCTTTAGATCTTTTATGACTTTTAGACTAAAACTCATCCTAAAACATATTTACTTCACATGGATTAATGTTATCATACGCCTCATGTGTTCCAATAAATCTTATGTATAAGACCACCCTATTTTTACCAAATTTATATCCACAAATCATTCTATACTTATTTCCCCCAATATTGAAAACAATTCTTGTAAATGGCTTTCCAATACAAGTAATGGTATCAGCCGTTCTAAAAGACTTCATTATATCACTTGGGGAAGACCAATCACACATATCAATTCTATCTTTAAATTTTTCAAATGCAAGCTTCATTCTTTCATTTCCCTCAATTCTCCCAAAAAATGGGAGGCCTCTCTATCGTTGTTAAAAATTAACATTCGTTTTTCTCCTTTTACCTTTGCTAGCTTATCCAAAATTTCTTTCCGTCTGGTGGTATTATACATGGCCACATACTGGTAGAAATTGAGATTGAATCTCTCTTTACATCCTTTTGGCATATCGGGTCTTTCCCGTCCTCGATAGGTCAGCGTTCTTTTCGTAACCCTCCACAAGCAGGTTAGCGTAGGGTAATCTAAAAAAATAATGGTATCTGCTCGACTCAGTCTGATATCCATGGTCCCTCCATAATTCCCATCTATAATCCATTTAGGCTTGGAGGAGAGCATCTCCACGATCTCCTTCCACTCTGCTTTGTCTATCTCTTCCCAGTTGGGTTTCCAGAAATGTTGGTCTAAATGAATGAGTTCAAGGGCTGTAAGTTGGCTTAGCTTTCTTGAGAAAGTCGACTTACCTGCACCTGAGCACCCTATGACCATTACTCTTTCCATATGCTTTACAAGATATCCGTGCCGATTGTGGAGTTCCGTCTATTTTACCTCTCGACTAATTTTAAGCCCCTCAAGGGCCTGTTCTATATCCGAGTAAAAAACTTTATCGATAGGATGGTAATACGCATTGGTCATGATTTTCCCCTTTTCATAGAGCTCTTTGGCTTTCTGTAGTTCCTAGGATATTTCCCCTAATCTGTCTTTATGTTTATCTCTTTAAACATAAAAGGATTATCACTGATTCTCAGAGCCTTACCACTTTCAGTAGTAACATTTCGAAGGATGACTTCTCTCGTTTTGACGTAAGGAAACTGTTCCTGAAAAGACTCGTCTTTCATCTGGGGATTAAAATTGGTGAAAATAGCTGGTCCCTGGTAATCCAGCGGATGATGGGTATCGTCGA
>JBCCTX010000472.1:0-4100 GCA_039197765.1 Bacteroidota bacterium
AAATAGTCAACTAACTACCTATTCAACACATAAAAATGGAATCATCCCCAATTTTGCTTTTAATCCCAGAAAGGGTTCCTAGTGGGATTGGGAAGAATAGTTCAAGCACACAAAAACATTAGCAATACATTGGGACAATGGAATTCAAAGAGCAAACTATAACCTATAAAGGCCGCATCGTTTTTATTAGGCTTTCTATGCCTTCTTTCGATCGATCACTCAAGCATTATGTAGAAGATGAAGCGTGTTTTATGTTTGTAAATAGGGGGGAAGTACGAATTCGTTCTCAAGAGGAATATTTCAAGCTCAATAGAAGCAAGGCTATGCTTGCGAAGTGCCTCAATTACTTCTTCGAACCCAGTGACGATCCTAGCAAATGTGAGGAGGGAATTGAGTCGATAGGCATATTCCTTTATCCTTCTTTGGTGAAGGACTTATTTGAATTCGATCTTTCTACCTCAAGGTATTCTCTCAATTTTAATTTGAAACAAATTGAAGTAGATAGATTACTAGAAAATTATCGCGAAAGCATAAACATCTTGCTGGAGAATCCAGAATTAGCAGATGAAAATATGGTTAAAACCAAATTGAAAGAATTTGTTTTACTCATTTCTAAATCCCAACAAGCTCCGTCTCAACTCGACTTTTTAGCTGCCTTATTCAAGCCAAATGAGGTAGCCTTCAAATCAACCATTAAGCATAATTTGTATGCCAATCTCTCACTGGAAGAGCTGGCGACCTTATGCCATATGAGTATATCCTCCTTTAAAAGAAAATTTAAAGCTGTGTTTGAGGAAAGCCCTAAAAAGTACATTGCAAAGAAGAAAGTGGAAAGGGCTGCTGAATTATTGAAATCCCATGATTTGCGCGTCTCTGATATAGCCTATGAGGTTGGATTTGACTCTTTGACCACTTTCAATCGAAATTTCACGAATATCCATGGTACCTCTCCTTCATCTTATCGCATGAGCCAAAATGGCAAGTCTTTGAGCTAAAACGGTATATTCCATCTTCCTGTAATCATGACATTTGTTCAAAACAACAAAAATGAATTTTGTCATGAATAAGGTAATTATGATTACAGGTGCCAATGCAGGCATAGGAAAGGACACAGCGAGACAACTTGCTTTGATCCCCGACACAGAAAAGATCTATTTGGCTTGTAGAAATAAGCCAAAAGCTGAGCGTGCAAAACAATCATTAGAAAGCTCCACTGGAAGGTCCATATTTGAAATCGTGATTATGGACGTTTCAGATCTCAAATCTGTAAAACACGCGGCTACAAATCTACAGGAGCCTATTGATGCATTGATTATGAATGCGGGTGGGATGGGGGGCAAAAATCCCGAACGCTTAACTAAAGATGGTGTAACAACCCTTACTGCATCCAATCTCTTAGGGCACGTCGCTTTGGTGGATGAATTGTTGAAAGAAGGAAAGTTAAAGCATGTCGCGTTGTTTGCTGCCTCAGAAGCTGCAAGAGGGATCAAGAAAATGGGGATGAGACGACCTGCTCTCAAAACATCCTCTGTAGATGAATTTGCCAAAGTTTTTGATGGAAGCTTCTTTGGGAAAAACTTTGATCCTATGCAGGTATATGGGGCAGTGAAATATGGAGGGGTAATGTGGATGTCGTCCATGGCAAGAAAACATCCTACTATTCGATTCATCAGCATCAGTCCAGGAGGAACAAGAGGCACAGGAGGTATGAATGACCTACCCTTCTTACAGCGAGTTATACTCAAACATGTAGGTATGTCTATCATTATGCCCATGTTGGGCCTGTCTCATCAATTAAGTAAAGGAGCAAAGAGGTTTGTCGATGGGATCAACGATGAATCTTTTAAGAGTGGGGTATTCTACGCCAGTAAAGAGAAGGTTCTAACAGGGCCCATGGTGGATCAGAGTTCCATTTTCAGTGACTTGAGCAATGAAGCCTATCAGGATAATGCAAATGAAGCCATTCATAGATTTATTCATTGATAAAAAGGGACACAAGATGATTGCCGAAAATACCTTCTTTATCGAAAAGTTCTTGTTTAAACGGGGTACTGATCGTAAAATGACGGATCAAGAGTAGGAACGATACCTAGGTACTTCCAAGTGGAATTGAGGTATGAGACTAAGGGGTCTCTTACCTCAATTCAATGTTAAAGTTTTAACCCTTAATCCACATGTACCCTTCCCCTTAACTCCGCTGCCCAGCCCCCAATGGTGTATCCGGCAAGAAAGCAGGCTTTCTCCCCTGCACTTCTGGCATAGAAAAGGTCTCAATGCGAGGCAGTACATACTTTGCAAAGAGTTTGCACTCATCAGCGTGGGGATAGCCCGAGAATATAAAGGCCCGAATGCCCATATCTATGTAGCGCTGAATTTTAGCGAGGACTTGATCGGGATCACCTACGATAGCACCTCCACAGCCAGATCGCGCACGGCCGATTCCCGTCCAAAGGTGAGGCTCTACAAAGCCCTCATTGTCTGCCAGTTCACGGGTAGCCGTTTGACGGGAAACCCCGTAAGATTTTGCATCTAGGGCTCTCTCCCGAATTTCTTTTCCCTTTTCATCCTCAACATAGGTCATAAGCCTCCTGGCCGCCTCCCGCGCTTCTGCTTCGGTCTCTCGGACGATCATATGGATGCGGAGGCCGAAATCTACTTTTCTTCCATAAGTTGCAGCCTTCTGGCTCATGTTCTCCATGAGGGTTTGTAGTTTATCCTCCGTCTCAGGCCACATGAGGTACACATCGCAGTGTTGGGCGCATAGGTCTACTGCAAAGGGCGAATAGCCCCCAAAATAGAGGAGAGGTCCCCCGTTTTGTTGGTAGGGTTTCATAGGCTCTGTTGTATCCAATTGGATGTTGTAGAATTCCCCTTGATAGTCTATGTAATCCTGGGTCCAACCCTGCTTGAGGATTTCTATTACCTCCCGAGATCGCTGGTAGCGAGCTTCTGAGCTCAAGTCTGTACCTGGAAGGTTAGACGAAATAATATTGATCGTTAGCCTTCCTTTGAGGAGGTGATCTAGGGTAGCAATCGTTCTGCCCAACATGGGAGGATGTACCTCCCCACAGCGGATGGCAGCAAGAATATTGATATTGGAGGTAAGGGGCGCAACTGCCGAGGCAAAGGTAAGCGTATCCTGTCCTACCTGGTAAGAAGAGGGACAGAGTATATTGCGGTACCCAAGCCGATCTGCAGTTAACAGTACATTAGAGGTATTGCTCCAATCGCTTTTATACCGTATGTCATGCCGCCCCAAAAACTCATCATCTCCATTGCAAAGGGGGGCAAACCAAGCAACTTCAGCCCCTTTGAGATGTGGAGAACGGATTTGTATATCAGTATGTATCATAGTAGATTTTTATCGATTAATAATGCCCAATATCTTCACTACCCAACTAGGGTGGTGTCCCCTTTACGGCACTTCTTCCCCCACTGCGGCTTCTAGTAATTCATACCACTCTTCATGAGAGAATCGAACCTCTAGGGCAGCCTTTGCCCGTTTGATTCGTTCGATCTTACTACTCCCCACAACGGGAAGGATTCCTGAAGGATGCTTTAGGATCCAGGCGAGAAGAACCTGATCGACTCCTACATTATATTTTTCACCCAGTTTAGTTGCCACAGCTTTGATACGGATGTGTTGCGCTTCCTGACTATCTGAAAAAATAGCCCCCCCTCCGAAAGGAGACCATGCGGTGGGAACTATCCGCAGGCGCTGACACTGCTCAAGTATTCCATTCTCTAGGGCATTTCGGTGCATAAGCGAAATTTCCACTTGGTGGGTTACCAAAGGGGTATGCGAATGGAGCAATTCTACTTGTGCAGGCGTAAAGTTGGAAACCCCAAAAGCTTGAACCTTTCCCGATGACCTCAGACGATCAAATTCTTCCGCAATTTCTTCTACATTCATTAAGTAATCTGGGCGGTGCAATAGCAATACCTCAATCTGTTCAATTCCCAATTCTTTAAGGGAATTATCTACAGAAGTAAGGATATGGGCCGGAGTAGAATCGTATGACTTAAGGGTATGGTCGGGTCTTCTCTCCGTTACCAACTTGATCCCACATTTCGTCGTGATCCGCAATTTTTTCTTCAGA
>JBCCTX010000473.1:0-4098 GCA_039197765.1 Bacteroidota bacterium
CCAGATTAATGGATAAAGGGATTATGGTGCGGGGAATGTCGGGATTTGGGGCACCAGGATGTATCCGTGTTACCATAGGCACCGAGGAAGCCAATAATGCCTTCCTTAAAGAATTAGGAAATCTTCTTGCCTGAGTGCAGGTGAAATCATGCAGAATACCTTCCTTACAAACAAGGTGGAACTGAGTAAGGTTAGTTATAAAGGTAAGTGACAGGGTTTAACACACATACAGAAAAAAACGACACGCTTACTCAATTGTATTTCCTGGTACTTCAAAAGATCTGTATATTATTAATAGTTCTTAAGCCTAAAAATACTTCCCATGAAAAGAATCTTTACTTCTTACACATCCTTATTTTTTGCGATTTTTCTTGTTACTGGAATGGAAGCCTTTTCCCAGGCTACTATCGGTTTTTATGCAAGACATAGACCAGATGATGCAACCTTAAATGCTCCAGCCTATCGACAGGCTTGGGGAGGAAGTCTGGAAATTATGTCTCCCAATCTACGTACAGGTAACGGCATTCAGTGGATGTTAGGTGGCAGCCTCAACATCATGCATGCAGGGAGAGAAAGAGTCGATGTAAATCCTGAAGTGCTAGACGAACTAGACGAACACTGGGTAGTGAATAACCTTCAATTTGGCATAGATGGAATCAGTAGATTCATGGCGCCAAGTTCTTGGCGGGTCCAACCCTACGTAGACTTTATGGCGGGTTTAGGAGTCTTTGCCGTTGAGGAAGTTCTCCAGTATAACGATGTAGAGTCTGACTGTGAGACTTATGATGGAAGAGTAGCAACTGCCAACTGGAAACTACAGACAGGTGCAGGCTTAGGAATGATGATACAGGTAACAGATGGAGTAAATATAGACCTTAGAGGGACCTACGCTCCTACACGAAATGTTCGCCATGCCAATTTGGAGTCCGTAGAAATTCAAGACTTCAACCTTCAGTACGATATGATGCGTTCTACCTTAAATCCCTGGACTTTTCATGTAGGGGTCCAAATGCGGATTGAAGATATAGATTGTGCTCCTGGTCGTGGGGAAATAAGTGAAGCAGAAAATTGGGAAGAGTAGTACATAGTTGCTTTGAAATAAGGCCTTAGTCCCTTTCTAAGGCTGAATTTCTTTATCCTGTTGGGTTATTCCCCATAAGCCATATCCCAAGGTTATCCATACCCCTACAATGGCCCATTCAATCGGAACAAGTTGAGAGGGTCCAATAGGTAAATATAAGCTCATGAGAAAGAGGGCCAGTATGATTCCCCCTATTCCCAGAAAATTGGGAAAGCGCAGTTTATAGGGACGAGGTAATTCAGGCTCTTTCTTTCGCAATACCACAAAAGATATAGCTACTAAGACATATACGATAGACAGACCAAAGCTGCCTGCATTAACGATCCAGGAAAAGGCTTGTTTACCAAAAAGTGGAGCTGCTAGGGATAGCACCCCTATCAACAAAATAGCCCAGTTTGGGCTATTATATTTAGTAGATAAACGAGAAAATATGCGGGGGAGCATTGCTGTATGGCTCATTGCATACATAGCTCTACTACCTCCAATCAGGAAGGAATTCCAACTTGTAATAATCCCAGCTACTCCAGCCGACATAATTAGTTTTCCCATCCATTCTCCCCCAACCCGAGCCGCCGCATCTGGAACGGGAACCGACGCGGCTAAGATTGCCTCCCTGGGCATAGCCAATGACACCCCAAATGCAATGAGTATGTACCAAAGCAAGGCAGAAACAAGGGAAACAAGTAGAATGATTCCCATTCTCCGAGGAGGAAGATTCACCTCTTCAGCAGCTTGAGGAATCACATCAAACCCCACCATGAAGAAGGGCACCATCATCATTACAGATAATATCCCTTCTAGCCCATTTTGGATGTAGGGAGAGGCGTTGGTCCAGGCGCCATTTACCCCCGATCCAAATAGGAAACAAAAACCGGCAATAATGATAAAAAAGGTCACAAATCGTTGAAAGGAAGAAGCGACTTTGATTCCTAGCAGATTTATCCCTGTCATAATCACAGCTCCTCCACAACCCACTATAATATGAGAAGCTTTCACGGGGTATCCTGCTACTTGCCACAATGCGGGGTCGGTAAAGAGCTGGGGAAATAAGTACTCCAAAGCAGTAGGTAGGGCTGCAGCCTCAAAAGCAACCACCGAACTGTAGGCAAGTACGACCATCCAGCTGCATACAAAAGAGGCTTGCCTCCCCAATGCCCTTAAGGTATAAATGTGCTCTCCACCAGCAAAAGGGAGTGCAGGAGCTAATTCTGCGTATAAAAATCCAATAAATACAATGATAGTTCCTCCCAACAGAAAGGCGAGTAAGGTTCCCAAACTACCTGCTTTCAGAATCATACTTCCTGTAAGAATCACCCAGCTCCAGCCGATCATTGCCCCTAAGGATAAGGCCATTAGGTCTTTTGCTCGCAATGATTTCTTGAATTCTGACATAGTCAATGGTTAAGCCGCCTAGTATACAAAATATTCTTATATACTGATTATTACGCATTTTCTTATCTTATCTGGCAAATGAATGTACCGAAGAACTCCTTAAAAAATCGACTCAAAGGCTCCAAGCCCCTCCTTGGGCTATTTAATGGGCTTCCCTCAACCTATGCAGCTGAAATTACGGCGGGTGCAGGGTATGATTGGGTACTTATAGATGGGGAACACGTACCCTTTGATCTCCCCCTCATCCTCCAACAGCTTCAGGCTGTGGCAGCCTATGACATTCCTATTCTGGTTCGACCTGTAGAAGGAACAGCTGTCCACCTCAAGCAATTACTCGATATTGGGGTTCAGTCGTTTCTCATTCCGATGGTGGAAAGCAAAGACCAGGCTGAGTACCTCGTCCAATGCATTCAATATGCCCCTAAAGGTATTAGAGGCGTCGGAACCGGACTTTCCAGAGCTGCTCAATGGAACAGAATTACCTCTTACATGCAAGAAGCCGAAGAGGAAATTTGCCTGATACTCCAAATAGAATCTCAGAAAGGATTAGAACAATTAGAACAGATTGCTTCCATCCCAAGGGTAGACGCGTTGTTCTTTGGGCCTTCAGATCTTTCTGCTTCCATGGGATTTCTAGGCCAACCTAGACATCCAGAAGTGGTACAAGCCATAAAAAAGGGAATTGCCACCATAAAAGAGAAGGGAAAAGCCGTAGGGGTTTTTGCTATGACTCCTGAATCCATTCAGGATTATGCAAAAGAAGGGGTAGATATCATTGCCCTTGGAGCCGACTCTCTCCTGTTGGCTGAAGCAACCTACCAGCATGCCCAAGCTTGCAAAAAGCTAATCGAAGAATTAGATGGGTAAAAAAGTAACGTATATGATAAAACGAAGACACCTCGGATTCTTTATAGGAATTTACCTGATGGCAAACTCCGTTGTTGGACAAAATGCCTCTCCAAATGTAGTATTTATCTTAGTGGATGATTTAGGCTGGAAGGACCTTTCTTGTTATGGAAGTGAATTTTACGATACACCTCATTTGGATTCCTTAGCTTCTCATTCCATTCGATTTACGCAAGCCTATGCAGCGAGTCCGGTATGCTCCCCCACGAGGGCTGCCATTCAAACGGGGAAACACCCTGCCCGCTTACACATTACAGATTGGATTCCGGGTATGGACGTAAAAAGAGCCTTATCCCCCAAGCTTCAACCCCCCGAAGACCTTCACAACCTTCCACTTGAAGAATTCACCTTAGCAGAAGCCTTTAAGCAGCATGGATACGAGACCTTTTTTGCGGGCAAATGGCATTTAGGAGAAACGGAAAGTCACTGGCCCCTTACTCAAGGGTATGACCATAACAAAGGGGGAAACCATAGGGGAAGTCCGACCTTCCCAGGGGGAACGGGCTATTACTCCCCTTACAACAACCCTACTATTGATAATGGACCAGAAGGTGAGTATTTGACAGACCGTCTAACTAAAGAAAGTCTAGCATTTATCGATACAAAAAAGGAAAAGCCTTTCCTGCTGTTTCTTTCATATTACTCCGTCCATACCCCCATACAGGGGTGTTTGACCTATGATACCCTATATCAAGAAAAAAAAGAACAACTACCTGAAC
>JBCCTX010000474.1:0-4090 GCA_039197765.1 Bacteroidota bacterium
CAGAAAAGGAATTGTGTGGTGGAGAAGGGGGGTGGGGGATGTAAGATGGTACAAATCTAGATTAACAATCGCCTTGCTACAGTCTTGTCTTGTACAAAACTTGAAACGGTACTTGTCCATTTGTAAGGTTGGTATCAAGATATCTTTGGCGGGTGAGGAAATTGAACGCAGAGACACGGAGACGCAGAGGATTGGGCCTGTATAGGCTATGAGACTTTTTTTGATAATATTCTCAATCTCATTTGTTTGAACTTGTGCTCCTGGGTACGTGACAAAAAATGACATTTTCAGGATACCCCCTTTCAGAAAAGGAATTGTGTGTTGGAGAAGGGGGGTGGGGGATGTAAGATGGTACAAATCTAGATTAACAATCGCTCTGCAGAAGGTTTGTCTTATACCTGCATTTTATCAGATGTATCTATTACAAATTGTCATCGTTTTACTTGTATAGGTAATACAAATCACTATCTTTTTAGTGGTGCCTCGAAAATAAATCGTATCCAGGATGCAAACACTATTTGGGGGTAGAAAACTTTTTCTGCTACTTTTTTGTAGCCTAATGACCCAATCCCTTTTCGCCCAGGTTCCCTACACCCAACGGGATACCTTGATTACTTTTCCCAGTGAGCAACATATAGGGCTGCGATTTGCCAGTAACATCAATTATTTTCCTTTTGCTGCAGAATTTCAGTTGGCTGGAGATGCCTTTACCACAGGAGTTTTTGGACCGTACTATCGTTGGGATCGCCCTCGTAGTTCTGTGGAATTGGGTATACAAATAGTTTACAAAAATCCCAACCCATCGGGATTTAATCTGCCGGGCGTTATGGAAGATTTTAGCGATGATCAGTCTGTGGGCCTTACTGCCCTGGAAATAGACTTCAAGGCAGGGCCTCGCTTTGGGTGGCTCTATCCTCGCATTGGGGGGGTATTGGGCTATCGATTGGACCACCAAGACTTCCAACCCGGTGTTACCAATCCCGATCCTGTCAAGCGCATGTACCTCAACCTACCCTTTGGAGCGGCTGCCCTTTTCCCAACTAACTTTGGTTCTGTAGGGTTCGGAGCGTATTACCAAATTGGCGTATCCAAGGTTTTGGACATTGATGAGGATGATGTCATCAATATCGGTAGCGGTCCGATTGGCGGGGCTTGGCGGGCGATCAATTTTGAAATTGTGGTGACGTATAAGCGGGGGTAAAAGCTCCGATTCCCAATCCAGCGATAGAATAAAAATAACCCGTATTTGCCTGTTCTCCGTCTATTCTGTAATTTAGAAAAATAGCGTGGGGAGAATATTTCTCTTTCGTTCAATATACATACCAAGCCAAAGTGGCTTGCATGGAACAGTTTATGAATTCGGCAGAAAAACAACTCGCCTTTCAGATTCAAGAGGCAGTAAAAGTAAATAAATTAGGTCAAGCCTTAGCCCTTTTCGAAAACACCCCTTTGAAGAATAAGGCTATCTTAATTCAGGCTAGTCTTAAGGAGTTCCGTGAAAATGAAATCAAAGGAATAGCCCAGGAAAATGTCTTACATAGCATCAGAGATCGCATTCTCCAATTGGCAGAAGACTTAGGAGACAACTCAAACAAAAGAACCCAGGACTTGGGTAGCCTCCATCACCTATACTGCGATCGAGTAGATCATAGCGAACATTTTAAGCAAGACTATCAAGAAGCCCTTGATAAGCGCTCTCCCTTTCTGTTCTGCACCCTCTATGGACCTCCCCAACAGTCTCATAAAGGACTGATTAAAAGGCTATTACACCAGTATGTACAAGAGGCGAAAGACGAAAAAGTAAAGCCTGAGAGCATTGTTCTTCCCAGAAATTACACTTTCAGTTCCTTAAAAGGCCATTTTTTGGACGAATTGTGGAAGCGAAGCAATAAGCTCAGACCTAATGAGGAGGAAAAGGTGAGTATACTTCCTTTGTTACAGGCCTTGGAAGAAAGAGGAAAAAAAGTATGGGCTTTTCGCATATACATAAAAAGCTCCTACTGGGACCCTATCTTGGTAACATTCCTCCAGTGGTTTATCAATGAATATTGCCAAGATCCCCTCCAAATAAAATCCATTCAACAATCCCGGATTAAGCTTTGTTTCTTTTTTACGGTCGTGTACGAAGAAGTGTCGGACAACCGGGGATTGCTGAAAAGGTGGGTTAAAAAAACGTCTCCCCAACGTCAATTGGAGCAAGAAATCGTAGGCGCCATGAAAACCTTAACCATTCCCCATTATACCTGCTTGCCAGAATTGTACGCGGTAGAATATGACATGCTAGATGACTGGATGGAAACCTATGTTTCAGAATTTAGTCATACGCGCAAAAGCGCTCTCTTAACCCAATTTTTCCCTGAAGGGAAGAAAAAGCGCTATGCCATGGAGCGAGTAGAACAACAGCTAAAAGCTATCGTCAGCCTGTATAACGAAGAATTTTTATTACAATCAAACCCATGAGCACGGAATCCTCCTCTTATACCATCCAATATCCGAAGGATAGCATCGTTTCGGAAGATCAAAAGATCCCCTATGAACTAGATGAGCGCCTGGGAAAGGCCATTGAAGTGGCTATTACCTTAAATATGCCTCTCCTACTGACGGGGGAACCCGGCACAGGGAAAACCCGCCTGGCGGATAAAATCGCTGCTGACTTGAATGCCGCAGAGCCTGCATTTCTTCCTAGTCCCCTAGTATTTCACACCAAAACTACCTCGAGCGCCCGGGAGCTTTTCTACCAATACGATGCGCTAAGGCATTTTCACGAGGCCAACCTACAAAAAGGGGACAATAAAGAGTTGAAGACTTCAGACTACATCAGTCTTCAGGCCTTGGGAGAGGCCATTGCGCTTAGCAATCCGAATGAGATTGGGAAATCCTACCTGGACGCCCAATATACCCAAGCCAGAAGTTCTGTCGTACTCATAGATGAGATCGACAAGGCTCCCAGGGACTTCCCCAATGATATCCTAGCAGAGATAGAGCGCTTTCAGTTCGAAGTGAAGGAGGACAAAAACTATCGCATCCAAAAGGGTCCCGAGCAGCAAATCGTGGTGGTGATGACCTCCAACTCGGAAAAGAATCTCCCAGAGGCCTTTCTGCGAAGGGTCATCTTCTACCACATAGACTTTCCCAAGACAAAACAGCTCATACGCATCGTCAATGCCCATTTAAACGCAGGAAAAGACGCCTCTGACACCGATCCTCGCAAGCAGCAAAACATCCAACAGCTGGTAAGGCACTTTGAACAGATTCGCGGCGTGGTGCGCAAGAAAAAACCTGCAACAGCCGAACTCATCGCCTGGATTCGAATTTTGGAAATGCAGGGAATCTTGCAGAAAGACCTGGATATAAATGCCCTGTCTCGGGAATCTGAGACGTGGAAGCTCCTGGAGCGCTCCTATTCGATCCTGGCCAAGACCCAGGTAGACCTACAGGCCATTTTGGAAATGGATCCGAATATATGAGAATTGAGAGAGATGAGAAATAGTTAAAAAATAGAAAATTCCTCCCACATATCACTCCCCCTCCAAGGCCTGCTGATCCGGCTGGAGCAAGCCCAGTTTCACCTGAATCCCAGGCAACAAGTCCTGGTTCAGCAACTCTTATCCCAGTGGGATCAGCCCCTCAAGTTCGAAGCGTTAGGAGAACTTCTCTGCCCGATCATAGCGCGTACCGAGGCGGAACAACAGCTGTTTTATTCGGTATTTGAGCAATACCTTCGCCAGGATATCAGACGCTTTCAGGAATATATTTTAGAGACAGGCGAGCTACAGGAAGCCCAAACCCAAGACGACTCTTCTGAAGATACTGGAGGATCAGCATGGCTTGGGTGGTGGATTTTGCCCCTTTTGTTTCCCGTCCTGGGCTTTTTCCTTTGGGCTTCCTCATCCCCCCCAAAGCCTGAGGCTACTTTTTTGATAGACAACAGCTGTGTAGGCACTGGGGACTCTCTCAGCTATTCCGTACGTCTACCCATCAAAGAAGCATTTGGAGACCAGCTCCTTTACAACTGGCGGATAGGGGATAGCAGCTACAAGGTCCCGAATCCCAGGCACGTATTCGACTCAGCGGGGACCTATCCCATACG
>JBCCTX010000475.1:0-4083 GCA_039197765.1 Bacteroidota bacterium
GGTTCGAATCCAGTACAACCCACTCTACAGAGAGTACATTGAAAAATATGGTCCGTGGTAGGGTAGTCCATAATCCACAGTAAGCTTTGATAGGATAGTCCATAGTTAAATAGTCCATAGTAACCTTTGATTGGAGATCAAAGGTTACTATGGACTATTTAACTATGGACTATCCTATCAAAGCTTACTGTGGATTATGGACTACCCTACCACGGACCATATTTTTCAATGTACTCTCTGTAGAGTGGGTTGTACTGGATTCGAACCAGTGACCTCTGCCCTGTCAAGGCAGCGCTCTAAACCAACTGAGCTAACAACCCTCAAGTAAACCCTAATTATTTTTCAAATATCCAGGATAAAAGCTGAAATTGCAAGGAAAAATAACGTGAAGCGATCAACCGTTGCAATTGTAGGAGCAGGAAACTTGGCTTGGAGTTTAGTCCCGGCGCTGCAAAAAGGGGGACTGGAAGTCAGACAATTATTCTCTCGAAACGCTGAGAAGCTCTTATTATTCCAACAGACTTTCGGCATCAAGGCCATAAGTACACAACTGAGCTACCTTCGACCAGATACAGATTTCATTTTCATAACCGTATCAGATTCAGCCATTTCCTCAATCATACCTGAAATCCCCTATAGTACAGCGAGAATTATTCATTGCTCGGGGAGTGTTTCCCTTCTTGCACCGAATCCCATGCGATTTACTCAAACAGGGGTTTTCTATCCGATGCAGTCATTCACTTTGGGTATTCAAGCTGATTTCGCAAACATCCCCATATTTTTAGAAGCTTCAGATGGCCAGCCAGAAGATCTATCACAAATTGCACGGCATATTAGCCAATCGGTTCATTGGTTAGATAGCCAAGAGCGTAGACAAATCCATATGGGAGCCGTATGGGTAAATAACTTTTCAAATGCCCTCTACCAAATTGCAGAAGATCTTCTCCCTAAGAAAAAAGGGTTAGATTTCTCCATTTATCTTCCGCTAATAGATGGTCAGATAAAAAAGTTGCAAAAACTCTCCCCTAAAGAAGCACAGACTGGTCCGGCAGTAAGAGGAGATATGCTTACACTTAATGCCCACCTCCAACTTTTAGAGAAGCGACCAGAACTACAAGCAATCTATAACAGGTTATCACAGCTCATCAACCCAGCAATAGTTTCAGAATGAACCTTACAGCGCACGTATTCCCCATAGCAGACCTACACTGCGACTTACTATCCTACCTAGCCAGAATTCCAAACGCGAACTGGAATCACTCAAACGATATAGGTGTCTCGCTTCCTCACCTCAAACAGGGAAATGTACGACTCCAGGTAATGGCTATTTATACTTCTACCCGAACGGGAAGTGCAGCCTATGCCCAAAAACAAGTTAGTTTATGGGATACGCTACTAGCCTATCCAGATGTATATCCTTTGAAACACCCCCATGAAGTAGAAAAGGTGGGAAGCACTGATTCGTTGTGGATTCTTCCAGCAATTGAAAATGCCTCTGGCCTATGCGAAGAAGATGAGCCACTAGGACTCGCATGGCAACGCTTAGAGGAAATAGAAAGGCGTTTGGGAAGAATTCTATATATCAGCCTAACGCATCATGATGAAAACCGGTTCGGAGGCGGAAATTACAGTCATAATGTTGGGTTGAAATCAGATGGTAAAGCCCTCCTAGACCACCTTGATGGCAAAAAAATTGCGGTGGATCTCGCCCATACGAGTGATCAACTAGCGTCAGATATCCTTACCTATGTCGATAGGCAATCGCTCGACATAGCCATTATAGCTAGCCACTCAAATTTTAGACCTGTATGGAACCACGTCCGAAATTTACCGGAAGAAATTGCACGAGAAATTATCCATCGCCAAGGAATCATCGGGATTAACTTTTTGCGCTCCTACATAGATGATGTGGAAGCTGATAAGCTCTTCGAACACTTTATGTTTGGTCTTAAAATAGGAGCAGAGTATACCCTAGCATTGGGGGCGGATTACTTTTATACAAAAGACTTTCACGATCGCTCAAGGATTCCTCTTTATCACAAGGCGCATGAAAATGCTGCTTGTTATCCGATGGTTATGAGGAAATTACAGGAAATAGTGGGGGATACAGAGCAAACGCAAGGTATCGGAATAGAAAACATCAAAACCTTCCTGTCCCGTATCTGGTCTACATAAAGCACCTACCTCCAGTAAACTAAAGAACCAACGTATTCTACTGTTCAAGAATACACACATTTCATTTATCGAATAAATTTATTACATTTATTGTATTAAATTATTTTTGAATTTATTGTGTGGCCTTCACAGCCTCCCATCTATTTGAAATATACAAATCAATGGATATGGATACTCTAGCTGAAAACTACATTTATAGTTCTGACTTGGACCAAGACATTCTTGCAGAAACCTATGAAGGAGATCTTGAATATATGCATTGCATGTTTGAAACTTTTGTGGAAACCATAGAAGAGGAGATCCAATTACTAGCAAAGGTCATCGAAGCAAAGAGACTAAAAGAGGTAAGAAAGATCATCCATAAAATCAAGCCCAACTTCTCCATGGTGGGACTGACCGGTCACTACCAACAGGCCATTACCCTAGAACGCTTATGCGACAGTTTGGATGCTTTTAGCCCAGAACTTGAAGAAAAGGCAGTGATTTTTCTAAATGAAGTGAAAACATCCCGGAAAATAATTCATTCAGAAACCCAAAAGTTGGAGCAGGCACTGAGTAATACATAAACGCTTATACACGGAACCCGCGCATTTATACAAGATAATTACCAAATCACGTATAAAACAAAATAAATAATATACAATATTTATAAATTTGAATATACTCCATTAAACTCGATAAAAATGACAGACAACTATACTATCATGATTTTGGACGACAATGCGATGATGCAGAAGTTCTTAGGAAACTATTTCAAAGATTCCTACAAGGTGGTTGCCTTTCAGCACGTTCTCAATGCTTGGAAATGGCTCAATGAAGGAAATCATGTCGACCTAATTCTTGCAGATATCAAAATGCCTGATATCTCTGGAATTCAGTTTCTGGAACAACTCAAATGTTCAGGATTGCACAAAGATATACCTGTAATGATGCTATCCGGTGTAGAAAAAAGTGATGATAGGATAAAATGCCTTCGGTTAGGCGCAGTTGATTTTGTAATGAAGCCTTTCAACCCTAAGGAGCTAGAAGTGAGAGTAGAACAACATCTTCTTTTAAAAGGGAACAGCATAAATACAGTTTATTAATCGCCTATAGTAAAATTCCAATTACGGACATATATGTCTTTTGAGGTCGAAAATTATCCCAGATTGCTCTACATCGGTTCCCAGCATATTGAAATTCTGTCAGAACTGGAGGATTTAGGATTTCCAATTGAAAAAACAGATACCGCGCTGGATGCCCATGAATACATTCAGAATTGTATTTTCGCTCGTTATCCCTTACCTGAAATCCTCCTAATAGATGAGGGAGAAGAGGGGATACAAGCCTTGAGCACTTATATCCAGTTTTTGGGAGAAACTCCCAATTTATCAGCCTTACCTATTGTCCTAATGGGTCGAGAGGATTCCAAAAGGATTTTCCATGAAGCGAGAAGGTTGAAACTTGGCGATGTATTTACTCCTCCTTTTTCTTCTGAGCAGATCCAACAAAGACTTCTTGATTTAAAGTTGACCTACTCAGTAGCAAGTCAGTCCAATTCAGGTTTTCCCTCAGTCCCAAGAAAGAGCTATAAACTTCCACTCTGGAAGCGAACCTTTGATATTATCGGAGCCTCCTTGATCATTTTGTTACTATCCCCTCTTTTTTTAGCCATTATCGCCTTGATACGGCTAGAATCCAAGGGTCCAATCTTTTATGTTTCCAAAAGAGTCGGTACAGGATACAAAATATTCGGGTTTTTCAAGTTTAGGTCCATGCGTATTAATGCGGACGCTATGCTAGACAAACTCAAGAAGGAGAACAATCAATACGCTCAACTAGCGGTAGTAGATAAGGTAAAAGTACTGGTAACTACAGCAGCTGGAGCTGGAGGGATTGAGTAAGTCTTCTTGGTTCAGGACGTTGAAA
>JBCCTX010000476.1:0-4081 GCA_039197765.1 Bacteroidota bacterium
ATATACAACTATATAGTGATTAAATCGTATAATTTTATATCTTGCAACCCTAATACTAAACCCAATTTGAATTCCCTAACGGAAGAAGCTACTATGGAAGAAGCACTTACCCTTTTCCTCCAACAGTTTCAGGAGGAAAAATCAAAACAGGGAATCGTGTTCTTCAACCGAACAAAAAACTTACAAGCCTTGCTCGATTTGGAATTGACTGCTAAACGAAGAGAGAAAGTGATAGATACCTTAAGCATACAAGATTACTACAAAGGTCCCTCAGCAGATCAGGTACACGTAGGGCTAGAATATTGGGAATTTGGCAAAGAGGTCCGCGGACAAGAAATCTATATAAAAATATCCTTGGGATGGCCAGATGGAGAGGTTTGGTGCATGTCTTTCCACAAAGCCGAACGGAACATACAATATCCATTTAAATCATGAAGCGTCTTACTAAACATGCTGAGGTAGAATTGCGGAGAGAACTTTCAGAAGCGAAATTTCGAAAGGAGACTTTTCCCATCTGGCGTCATTACTATGTCATTACAGCTACCGGGGAGGAATACACGAATACGAAGCTGGACCAACTCAATGAAAGACAGGTCCACAACCAGTATCGAGCAAAATACCATATTCCCTTCCCAGTAGAAATTGAGCGGATCCGAAAGCAATACGGGATTTCAGCCGCAAAAATGTCGGAAGTACTCGATTTTGGCATCAATAGTTATCGACTCTATGAACAAGGGGAAATGATTCCCAATCCCCCTCACGCCAAATTAATCCGGCTGGCAGATAGACCGAAGATGTTTTGGTCCTTTGTAGAGGAAAAACGGGCACAATTCTCCCCTAGCCTGCTCAAAAAAATGGAGGCAGCCGTTGAGCAGGTCAAAGAGACCCGCAAAGAAGAAAAGGTCCTGGACTATATCTGGAACCACGACAATGAGGCGAATGAGTTTACTGGGTTTGTCAAACCCTTGTTTGAGAAGGTGGCCAACTTCGTACTTTTCTTTGCACAAGAGGCCAAGCCCCTCAAGACCCGACTCAATAAGCTGTTGTTTTACTGCGACTTTCTACACTTCAAACGAAACGGCTTTTCCATATCTGGATTCAACTACCGAGCCATTCAAATGGGGCCTGTTCCCTCTCACTACCATGAGCTGTTTGGCATCCTGGAGTCCCGGGAATTTGTCCAAATCGAAGAAGAGCTATACGAACATGGAGGAACGGGAGAGCGCTTTTATGGAAAAATGGAATTTGACCCTAGTCTATTCACAGAAGAAGAGCTGGAAACCATGTCAGATATCCTACACAACTTTGAAGACCTACGAACCCGAGAAATCATTGAGATTTCTCATACAGAAGAGGGTTGGAAGGCGCATAAAGAACAAAGAGAATTAATCAGTTACCAGGCGTATGCATTTGATTTGAGAGGGGTGTAGTCCTACAGGTCCAGGGACTCCCCCTCCTTTTTTATCAATCGAAAAATGTGTACCTATAATTTGAGTACATGACAAAAAAAGAAACGCTTCGAATTCCCCCTTGCGGAGGAGGTATTGTGAGTCAGAGAAGGGGGCTGGGGGATGAATTGTAGCTTGTTGGAAGATTGGAAATCGACATTTGGAAGTTTTGTCATGTACAGAGACCCATAACAATACTTTTAAATGATCGCAGGTACAGTATTTGTTCCTTCCTATAGACTTCCATATCCGCCCTATCCCGTAGAACAATTAGTCTTAGTCAACAAGCAGTCTTTCCCTTTTTATTAAGCGGCAGATCATAACCTCTATTTGTACGACCCATGAACTTCACCGAAGATCAGATTCATAAACTTGCCCCCAAAGCTAGCGCCTTTACTGCGGGTAAAAAGCTCGCTAACGCTAACCGATGGCAATCCCTAGGCAGAAGCAAAAGAGGCCTTTGGGGAGAAATCAAGGGGTCTGGGAAAAATCCGTACATGGTGCATATAGACATTGAAAACCTCGCCTATAAATGCACCTGTCCCTCTCGGCAGTTCCCCTGCAAGCATAGCCTAGCCTTACTGCTGCTTCAAAGTCAGGATGAACAGGCCTTGCCTATGCAAACTGAACCTTCATATGTAGCGGAGTGGCTTGACAAAAGACGAAACCGTGCAGAAAAGGTAGCACAGACCTCTTCTCCATTGAGTGCAGAAGAATCGCAAGAACGCTACAAAGCAAAACATAAACGGGCTACCGAGCGGGAAGTCTTTATCCAATCTGGGATTGAAGACCTGCAAAAGTGGCTCAAAGACATGGTCAGACTAGGTCTCTTGGAGCTACCCCATAAGCCTGCTTCTTACTTTACAGATATGGCAGCCAAGATGGTAGACGCCAAAGCACCTGGACTTGCCGCTTGGGTGAAGGCCCTTCAACATTTACCCTATCAGCATACAGAAAAATGGCAGAATGAAGCCCTGGACATCCTGGGCAAACTCTATGTATTGCTTCAAGCCTACCAAAGAAAGACAGAACAGCCTCCTGAGATGCAAGCTACCCTGAAAAGCCTTATTGGGTGGAACCTCCATAAAAAAGAGTTCCTCTCTGATTCCCAGACCCTCCTGCAAAAGGACACTTGGCTGGTTTTAGGATCTATTCAGGAAGAATTAGAGGAGCTGACAGTCCACAAATCCTGGTTGTATGGATTAAGCTCTAAGCGCCACGGGATGATCATGGACTTCGAAAGTAAATTTGCCTCTCGCACGGAAGTTCCCCTCGTTGATGGAAGCCTCCTAGATGCTGAACTGGCCTTTTATCCGGGAATTCTCCCGCATAGGGCAGTAGTGAAGAAGCAACGACACATGGCTACCCAGAACCCTGACGCTCCCACATTCTTACCCAATTGGAAGGGGCAACACGACAGCCGAACGGCGCTTCTGAAACAAAATCCCTGGATAAGTGATCAGGCCTACCTCTTAGCCAAATGTAAGCTGCTTCGACTCGGCGATAGATGGATCCTATGCGACGAAGAAAAACGCTACAAAGCGCTTTGTCCAGATTTCCCAGCAGATAAGATTCTCGAAATGCTTATGATGGGTAACAATCAATTGCTCGATATGGCCATCGTAGAGCGCCACAATGGCATACTTCCCCTTGGTATGTTTAACCCTCCAGCCTATATCAGTCTATGAAAGTATTAAATCCCCTTCGTGAACTTACCTTACTAGGCTTGTCCAGAAAACCACTCGAATCCGTTCAACTCCCCGCACCCCTTCAAGCAGGGATCGATCAACTCGGTACTATAGCTGCAGAGGAAAAATTGCTATGTGTCTTGGGCTTGCAGTATTACTACATGCAAGCAGGAATGGAACCTCCCACCTACAAAGGGAGTTGGAATACCTCCCCCATAGCGGAAGAAAAGAACTTTGCCCCCCAGGAAGTGGTTCCCATTTTTCACGCCCTCCAACCCCTTGAAAAGAAAGCCCAGGAAGCTATGCTTCGTCTCTGGCTTGAGGCTCTTATTGCAAACGATTGGATCGTTCCGCCTAGCTTAATGAAAGCCTTACTACAGGAGACAAAAACCTTCTCCAAAGGTATTCAAGAGAAAATTGCGGAAGTCATTGGCAACCGAGGAAGGTGGGTAATGGAACAGTTACCCCAATTTCGACTAAGGGCTCCCATGCAACCTAACGATAGCCCATCTGCATGGGTAGAAGGTAAACTGAGCGAGCGAAAGGTATTCTTACAGCATCTCCTTGAAAAGGACAGATCCAAAGCATTGTCGCTTTTAGCCTCTGATTGGTCAGAGCTTTCGATACGCGAGAAGCGCTCCCATCTTGAAAGCATCGTTGAGCATGTAGTACCCGAAGACCATGACTTTCTCGAACACCTACACAGAACCGAGTTTACCTACAATCAAAAAGAGAAAAAGTTACAAAAGGCATGTAGGCGCCTCATTTCACAAGGCTTATTGGAGATCCCCCATTCGGATTTATACAAAAAGACCTTGGAAAGATTGTCTGATTACCTTGAAATCCATTCCCGTTCAGGGCTTGTTGGAAAAATTCGTGGAAGAAAAAAAACCGAGTTTATCCTCCCTACTCAATTCGACAATTTTTGGAACCCCGAGGTCATGG
>JBCCTX010000477.1:0-4081 GCA_039197765.1 Bacteroidota bacterium
ATGATATGCCCTTCGAAAATCGCGTAACTCAGATCCTCCAAGAGGACTTCAAGTTGGAAGGCCTACGTTGGGAGATAAACCCGGCCGAGGTACAATTCCAACACGACACTTACGATCCTTGGTGGAGAAATACATCTTCTGTCATCCGACAAGCAATCCATACTTATCTGTACGATTACCTATCTGACCAGTCCTTATTTTACTGGGTATCCCAAATCCATGGAGATGAATTCCATCCAGATAACTTTTCGTCAGATCGGGAATATCGACAAGCAGTGAGTAATCAAATTCATCGCTACCTCCAAACGGGGAGCCTATTCCTAATTCCGTCAAAAGTGTATCAAATGACTGAGAAAGAATTGGGAGCGATTTCTCCGCCTCCATATAAAGAGAAGCTGGAAGACTATTGGATATTTCAGTTGATGCTTCCAGAAATGGGCGATGTGGCCTTCTATGCTTGTGTGCCTAGGTGGCCTAGCTTTGAAGAGGTTGGGAGAAGGCCGTATAATTATGGGGTGTGAGAACTTTGTAGCACCTTTTGTAAAGCCTCATAGCCTACAGCTCTACTCATTATTTTCTTCAAATAATTCTTTCGATAGAAAAAATTATTTACCTTACCGAACAAGAAGAAATAAACCACTGGGGGGTGGTTTTTTCTTCCTACCCTAACCGTTTAAAGCCTTGAGGGGGTTCAAATTTAGGAAGATTGTCGCTAAGGGAATAAAATAGATATTCCCTCGCTCTCATAAGATTAAATCTTCTTAGTCCAATTTTCTCAACCTATATTCAAAAATTTCTGATGCCTGCACACCCCTTTTCCTTCTTGCGGTCCATGAAGTTTCTGTTCCTGTTGTGGATTCTTTGGGTCCTTCCCCTCCCCAATTTACTAAGTCAATCACAACAAACTGATAAAGGTAGTCTATTACGGGAAAAGGCCTTATCTCTTCTAAATGAAAGGCCAGATAGCTCTTTATACTATGTTAAACTGGCATGTGAATTCTATCTAAGTAGGGAGGATACTTTATCACTTATCGATTGCCGATATGACCTAATGGCTCCCTATTACCTCATGGGTCAAGGAAATGCAATGGATAGCATTATCGCATTAAACTGGGATTGGGCACAAAAATATTTATCCCCACATAATCCGGAGGAAGCCCCATTATATGGATATGCAGCCTTAGCGCAAGGGTATTCTTTAACAAGGAGTAATCAGATTCTAGAAAGTATTTCGCTAAATGAACAGGGATTTGAAGTCTTAGAAAATCTCGACTCAATTCCAGCAAATTACCTACCGAATATCGCTGAGTCCTATACGATAACTGGCATTGGACTTTCTGAAATAGGAGACTATGAAGAGGCAATCAAATACCATAGGAAGAGCCTACAAACCTATAAGCAGAATCCTAGTATGGACCCTATAGAAATCGTGGCTGCTTATTATAATATTGGGACCGATTGGAATTTTAGATTTCAGTTGGATTCTGCGAAAGCTTATTTCCAAATAGCAGAAAAGTACCTTGCCAAAATCCCCAAAGAGCACCCTGAATATAAGTGGTTTCAGGAATATATGAATAAGGGAAAAACCACCCTTTTTGTGAACCAGCCTGACAGTATGATTCTCTATGCTAAGAAAGCGATTGGCTATCTTTCGTCTCGAAGTTCTTCTGGAGATTCATCCCTAGCCTATACAAGAATGGGACTAGCTTTGAGTAAAAAGGGGCGATTTGAAGATGCTAAAAAAAACCTATTAACTGGCTTAAGGTTGAGTCGATCCGCCAGGCTTGTCCAGGATATTTATCCCGAACATTATGCTCTGTTTACACTTGGGAACCTTTATACCGATCAAGGTAATTTCCCCAAAGCGCAAGAATACTACGACATGGCGTTAGCCTTACATTTGGGTTCATCTAGAAATGAAAATTTAATGGCAACAGAGGTTGTCGAAAAATATGAAGCCTTACGGATCATTAGTAAAAAAATGAGCTGCTACACTTTACAAGAAAATATCTCTTTACAGAATGCAATTTACTATTCCAACCTCGCGAAAAAGTTAATTTTCGAACTTAGAAAGTCATTTGTGGCGGAGGGTTCCAAACTAGATCTCGCCAAGTTGTCCCACGATATTTTCGAAAGTAGTATTACTTTATTCAACCAACACAGCACTCCTAGCCTTACGGATTCTCTTCTTCATCACGCTTTTAGCTCTATTGAAGCTAGCAAATATATCCTTCTCCACGAAGCCTTGCTTCATAAAGAGGCGCAACTTGGACTCCCACTAGAACTTAGAAAGCAAGAGCGAGTCTACAAACGCAATATCGCATACTTTGAAAAACGCTTATATGATGCAAGCAAACAGAAAGATCCCAATGTAGAAAAGGTTGAGAATCTCAGAGAAGCGCTATTCCTACTCCAGCAGAATCACAAGCGCTTTACAGATAGCTTAGAACGCTTATACCCTGCCTATTACAAGCAAAAATATGCTGTCAAGCAAACTGAATGGAGGGATATACAGCGTATCCTTACCCCCTCTCAAGCCTTCCTCCAATACTTCGTTGGAGATTCCAGCATTTTTGTAATGGGAATACACCGTGAAAAAGTAGTGTTTAGGCAGATCCCGCTTACAGTTTCCCTAACGGAAACACTTACAGGTTATCTTGCCTCCCTTTCCCATCCTCAAGCCCTGGAATCAACCGAAAGTGGAGATCGATATGTTAAACAAGCACGCGCGCTTTATCAAGAAATCCTGGAGCCTATTCTCTTGAAATTACCAGAAACCATCCATCAGCTTATCATTTCTCCCGATGGGATGTTGAGCTATGTTCCGTTCGAGGCGCTACTGGACGCTAAGGTGGAAGCCCCATGGCGCTACTCAGAACTTCCTTATCTGCTACACTCATACGCCATCAGTTACACCCACTCAGCTACAAATTGGATGGAACAAAAAGAAAAAATTGCTGAAAAGGTATCAAACAACTGGCTGGGCTTTGCCCCCAGCTATGAAGAAGCCCAGATCAAAGAATCCGTCCAACCCTTAGCCATTGACCGCTTCCTCACCCGCGATGGCTCTGTACAACTTCCCCATGCCCAAGAAGAAATAAGCCAGATCTCTGCCTTAACCAAAGGCGATGGCTTTTTCCAACAAACGGCCCTAGAGTCCGACTTCCATACCCTTGCCCCAAATTATAAAATCCTTCATCTTGCTACCCATGGCCTTGTAGAGGACCAAGACCCCATGTACAGCAAGCTCGTTTTTGCTCCTCAGAGCGATTCGGGTTACGACGGCTTCCTACACGCCTACGAGATCTACAATATGCAACTACCAGCAGATCTCGTCGTCTTGAGCGCCTGCAACACGGGAATAGGTAAACTCGAAAAGGGGGAGGGAATTATGAGCCTTTCCCGGGCCTTCTTTTATGCTGGGGTAAAGAGTTTGGTCCTGAGTCTCTGGAGTGTAGCGGATGAAAGTACTTCTGAAGTGATGGTAAATTTTTATAAGGAGCTAAAGGAAGGCAAAACCAAGGATATGGCCCTTCAGTCGGCTAAGCTCAAATATCTGGAAAACCAGGGAGTAGCCCTCAAAAGTCATCCCTATTTTTGGGCGGGTTTTGTCTTGAAGGGGAATTCGGAAGCTATCTCCCTAAAGTCTTCCTCCTACCGCTATTTCTGGCTAATAGGTCTCCTACTTTTGGGAATAGGTATAGGACTTCTTTGGAAACAATTGGCAAATCGAAAGGCCTAAAATAACGGGTTATTCCCCTTCAATTTTCTCGTAGGAACTGCCACAGATTAAGGGGGATCAGCCGACTATCTCCGGCACCAAATCTCTCCAGGAATCTGCATAGAGGTTTTGCCCCTGTCGCAACAGTTCCTGATGATTGCCGAACTTCCCAATTTGCTTATTTTCTAAGATATAGATACGGTCTGCCCTACGGGCAATTCCCACCTCATGGGTGAGCATCAAGATCCCGATTTCTTTTTTCAAACCATGAATCAGGTTCAGGACAAAGTTTCGCAACTTTCTGTCCATGGCAGCTGTAGCTTCGTCGAGCAGTAAAAATTGAGGTTTTCGGTAGAGGGC
>JBCCTX010000478.1:0-4051 GCA_039197765.1 Bacteroidota bacterium
CACTTACAGCCCCTTTTCCGAAATTTTGATAAATTGGACTAGGTTGAAGCCTTAAGTTTTTAAAGGTCGGGGAATTACAAGCCTGAATTACTTCACCAATAGCCAATTTTCAAAAATAAGGAATATGAAAAGAAAAACGTTCTTGATACTCATCGCAGCTGCTCCTATTGGAAGTTATTTAGTTTACAAACTGGGTTCAACACCCAATTCATTAGAATCAAATCTTGATGGATTCATTTCTAACAATGAATTTGAATTAGGATTCCTTGATTACAAAAACGCAGTTCAGCTAAAAGGAATGGCACATGTAGAATTAGAAAAGCAATCTCATAACTTCTTGAGAACACAACTTTTGAGTATCTCAGAAGAGAACCCCGATTATAATACAAATTGGAAGAATAGCTATCTTGAAAACCTTGATTACATTGTATCCGTTCAGCTAAACCCATCTTGAAAGCTAGCCATGCGTTTCCGACCTTTGGGTAAAAAGTTAGGACATGAATGAATCAACTTCAAGGGTTGGCACCCGTAGGAGTGCTGAACAGATGTATCCACTGATGGCTATCTATGCATCAGGAGGTCAAAGCCGAAAAGATTTTTGTTCATCCCATGGGTTGAAGCCAGGAACCTTTCAGTACTGGTGGCAGCGCTACCGAGGAGATCAGCAAGGAGAGATGAAGGGTTTTGTAGCCTTATCGCCTACTGAGGGTAAGGCCTCAGGTATCGAGCTTCACTATGGCTCAGTCCGACTTTACTTAGGGGGAGTTTCTTCGGAATACTTGGCCCAATTGGTTCAAACTCTGGCAGGTCCATGCTGAGCCTGGGAGCTTCCCACCGTTACTGGCTGTATATGGGCGTGGCAGATATGCGTAAAGGCTTTGATGGACTCTCTGGTCTGATCAGTCGGGAATTGGAGGGAGATCCCTTGTCAGGTGATGTCTTCGTTTTTGTCAACCGAGGTCGCAACCGAATGAAGCTGCTGCTGTGGGAAGAAGGGGGCATGGTGCTGTGGTACAAGCGACTAGAACGAGGAACTTTCGAGCTTCCCAAGGCTCATTCTGGTTTGGAATCTGTATCGATTGGCTGGTCGGAGTTAATGCTAATCATAGAAGGAGTAGAACTGGCTTCGGTAAGAAAACGCAAGCGCTATTCTTTAGGGAAAAAGGGCCAGCAATTAGCTAAAAAGATGGCTATAGGCTAGGGAAGGGGCGCTTTTTAGTGTATCTTTAAGGAGTGAGCAAAGAAGAAATCATCCTGGAAAAAGAACGAAAAATCGCCGCTTTGGCCGATCAAAATGCTCACCTAGTCAATCAGAATGCCCAGCTACAAGAACAGATCGATTGGTTCAAACGTCAGGTCTTCGGCCAGAAACGCGAACGCTTCATTCCCTCTGATCCCGACCAGCTGAAGATGGATCTCGACCTAGCTGCTAGTGAAACAGTCGAGCCTCCAACAGAGCAGATTAGCTACAACAGGAAAAAGAAAAAAGCCAAAGCCAAGCCTACCGGTCGTCAGGCCTGGCCAGCAGACCTACCCCGGGTAGTCATTGATGTCTATCCCGATGTAGATAATCTGGACAATTATATCATCATGGGCTATGAAATCACTGAAGAACTCGAATACGATCCTGAAAGGCTCTACGTTCGCCAACTTCGTCGGCCCAAGCTGCTGCGCAAGCCAGAAGCTGTCGCTCAGGATGAGACTCCAAAATCCAAGTTCGTGGCTGCTCAGGCTCCTGAGCGTCCCCTACCCAAGCTGAGTGTTGGTACTCGTTTGTTAGCCCAAATAATCTGCGACAAATATCTGGATCATTTACCTCTACATCGCCAGATCAAACGCTTTGAGCGTCAGGGAGTCAAATTAGCCAAGGCTACCGTCTCAGGCTGGATGATGTCTGTATGTGAGTTGCTCCACCCACTTTTTGAGGCCAATCAAAGCGTGGTGCTAAGGGCTCCCTATCTACAGGTAGATGAGACCCACATACAGGTACTCGCTCCGATCAGGGTATTACCTAAAAGTGGCAAAAAGCGCAGGAAACCCCCACCTCCAGGCAAATCTCATCGAGGGTTTTACTGGGTGTATCACGATCCCATCAGCGGCTTAGCCCTTTTTGACTACCACCCCGGACGGGGAGGCCAATATCCCTATGAAACCCTGGCCAAGTTCCAGGGCTATATCCAGACCGATGGCTACTCCGTCTATCAAGCCTTGGATCAGCGAGAGGACATTACCCTGGTGGGTTGTCTTGCACATGTGCGTCGTAAGTTCTTTGAGGCTCAAAAGGGGAGTTACTCCCAACAGGTACAACGTGCCTTGAGGTTTATAGGCCTTCTGTACCGCATCGAAGCTCAAGCTAAGGAACTCATGGAGCATGCCCAGAGTCCGGAAGTGGCAGCTACCCTGCGCTATGAACTCCGTCAGCGAAGGGCCAAACCCCTGATAAAGGCTGCCAAAACCTGGCTACAAGAGCAGGCTCAGGACCCCAAGGTCCTGCCTCAGAGTGGCTTTGGCAAGGCTGTAACACATGCCCTCAAGCGCTTCCCCTACCTCCAAAGATACCTCGAGGATGGAAGAGTGGAAATCGACAACAATCGGGTAGAAAACCAAATAAGACCCATTGCCCTGGGAAGGAAAAACTACTTATTTGCTGGATCTGAAAAGGCTGCACAAAACGCAGGAAACTTATATGCACTCCTTGCAGCTGCAAAAGTCAGAGGATTAAATCCGGTAGAGTATCTCACCGACATACTCGAAACCCTGCCTAAGCATCCCATTAACCGAATCGAGGAGTTGCTCCCACACCGCTGGAAACCCAATCCCAATCTACCCCCTTGGCTCAACTGGAAACCTGATGATAAGTATACCGAGGAAAATACCATTTACTTAAAAGAATGAAACCAATCACCCCTCAAAGGTCGATCAATTTCCTCAAAGACTAAATATGGGGTTAGATGAACGGATACCTTTTAGCTACAGAAATAGCTAAGAAGTTAGGCTGGAATTCAACTAAAGGACTGATACTACCTCATATCCCAGAGCTCGCAAAAGTATTTATTAGTTATTCTTGGCAAGATAGTGAAACTGTGAATAAAATAGACCAATGGTTAAGGGATAGGAATATAACTGTCATAAGAGATAATAGAGATTTTCAACCTGGTAAGCAATTAGATAAACTTATTAAAGATTCTATTTCGAAAGTTGATAAAGTTGTGGTAGTATATTCAAAAAAATCGAAGAATAGGGACTGGGTGGTATTTGAAAGAGATTCAGCAAAACAACTTGAAGGAAAAAAGGGAGAGGGATTTATCATTTATTTAATCCTGGATGATACTCCATTACCTGTAGACGATCCTAAAAGACTAGCGATATCTGCTACTGGAAGAAAGCTTAAAGATATAGGTGAGGATCTATTTTTTGGAATTACAGGGAAAAGGAAAAATAAGGTTGTATTTAAATATGATGAAAATGAAATTCTTTAATCTGGTAGCATCCAAAATAATATTTAATTTTTCCCCCAATAATTCTTTAGTCTTAATTAACAGATAATAACTTTTATCAAAGTAAGTAGAAAGTTGGTTACATTTTATAGCTGTAGATGCTAGACTTTGATTTGAAGCTAAATACCCTTCTAAAACTCCAGCTAAGCTATTCTATACTGGGTATTCTATTCAATATCGTAAGTTGGGGACTTTTGCTGTCTTCAGGGAAGGCCTTGACCCCCACAGATCCGAAATTGGGTGTTTGGGTTATGATCCTCTACGCCCTATTTCTTCTTGCTGGGAAAATGAAGCGTATCCTCCTCTTTAGAATATTGATGTTCTTGGCTGTGCTTGTGTTTGGATATAGTGGCGTAATTAAGCATATGCTTACCTTGAGTCATAGCCCTGAGCTGTATAGGACGGTAGGAGCAGGAGTACTCGCCATTGGTATTAACCTTTTTGGGGTGGGATTGAATGGATATGCTGCCTTGGGTTTATTTAAGGCAAAAAAGTGAAAAGATTTTGATGCCTCCTTGTGGGGCTTGAGGGAGTTAGGTGCTTAAGATTTCTCC
>JBCCTX010000479.1:0-4046 GCA_039197765.1 Bacteroidota bacterium
GATGTCGGAATTGCCGAACAGCACGCAGTTACCTTCTCAGCAGGTCTAGCTACACAAGGCTTAATTCCCTTCTGCAATATTTACTCTACTTTCATGCAGCGTGCCTATGATCAGGTTATCCATGATGTGTGTATTCAAAACTTGAACGTAGTATTTTGTTTGGATAGGGGGGGAATAGCTGGAGCAGATGGAGCTACCCATCAAGGAGTATTTGACCTTGCTTACTTCCGTTGTATTCCCAATATGACAGTCTCGGCGCCTATGGATGAGGTAGAGCTTCGCAACCTCATGTTTACAGCTTCACAGGAAGATATGGGCCCCTTCTCTATCCGCTACCCTAGAGGAAAGGGCGTTACTCCAAATTGGCAGCAACCGCTAGAACGCATTCCTGTAGGAAAAGGTCGAAAACTAACAGAAGGAGAAGACGTAGCCATACTCACGATAGGGCATCCAGGCAATTTTGCTCAGTGGGCCATCGAACACCTTAAACACGAAAACATCTTCCCTGCCCATTATGATATGCGCTTTGTCAAGCCTCTGGACGAGGAGCTTTTACACGAAGTTTTTTCCAACTTCTCCCGGGTGGTTACAGTAGAAGATGGAGCGATTAAAGGAGGGTTTGGTTCTGCCATCCTAGAATTTATGGCAGACCACGACTATCGGGCTCGCGTGAAGCGCTTGGGGGTTCCAGATAGATTCATCGAGCATGGAACACAACAGGAATTGTATAGAGAGTGTGGATATGACGTGGAGGCAATCGTAGATGCGGTAAGGGAAAGCATTCTCGTGAAGGTCTAATAGCCCAAGCTGAAGGGTTATATCGCTCGCATTTACTTATACCACTACTTTCAGTAACAGTTCTAGGGCTTTTTCAACGGATTTTCTTCGAATTTCCTCTCTATCCCCGGTAAACAGATTCCGAACGATTAGTGGTACTTGCCCCCGTTGGTGGCAACAGTGATACACAAGCCCTACAGGCTTCTGGACGCTCCCTCCACTGGGACCTGCAATTCCAGTTATAGAAAGGGCAACATCGGCTCCAGATTTTTCCAATGCTCCAGCCGCCATAGCCTCTGCTACCTCTGCACTCACTGCTCCATGTTGCACGATCCATTCAGGATTTACTCCCAGTACCTCCATCTTTGCGGCATTGCTGTATACCACGAAGCCGCGATCGACTACTGCGGATGCTCTGGGAATATCAGTCAATGCGACGGTTAACAACCCACCCGTGCAGCTTTCTGCTGCGACCAAGGTGAGGGCTGCCTCGCGATAGGCTTCTAGTACACGCTGGGCAAGTTGGGTGGTGGGCCTATCTGTCATACAGCTGTGTTTAGGGGGAGTATAAGCAACGGTGTTTAAGGTTAATTTAAGCGGATTGTGCATAACGCAAAATACGAATATACGATGAAGACAACTAATTAATTCGATAAATGGTAGTACCCTCAACTACTGGACGGGCTACCATTTATCGAATCCATTAAGGAAGGAATATATGAAGTACATACCTCCTACAAATGCAAGGCTTGAGGTACTGAGGTTCTGGCCTTTATCTTCCCTCTGCCTCCTCTACTTGCTTTATTCTTGCTTCCAAAGAGGACTTCCACTGATCTGGGGCGGTCTTCATGGCTGCTTTATAGTGTTTGATTGCTTTGGCTTTCTCCCCTTGTATGCGGTATCCTGCGGCGAGGCCTGCATGTGAAAGCCAAGTGTCAGGATCGCGTTCTGCGGCGAACTCGAAAATTTTCACAGCTTTTTCCGTCTTCTCTTGTTGGGCTTGGCCACTCCCATATTGGTATACCTGCATCGGCGTACCCTCAGCCAGCGTTTCCATTAAACTTTCCTCTGCTGCTTCCTTATTCTCTAGTGCATACAGTAATTCTGTTTTTGTTTGTAGGGTATTAAAGTTTTTATCTCCTATAAAAGGATGGCTTAGGGCAATCTCTGCCCATTGTAGGGCTTCTTCCAGGTTCTTGCCCTGCTGTAAGCAATAGGCCGCGGCTCCTCGATAGCCCATCCAGGTAAAACCTGCCGTAGATTGGAGGTCTTTTCGCATCTGAGCAATGTATTGGTCTGCTACATTTTCTACTTGGATTCGGAAGGGAACTTGGAGATTTTCCCAATACAGTGCAGCAACAGCTTCATCCAGATTTCTCACGGGAAAGTCAAAGCGCAAATATTCAGAAAAGGGTGCCTCCTGGGTTTCTACTTCTACCCGCAAAGCATCCTCATCCTCGGTATAAAAGTAGCTTCCCCATTGGGTAGAATTATGGGAAAATATAAGGGTCCAAGGCCCTTCCTCAGCGGGAATTATATGCAACCCGTAGGTACCTGCCGCCAATTTTTCTCCTTCAACTAATACATCATGGCTAAAGCTAATGGTTGTGTTTTCATTTGCCCCTGCCCGCCAGGGCCCTTCCGTTGCAGTCCCGAAGCCCTGGGCAACAAAATCAGTGGTTCCATAAGGAACCAATTGGCCCCATATTTTTCCTTCTCTTCCCGCAACATCTGGACTGCCATAAGAAATTTTTACCCAGGCTAGCCCAACCTGTTGCTTGATTACACTCTTCATGTTGGAGCCACTAGGGGGAAGGGTTACGCCATTTTGAGCAGATATACCCAGACATATAAGGAGGAATAGTCCCAGAATGGCTGACTGCTGAAATACATTCTTCATAATAGTAGGTGATTAAAAGGTTAGAATACTATGTATAACGGAAATTTTTCCCACAGGATACATAGAGGGATTACCTGGGATGGTGACAGATCGATATTTCTAGTCATGACAGTTTTTACGTTAAAAATTACCATTGACGCATAATTATGAACAACTGGTACAATCTCTAACACAATTCTGTGAATCCCAGACCTATTAAATTTTATAAAAAATAAAGTATTGGATAATAACTATTCACATTTATGAGCTGAATCTTGAATTTCTAACATCTGTTAGGTTCATTTTTGAAAGGCTTTAGAGCAGAAGGCTCCATGCCCTAGTTTTGTGAGCATAGAATAGTGTATTTCACTAAACCTGACACATACAGTTAAAACAACAAAACTATGTCAAACATCATTGATATTCTGAGAGAGATTAAAAGTGTGCACGTGTTTGTTATGTTGTTGCGGATACATACGGGGATAATCTGCGTGGTATTGGGAATTTTTCACCTATGGCAAAACGAATGGACCTGGTTAGCTGATTCTCCTCCTTTAAATTACTTCTTAGAGGCATTGAGCCAGTTAGGGTTTTATGGAGAGTTTATGGGACTATTCCTCGTAGTTGTGGGATTGTTTTTGGTGAGCCAACGCCTTTCTACTCTTGGTGCATTACTCCTTATACCCATCCTGAGTAATGTCCTCATCCATGCTTTTTCTGGTCAGATTAAAGAGGTTGTTCTTTTGAGTACCTTCATCTTTTTCAATCTGGTGTGTATGATCCTTTGGGATTACAAAAAATTGATTCTAATATCCAGGCAGGACAGGCCTATTTCTATTTGGGAAAGCTTGTAGATTTTGCTTGTAAATATTTTCTCTTTTTCCTGAATATACATCTGTCTTCTTGTTTTTTCTAAGCTAATTTGATTTACAGATAGGGAGGTCCCGAAGGAGTATTCCTTCGGGGTCATTTTTTTTGTAAAATTGGGAAAAAGTCAATATACCCTAACCATGGACCGCAGAGGGGTACTTTAATTTTGATTAAAGGAATACTATGGACTGTGAAGTGTAAACCCAAAAACCTTTTTTAATGTCCCTTTCCATTATCCCTGCCCACAACTCCCCTCAGGTCGAACAAGTTCGTAAGTTATTGGAGGAATACGGAAATACCCGTAAGGGTGATCCCGCTCTGGTAAGCTACCGGCGAGAAATACAGGCCTTACCGGGGAAGTATGGGCCACCTGGGGGTGTGCTCCTGCTAGCCTTGTGGGAAGACAAAGCTGCTGGGTGCGTAGCCTTAAGAAAATTGGAGGAAGGAATTGGAGAGGTGAAAAGGTTGTATGTTAGTCCAGATTATCGGAGAAAAGGAATCGCACTTAAGCTTATGGAGC
>JBCCTX010000480.1:0-4030 GCA_039197765.1 Bacteroidota bacterium
CAAGCTTACAAGGCCCCAACCAAGTGGTGATTACAGAGCCTACTGCGAAAAAATACTTTGGAAATTCGGATGCCCTCGGAAAAATCATTCAAGCAGAGATCAATGGCCAACAGGTAGATCTACAAGTTTCAGGCGTGGTAAAGGCCTATCCCCAAACTTCTCATTTTCAGTTCGATTTTCTCGCTTCCATGTCTACCCTAGTACCCCTTTTCGGTGGGCCTGATGCACCCATTTTTCAAAGTCCCTCCTTTTCTTCCGTATATACTTACTTCCGCTCACAGGAACCGGATGCTGTAGAGGCTCAGCTCAAGTCGATCTATGCTTCTAAGGTAAGTGAAGAAAATAAAGACTTTCTAAAAGGTATGTTTTTACAGCCTTTGCTGGATATCCATCTTTATTCCAATCTCATTGCCGAAATACAACCCAATGGGAATGGGACATTTGTATATATTTTTATTGGCATAGCGATCCTCATTCTCCTCATTGCATGTATCAATTTCATCAACCTAGCCACAGCTCTCGCAGCAAACCGCAGCAAAGAAGTTGGTATGCGCAAAGTACTAGGGGCTATCAAGGCCCAGCTGGTTCCTCAATACCTAGGGGAATCGGTCATTGTTACCTTTATCTCCCTGGTATTGGCCATCGGATTAGCCGTCCTCATGCGAGGGGTTCTTGCACAAACAACTGATATAGCTATCTCTTTTTCAGGAATGGCAGATCCTGTAATGTGGATACTGATCTTGGGGATACTACTCCTGGTAGGATTAGCGGCGGGGAGCTATCCAGCCTTATACTTATCTCGCTTTCAACCCCTCCAGGTCATGCGTAGTAATATAGGGCAAAAAAGTAGTGGAGCCATACTCAGAAAATCCCTTGTGGTCATTCAGTTTGTCATTTCTACTTCCTTACTAATCGGAATTGGCATATTGTTCAAGCAGTTGAACTATATCGAGAACATGGATATGGGATTTCATAAAGACAATCGTCTCGTGATTCCCCTACAAATTCCAGAAGCCGATAAAAAAATTAGATCTGCGGAGGTTTTAAAAAAGGAGTTTAGCCGACTGCCTAATGTCATTCAAGCTACGGCTACCTCCAGTATCCCCGGAAATCCCCGAGGAATCGCACGGGTTACAGTAGAAGGGCAACCCTTCGATAAGGTTCATAACCCTGTTGTCGTAGGTGTTGACTATAACTATGTAGAGGCGATGGAACTCAAGTTGCTAACCGGAAGAACTTTGGATCAACAATATGGGACAGATTCTACTGAATCCCTCTTGCTAAATGAAGCCGCCGTTAGGGAGTTGGAATTGCCCAACGATCCTCTAGGAGTCAAGCTAACCTTTCTCCCGTTTCCCGGTGCCAATCCCGATGCAGAACCAGATGTTGCCAAGGTTGTGGGGATCTATAAGGATATGCACTTCGAACCTGTCTACAGAGACATTCATCCTATGATCCTCCGGATACAACCCAACCAGTACAATAACCTAATCGTAAACATCCGGCCCACGGACACAGATGCGACGCTCGCATCCCTGGAAACCGTCTGGGACCAATACGTCTCAGGGAATCCCTTTGGGTTTACCTTTCTCGATGAGGATTTGGCAGAACTGTACAGTGCTGAGCAGCAATTGAAAAATATCCTCACCTTTTTCACCCTATTAGCCATTTTTATTGCCTGCATCGGAATGTTTGGCCTCTGTGCTTTTACAACTGCCCAGCGACGCAAGGAGATAAGTATTCGAAGGGTTATCGGTGCCAGTTCAGGTAGTATTGTGGGATTGATTTCTAAAGACTTTCTCGTCCTCATTCTCATTGCCTTCCCCTTTGCAGCTGGTCTAGCTTGGTGGGGAAGTAGCAATTGGCTACAGACCTTTGCCTACCAAACGCAGGTAGGCATGGGAGTTTATATTGGAGCCGTGCTGGTTTCTGTATTTATCGCCTTTTTAACTATCAGCCTGCTCTCCTATCGTGCAGCAGTGGCAAACCCTATTGATGCACTGTATCGGGAGTAAGCTAAAATACGCTACAGATAGAAGCCCAGCCCAAATTGGAAGGCTAGCAAGGTATTTAGATAATTCATATAAGAAGGATGAGTGCTTTGAAGTTCTACCTCATTTGAAGAGTTTAGGATATTCTCTTCTATGGAAAAGGTCGAAAATTCTACTACGGTCAGTGGGATAGCTATCTCTCCCCAAAGTCTACTACCTATATTCCATCTGCTACCAGGAATCAATTCTAAGCCTGCAATAAAGGACTGTTCCTTAGACATAACCGTCGCTCGCTGGTCTTTGGTAGGAAAGCCTCCAAAGAAATCCGGATTAAACTCACCCGATCGAAACAGGTACTCCATATACCCCCCAAACCCTAAAAATAAGGCCCATGGACTTTGATTTTTCTCTGACTTGATGGAAAAATTTAACCTATATTGATAGCTAATGCCTACTCCAAGACGCCTATTTCTAAGCGGAGTCCGTGTAGTATCTAGTATCTCTCCACTTCCCCCCCAAGTCGGGTTAAATATACCCCACTCATGCGCATTCCCTTGTGGGGTAATTGTCATGAACCCTATCCCTGTCCGCGAATAAGTGGCCCCTTGCCTTTCACCCTTTCCACGGGTTACTCCACCAATAGAGATACTTGTCCTAATTGCTACTTGTGAAGTTCTGTTTGAATTCTTGCGAAGACTTTCGACGGCTTTTGGATCTTTAAACGGGGACTTTACAATTTGCCCGCATGCTATATTGGATTCATATGTGCACAGCAAGAGAAGAAAAACGCTACAGATCAATTTCATTGATAGGATGTTTCGTGTAAATAAAGTTGAGTAGCGTTTTTACCATATCTTTAAAGGTAGTCAAAGCATCCAATAGGGGAAAAGGAAGAAATTTTTGACATTTAGTGAGGCAACTTATTTTCTATTCCCACCAATCAAACTAGCACACATACAGATGTTGAGATATTCGTTTATTTTTTTGTAACATTGCCTTATATCGTTTAACAGGCCTATATGCTTCAGCAATACAATCCTCAAAATGACCATCTACAGGTATATGTCAAAGACGGTCTCTACCCCAGATCTGAAGCCAAGGTATCTGTTTTTGATAGTGTCGTACAGGGGGGAGATGCCGTATGGGAAGGTCTTCGGGTGTATAAAGGAAAGATCTTTTGCTTAGATCGACACCTACAGCGCCTGCAAGACTCCGCTCATGCCCTTGCTTTCCAAGATATTCCATCGAATGAGGAAGTGAGATCTGCTGTTTTTCAGACCTTAGAAGCTAACGGGATGCGAGATGACACCCATATTCGGCTTACCCTTACCCGAGGAGAAAAGATCACTTCGGGAATGGATCCCAGACTGAATCAGTTTGGCTGCTGCCTAATTGTATTGGCAGAATGGAAGGCTCCTGTATATGACAATGATAAGGGGATCAGCTTGATCACTTCTTCCGTTCGCAGAAATGCTCCCCAACACCTGGATTCCAAAATTCACCACAACAACTTGCTGAACAATATCCTAGCAAAGATCGAGGCGAACTTTGCAGGAGCCGATGGAGCGATCATGTTGGATACCCATGGATTTGTATCGGAGACTAATGCAACCAATATGTTCATGAGCCGAAAGGGTACTTTGTATACTCCTCATGCCGACGCATGCCTACCGGGTATTACCCGAGGGCTGTGCCTAGAAATTGCCAAAAGCGTGGATATACCCGCATATGAAAAAAACCTTTCTCTGACGGAGTTCTACACAGCTGATGAGGTGTTTGTTACCGGTACAATGGGGGAACTTACGCCTGTACGAGCAATAGATGGACGCTCAGTCCAACCTAAGCATACCCATTCTGTCCTTACGAAAATCTTGCAAGAATTTAATCGTCGAACTGCTATAGAGGGTGTTCCCCTTCCGTTTTAAACGTACTCATTTCTTCTTTTTCAACTTGAACTATTCACGCTTCCGTACTTCTATGAATCCCGCTACCCCGATGATCTTTGTTTACTATGTAAAGGCTGCAACGGAGCAGTTTAA
>JBCCTX010000481.1:0-4018 GCA_039197765.1 Bacteroidota bacterium
AAAAATTAAAAAAATGTAGCGTTGGTTCCCTTGAACAGGCCCTAGATACTATCCGTGAGGAAAGGAATCCATATATATTTTCCCTAGTTTTAGGGCCCATAACCTAAACCCACACTTAAATGAAAGCCGAAAAACTCGTTGGTACCCTCCTGATTCTATTTTTCATACAGCCTATCTTTGCCCAAAATATTCTTCTCCCCGAGCGATTCGCCTTTGAACCCGACTTGGTTTATGATTCGTCTATTCCCAGCCCGGCTCAGTACCATGGGTATGAGTTGGGAGAAGCCTTAACCTTGTACCATCAGATGGTGGCATACTTTCGAGTCCTTGGCCAGGCTTCGAGTCGTATTACGCTAGGGGAATATGGAGAAACCTATGAGGGTCGTCCACTCATATACTTGGTAATCAGCTCCGAAGAGAACCATAGCCGTTTGGAAACGCTTCGACAGAAGAACCTTGAGCGTATGAATGGAGGGAACGATAACTCCATTTCCCTCAGTCCTGATGCCCCTATGGTTGTTTCTTTCAGCTATAACATTCACGGAAATGAGGCATCTACTGCAGAAGCTGCCATGCAGGTAGCCTACCGTCTTGCCGCAGCCCAGGATGCGGAAACCGAAAGTTTACTAAACGATGTGGTCTTTGTTATGTATCCCTGTATCAACCCTGATGGAAGGGATCGATATTCCTATTGGTACAAATCTATGCGGAGAGCGGTTCCAGCGACTGAGTTTATGGAACTGGAGCACGACGCTACCTGGCCTAATGGAAGGACCAACCACTATTGGTTTGACTTAAACAGAGATTGGATTTGGGGCATTCACCCCGAATCCCGAGGACATATCTCTATTTACCAACAATGGATGCCTCAAGTTCACGTGGACTACCACGAGCAGGGTATTAACAGCAATTACTTCACAGCGCCAGGGACTACTCCTCGGAATATGTTACTCCCGGATACTTATGAAGCCTGGAGTGACACGTTCGGTAGAGCCAATATTGCTGCTTTTGATAAACACAAAATCGCTTATTTCACCCGCGAATCCTTTGATTTCTTTTATCCCGGCTACGGTTCTTCCTATCCTTCAGTAATGGGGGCAATAGGCATGCTGGTAGAACAAGGGGGAATTGGCGGAGGGCGCGCTGTTGAAACGGATGACGGACAGATACTCACCCTTAGACAAAGAGTTTTTGATCACTATACAACTTCTATTGCTTCCCTAAAAAAAGCTGTTGAACGCAAATCGGCACTCATCTCATATGCACGTGAAGCCATGGATCCTGCTTCGAGCAAGGTAGCCACTCAGGCGTATATCCTACCTGATGACCCTTCTGGCTACCTTTATGAAGTGCTCCACATTCTGCTACAACATGGCGTAGAGATCCAAAAAAGTACCTCAGAATTTACCGTTGCAAACGCTCAAAACTATCGGGACAATAGCCTTGGTCGTCAAAGCTTTCCTGTAGGTACCTACATCATTTCAACAGATCAAAGCCGCCATTTATTCATTAATACTGTCATGCAACAATTCATGGAGATAGAAGACTCTGTGATGTATGACATGTCTACCTGGTCTGCTCCTTTGGCTTTTAACCTAGAAGCCTTTGCGGTAAATCAAGCTCTATCCATCTCTACTGAACCCCTGCAAGAAGCACCCAAACTTCCACAGGGAATTACAAATCCTGAAGCGGAGTATGCCTATGTCATCGACTGGAACCAGCGCTATGCGCCGAGAGCTTTGGCCATGCTCTGGAAAATGCGCTATCGGGTTCGCAGTGCTGAGAAGGCATTTGGTATAGGAGACCAAAAATTCTCACCCGGATCTTTGATCATTTTACTAGGAAGAAACCTCGAAAAAGCCGCTACCGTTGTCGCAGACATGGAGCAACTTGCGAGTGATGCCCAAGTTCAGGTAGTGGGTCTGAACACAGGCCGGATGGATACAGGGATCGACTTGGTCTCGCGGAGTAGCAATGTCGTCAAACCCCCTAAGGTTGCTCTCATGGTAGATCAACCCTTCGATACCTACACTGCTGGCCAGCTCTACTTTCTCTTCGACCAAGATACCCGCTTACCGGTAGCACGCCTTCGGCCTACGCAACTCCAACAAACTGATGTTCCCAAATTTGGTCGACGGTATGGCTATGGAGACTTGAATGACTACGACGTCCTGCTCTTGCCAGGCGCGAATAACTTAAGCGCTCTCTTTGGAGAGAAAGGTCTTGAGGCACTTGAAGACTGGATTCGAAGGGGAGGCGTCCTCATTGCCACAGAAGAATCGGCAGATTTTTTCACCAAAAAACAATCAGAACTGACAGCCGTAGAACTTGACCGGCCTGGAAAAGATACCAGCTCGTTAGCTAAGTACCTGCCCTATCAGGAAAGACAGCGCTATTATGGGCTCAAACGCATTCCTGGATCGGCGCTCAACGCGCATATTGATACCGGTCATCCTTTAGGCTTTGGAATCAAAGACCAAGTCTATGCCTTAAAGTTTGGTTCTACCGGGCTGAAACCTTCCACAAACTTTCAGACAGTGGGCTATTATGAGAAAGATGCGGATAAACTTCTCTCGGCAGGCTATGCCTCCTCTGAAAATCTCAAGCACCTGGCAGGAAAAAGCTGGGCAGGTGTCGTAAATATGGGACAGGGCAAGGTGGTATTGATTACAGACAATACGCAGTATCGAATGTTCTGGCGGGGGCCTTCCCGTATGATACAGAATGCGGTGATGTTGTTGCCGGGGATGTAGGATCAATGCAAAGGTCGTCTCCTGATCATACCTCCTTTTGTGTCTTTGACGGGGTATTGAACGATAAATGCCTTCGGATCTATTTTCTCGATTTCCTGTAGCAACTTCGATACTTCTAAGCGAGTAATAGCACAAAAGAGAATACACTTCTCTGTAACATTGGGCTGGCCTTTGCGAAAGCCTTCGTCTGATTTGAATACGGTAACTCCTCTTTTTAAGTCATGGGTAATTTTATGCCGTATCGCATTGGAATGGTCTGAAACGATCATTACCCCGATATATTCCTCAATGCCATTAATAATAAAATCCACGGTTTTAGATGCGGCGAAATAAGTTAACATGGAATACATGGCCGTTTCTACGTTGACCATAATGGCTGCAAAAGAAAATAATACCACGTTGAAGAGGGCGATAAAGTCTCCCACAGTCAGGCTAAACTTTCTGCTGATCGTTATGGCTAGGACTTCTGTCCCATCAATCACGGCTCCTCCTCTAATGGATAGACCGATTCCTGCCCCTAAAAAAAAGCCTCCAAAAACCGCTATCAATAACTTATCTTCTGTTACAGGAGGTAGGTGTATAACGTGAACCAATGAGGCAAGCCCAATAATAGCGATAGCGCTTTTGATAGAAAATCGCAGGGAAACCTGTTTAACCCCAATCAAAATAAAGGGAAGGTTGACCAGGACAATTAAAATGGATAGATCAATGTGAGTGAGAATCTGAACCAACAGAGAAATACCCATTGCTCCGCCATCTAAAAATCCATTGGGAAGGAGAAATCCTTTCAAACCAATGCTAGCCATAGCTACTCCAAAAGTTATAAAGCCAATCTCTTTGAGTATGGTACGTAGGTAAAGGTTGGATTTAGTAGGGTGAATTGCAGTTTGGGCCATTGGAGGGAAATTTGAAGGTGGAAAAGTACGCCTTGTTTGACTGACGCATCGTTTCCTTTATAAGTTCCCAATCCTTCTTTTGGTTTCTCCCAAGGAAAATTCTTCGGGGATTCAAACGACTAGGTCTTAACCCCAAACCCTAGCCCCTTTTTCGACACTGACTTTGGATGACTTTTTTATGATTGACGCTGAGATACCCTGAACTTACAACCTAAACTGTGGACTATCCAACTAGCTCTTTTTTTTTACCACGGACTACGGACTATCGACTATCCTACTCTCCAACCCAGAACCCTTTTCGACACTGACTTTGGATGACTTTTTTATGATTGACGATGAGATACCCTGAACTTACAACCTAACCTGTGG
>JBCCTX010000482.1:0-3959 GCA_039197765.1 Bacteroidota bacterium
CCTGCATTATCTTCTTGTCAAAATCCGTAAGGGGCTTCTGTGGCCTCCCCAACTTCTTTACTGCCACCTAGGACAGTTCTTTCATTTGATCAATCTTAGCAGTAAATTACCTAATACCTTTTATCAGACTTGATTCCCCTCTAATGTTCAAAAAAATAAACAAATCATAAGCAAATTTAATAATTCATTTCGCCAAAAATTTTTTGAATTTCGGTAATTTAGGGCAATCAATGTTGCGTATTTGTTGCATAATTCGGGATATACACTTTGAAATTATAAGAGTTTTTTCATAAATACTGAGTGTCAGCGTCTTATACACTTTGAAAATGAAAGTATTTTTGAGCGATTTTTCTAAACTACCCCTCTCAATTCTTCATATTGGCCTTTATGGCGTTTGGTGAATAAAGGAAAATACATTAAATTCGCATTGCATTAAACGAAATAGGGAGGGTTTTCCACTCCCTTATTTTTTTAATATGCTGACAGACACCCATAAAGAAAGGCTAATTGAGCTTATTTTAGAGGCAGACCCGGAAATTTTTGTTGTAGATATTCATCTCAAGCGGGGAAAAAAAAAATGTTCTTTCTATCAAAATCGATACTGACGAAGGAATATCCCTGAAAACCTGTACAACGGTCAGCCGGCGTATAAATAAGTGGTTAGAAGCAGAAGAGCCCCTGGGAGATAATACCTTTTCACTTGAAGTCTCTTCACCGGGTGTGGGTTTCCCTCTGAAACTCGCAAGACAGTACCCTAAAAATGTTGGAAGGATATTGCGGGTTACTACAAATGATGGGGAAACCCATCAAGGCAAACTACTAGAAGTTAATGAAAAGCGTATACAAATTGACACGAGCATACAAACCTTAAAAGGAAGAAAGAAAAAAAATACACCTAAGAAAAAAGTAAATAAACTGGAAGCTTCTCCTTACATGAACTTGGAATTAGCAGAGATAGCAGAAGCAAAAGTTGTTTTAGATTAATTTTGAACGGATGGCAAGAAGAAAGGTAGAAGATACCAAAATCAATCTCGTTGAAGCCTTCAGCGAATTTTCCCGGTTTAAAAATATAGACCGAGCTACCCTTATGGGGGTGTTGGAAGAAGTGTTCAGAACCATGATCCGCAAACAATATGGTTCGGATGAGAATTTTGAGATTATCGTAAACGTAGACAAAGGAGATATACAGGGTTTTAGAGAAAGAGAAGTGGTGGAAGATACGGATTTGGAAGACGAGTTGCAGCAGATTCCCCTTAGTGAAGCTCTTACCATTGATTCAGACTATGAAGTAGGAGACGACTTAGCCGAGGAAATAAACTTCTTTGATTTTGGGAGAAAAATCGTTCAAACGGCCAAGCAGACCCTTACCCAGAAAATCAGAGACCTTGAGAAACAAGGTATCATAGAGCAGTACCAGGAACTCATTGGTCAAATTATTGTTGGGGAAGTCTATCAGATATGGAGAAATGAAATTCTAGTAATGCATGAAGGGACAGAATTGATCCTGCCTAAGTCTGAGCAAATTCCCAAGGATAAATTTAGAAAGGGAGATACCCTCAGGGCAGTAGTAACCGCAGTAACCATGCGGAACAATAATCCCCGAGTAGTCATTTCTCGCGCAGCTCCTCTATTTCTTGAAAAGCTATTTGAGCAAGAGGTACCTGAGATATACGATGGCTTGATTACCATTCGCGGTATCGTAAGGGAACCGGGAGAGCGTGCGAAGGTTGCTGTGGAGAGCTACGATGACCGAATTGATCCGGTAGGAGCCTGTGTAGGGATGAAAGGTTCAAGAATACACGGAATTGTACGGGAATTGCGCAATGAAAATATTGACGTAATCAGTTATACTTCCAACGAGTCCCTCTACATCCAACGGGCATTAAGTCCTGCTAAAATCTCCTCTATTAAATTAGAAGAAGAAGGGCGAATGTCTCAGGTATTCCTCAAGCCTGACCAGATTTCACTTGCTATCGGAAAGAATGGATTAAACATAAAACTAGCGAGTAAACTTACGAACTACCAAATTGATGTATTTAGGGAATATGAACCAGACGAAGAGGACGTAGACCTGGAAGAATTTTCCGATGAAATCGAGCAGTGGATTATCGATCAATTGAAAGGTATTGGCTGTGATACCGCCAGAAGCGTTCTTGATCTATCTGCAGACGAACTAGAGCGGAGAGCCGATTTGGACCGAGAGACTATCGAAAATATTCACGACATTTTGCGCTCTGAATTTGAGGAGGACTAAGTATCAGAATTATGAAATAATCCATTGATTGCTTAGTTTTATTAATTGGTAATACACATTAACTTTTGTATTGAAATAAAGCCGGATAACATTTTAGAATGCCAGAAGTAAAAAAGAAGCGAATTTACAGACTTTTCAAGGTCGCAAAAGAGCTAAATGTGGGGAGTGATACCCTTGTGGATTATCTACAGGATAAAGGCCACAAGGTAACGAATGTTCCAAATACTAAGCTTTCCGGAGATCAATACGAACTTCTTCTCAAAGAATTTGCATCCGAGAAAATTCTCAAAGAAAAGGCTGAGCAATTTATTGAACGCAGGAAGGAAGAGGGAAGGGTAGTCAAAAGTAAGGAGGAAAACACAAGCCCTGAAGAAGAGGAAGATGCTCCTATTTCAGCTCAACAATTACGCAACAAAATTCTTCCTAAGCGAAGGAAGGGAGTAGAGGCTTCCCCAGAACAACCTAAGGCAGAAGCCAAGGTTGAAAAAACTCCCACAACAATAGCCCCTACTGAAAAGGAAGAAGCAGTAGAAGCTCCAGTGGATAAGGTGGCCGATGACCGACCCAAACTCAAGGTTGTAGGGAAGATTGATTTGGACAATGTTTCTGGCAAAAAGAAAACAAAAACTGCTTCCCCCAAAAATCAAGAAGTAAGTCCTGAACCACAGGAGGAGAATAAGGAGGCCAAAAAGGCCAAACCAGAAGAGAAGGAGCCCCCGGTACCTACAGCAAAGCAGGTCGAAACCCCACCAGTGGAACCCAAACCTGAAAAGCCACCTGTAATAGCGGAAGCCCCCACACCTGTCCAAGAAACTGTGGAGCCTGTAGAGGAAATATCTTCTACAGAAGAACTCCCAGAAGAGGTAATTCGGGCAAGGGATAATATGCCAAAACTTTCAGGCTTGAAAGTTATGGGGAAAATAAACCTGGATTCAGGTAAGAAACCCAAAAGTAAGGCCAACACTGCTAAAGGCGATTCCCCTGAGAAATCAGCTACCAAGGACCAAAGGGAAAAAGCAAAGGCAGCGACAAATCCTTCAGCCCAAACTGGAACCCAGGAAGACGATAAAAAGGATAAGAAACGCAGGAGAAAGCGCAAGAGAAAACGCAAAGGGTCGGATTCAAATTCCCAAGGGAACGACAAACCTACTTCGGACAGAGGGGGAAGAGGTTCTTCCAAGACAAAAAAGGAAAAGCCCAGCAAGAAAGAAGTAGAAGAGTCCATTAAGCAAACGCTTTCTCAAATGAGTCAAGGTCCTTCCAGGACTCGCCAAAGACTACGAAGGGCGAAGAGGGATGCAGATGCACTGAGAAGAGAGCAACTCGAACAGCAACAAGAAGCTGAAGCGAGAATTCTGGAAGTAACAGAATTTATCACAGCCAATGAGTTTGCCAACCTCATAGAGGTTCCTGTTAATGATATTATCACCAAAAGCTTCCAGTTGGGAATGATGATTTCTATCAACCAACGTCTGGATGCAGAACTGATAACTATCATTGCGGAAGAGTATGGTTACATTGTCAACTTCATCGATGTAACCGAGCAAGAAATAGAACTAGTAGAGGAAGAGGATGATCCAGCGGACCTCAGTCCACGTAATCCTATCATTACCGTTATGGGGCACGTCGACCACGGAAAAACTACTTTACTGGATCACCTCAGGAAAACCAATGTGACCTCTCAGGAGGCAGGGGGAATTACCCA
>JBCCTX010000483.1:0-3931 GCA_039197765.1 Bacteroidota bacterium
CCAGTAAACTACCAGTAAACTACCAGTAAACTACCAGTAAACTACCAGTAAACTACCAGTAAACTACCAGTAAACTACCAGTAAACTACCAGTAAACTACCAGTAAACTGCATGGACTTATTCTAGGGTATGTTTCCTTAAAAGAAAACCGAGTTCCCTCTTTGAAGCATAAAGGGAACATTCACCTCCTTACCTATGATTCGCATGGCTTTAATTTCATCCTCAGACACTGGCACAAATAAGATGCTGTCTTCATTGTCATAAGTCTGCTGAATTTGCCAGAGGGCGTCCTGGATTTCTCGGTAGACCTTTCGGTCAAGCTGTCCCAGGAAAATGGATTTTTGAACCCGATAACAGCCCTTTTCTTCCAAGTAGTCGGCTATTTTCTTTCGTATTTTGTTGTCTGTGATGTCGTACATGATGAAGCAGATCATAGTGCTTTTGGGTTTGGAAGGAAAGGATTCGAAAATGTCTTTAACAGCTTTGACGCGTTCTTGTAGGGGAATGATTGCTGCTGGAGCTCTACTTTTTTGGGACTTTTGAGAATTTAGCCTAGGAACCGGTTTTGAGCTTGCTTTGGATAGCTGTAAGTTGATTTCCTCAAATAGCCTTTGGACCCGTAATACCTCAGGGTCCATTGGATCATCTAAGGTAAATTCCAGCAAGCCAAAGTGAGAATGAGAATCCTCCTGCACTTTTGGTTTTGGCCTGGGAACACTTTCCCATTCCTCTTGATTTCCCGAGCTTATTTGAGAGAGCTTAGGCTCATCATCCGGAATACTCCTGCGTCTCAATAAGTAGTTGAGCTTCTGCCAGAGGCTTCGGAATTGTTTCAGCAGTTGTTCTGTTGGAGAAGCGGATGGATTCATGGGATTCGGTTAGAATGGGATATCATCTTGGGTATCAGTAATCACCTGCTTGGCGAGTTCGTGTGCATCTTCCTGTATGTGCTGGACCCTACTCCTTCTTTTGTGCTTATACTGAACGACTTCTGCCAGAAAGTCGTTCATCGCAGATATGACCACCTTTTTTCCCAAGGCTTCCAACCATAACCCCCCTTTCCTTGAGCTGACCATTTCTTCTCCCATGACCCTTCGAAAGCAAAGTTGAAGTACTACCGTTTCTGCCCAGACCCGATACAATTCGATCATATCGTAGACTAGTACGGGTCTATTGTATTCATCTCTATGGAATACGCCTAGAAAGGGATCAACACCCGCTTTGATCAAGCTAAGTTCTACCTTGCCATATAAGATTCCATAACAGTAGTTCAAGGCGCAATTGAAAAGGTCTTTTGCAGGTCTGCGACTTCTACCGTTGAAGCGATACATTTCCGGTAGAATTTGGGATAAGGTGGAGAAATAGATACGGGAAGCTGCTCCTTCCCATCCCCGAAATTGTGCTTTTATGTTGTCATTGAGTGGGGCTGGGGAGATTGACTCAAACTTTCTCCCTATCCCTGCAATTTTTTCAGTTGCGGATTCTAATAGTCGCACCTTTGCGGGCCGATCTCTCATAAGGCTGCGAAGGAGATGTCCCTGGGAGTCTACTCTATTTTTGAGCACTTCTTTTATCCAGACCATTCCCTGAACATGGGTACCAAATACGATTTGCTGTTTACGAATGGTAGAAATGGACCCAAAGCGATGGCTCCATACACGGGCCTGGGGATTCCCCATGCCATCGACAAAGAGTATGTCAATTCCGTTTTCCACCGCTAGAAGTATGGCGTCTGAAGTAATGCGGATTTTTGCAGTTATGAGGAAGGAATCCACTTTGCTCACAGCGAGTTTGTGGGCCCCGTCGCTGGTGAGGATCTCAAAGGCTCCTGCTTTTCGGTGGAGTCGGGTTCCGGGTTTGTTGAGGATTACTTGCATAAGAGTTTTACCTATATCTGCGTGTACCTTTTACTAACTTTCAAAACTAGTGCCATGTGGTTTTTAGAGGCTGAGGGGATATAAGCCTAGGATAAATGGTCAAATTTTGGTATTTTTCTGTCAAAATTTGATGTATGGCTGTTCGCAGAAAGCTTCTAGCCTGGATTGCTTGGTATAAAGATTACCGCTTGGTTTATGGGGAAAGAGAAGAGGTAAATCCCCAAGGTCCCAGTTTTGATGCCTGTAGACATTTTTTTGACCCCCAGGTTCACGAGGAATTTATCTTGCTTTCCTCTGAGGAAGATAAGGGGATGAAGTCCTTGCAATTGTATTCTGACCTTCGAAGGGAATTTACGCATATCGACATTCAAATCCGCTTTTTAGATTTACGGGACATATTTGATTTTCAGGAGTTGAAAGCCAAAACAGGCAAAGTATTGCAAGAATTTGCTGAACAGCCCATTGACATCATTTTTTCCAACGGAACCACCCCCATGCGTATGGTATGGGTATTACACCATTTAGAAGGGCGACAGCCTACCCGACTGGTTCAGGGTATGGATAGCCGAATGACGGAATCCGATCCTCGGTTTCAGGTCATTACCTTAAATGAAGAGACCTTTCCCTATCGTTTGGAGGCCCGCGTACAGGGCCAACAATCAAAGGATCTATTCATCAGCGAAACCCTGAAGCCCTTATACGAGCGTGCCGAAAAGATCGCCCTGGCCCATGATCCCCGAGTGAGCGTTTTGATAAGAGGAGAAAGTGGAAGTGGGAAAGAGCGTTTGGCTGTCTATATCCACGCCCATTCAGCCAGAAAAAATGAGCCCTTTGTGGCCCTAAACTGTGCTGCCATCCCGGAAGCCTTGGTAGAATCTATGCTATTTGGTCATACAAAAGGCAGTTTCACAGGGGCGGAACGAAATCGGAAGGGGCATTTTGAACAAGCTCACAAGGGTATTTTGTTTTTAGATGAGATAGGAGATGCTAGCAGCCATGTTCAGGAAGTACTCTTGCGGGTTATCCAGGAGAAGAAAATTCGTCCGGTAGGAGGGAAGGAGCGACAAATAGATGTACGTATCATAGCTGCCACCAACCGAGACTTGGAATCCCGCTGTGAAGCAGGTGAATTTCGATGGGACTTGTACTGGCGCATCAATACGGCGGAGTTGGTGCTACCCGGATTGAGTGCCTACCCGGTAGAAGATTTGAGAGACCTGTTTGCCTATTTGCTTCAAAAGAAAGCCCACGCTTCGAAGCGCAAGGTTTTGGCTTTTTCAGCCGAGGTAGAGCAGTACCTGTTGGCCTATGATTTTCCAGGCAATGTGCGCGAATTGGAGAATATCATTTCCTATGGCTACATATTTGCGCAGCAGGAAATTACCTGGGAAGATCTACCGGATTATTTGCTGCGAAAAAGCACATTGCCTATTTCACTTAAACTGGAGGCAGTAGAAAAAAAGCACATCCTGAAAGTTTGGGAGATTGAGTCTCACAATCTCAGCCGCACGGCAAAGACGCTGGGAATTTCCTTGAATACCCTAAAATCTCGTTTGAGGGAGTATGGGGTCTACCCCTAAGTCTCTTAGTGGCTGTCCCCTTTTAGTTTCCCTTTGGTCGCGACGATATTAAGGGTCGGAGGAGAGGAGTGAGAGATAAATAACGACATGCTTACAAATTCCCAATTATCAATCCTTCTTGTAATGGAATGCCCTCTCGGGCCGTCAGGTGCGCTTCAGATATGATAGAAGCACTTGAGCAGGTCTTAATCCTTCTTGTAATGGAATGCCCTCTCGGGCCGGACCTAAAAACTACCAAGAGGATCTCGCTAAAGCGGTGTCTTAATCCTTCTTGTAATGGAATGCCCTCTCGGGCCAACCTTTAAAATTTTAATTATGATTACTTGGAACGAGTCTTAATCCTTCTTGTAATGGAATGCCCTCTCGGGCATGATGATAAAGAACGATGGATTTCAGCATCACAAAGTCTTAATCCTTCTTGTAATGGAATGCCCTCTCGGGCGATAGTATCCCTCATGAACTATTTTACAGCAA
>JBCCTX010000484.1:0-3925 GCA_039197765.1 Bacteroidota bacterium
TATGTGGATGGAAATCAGCCAAATACTTATCAGGTAGTAAGGTCAAAGTTTTCAGTTGACTGAGGTTGTTCAGTTACACGCACGTACTCAAATATAGAATTTTCCCAGGGGAATTCTCAATTCGAGTAAATTTAAGGTTTTGGATAGCCATTGGTATAGGTAAAAATTTGGAACCAAAGCCAATATAGGTGTAGTTTTGTGTCCTAAGAAGTTATACATGGAGGTATTCCGATCTTTGGATGCATATGTTCCTGGTGATCAAACGGTTGCGACAATTGGCACCTTTGATGGACTACATGTGGGGCACCAGGCAATTTTTTCTAGAATGCAGGAAGTTGCCCAAGAAGCTGGGGGAGAGACTACCCTTATTAGTTTTCATCCACACCCGCGCTTGGTCTTATTTCCTGAGAACAACCCCTTGCGTCTACTTCAATCCTTAGAAGAAAAAATAGACCAGCTCACAACATTGGGACTTGATAAACTGTTGCTTATTCCTTTCACGCGGGAATTTAGCCGCATGTCATCCAAAAACTTTGTGTTAGACATTTTGGTCAAGACAGTTCACGTTCGGCATGTGATTATTGGGTACGATCACCACTTTGGAAAGAATCGGACAGGGAGCATTGAAGAGCTGAGAAAGTTGTCGCAAAAGTACAAATACCAAGTAGAACAAATCGCTCCGCTGTCTATAGGCTCTTCAAATGTGAGTAGCACCAAAATCCGTCGAGCATTAGAAGATGGAGACATTCTAACGGCAAATCGCTACCTGGGATACCCCTATGCTTTACGCGGAAAAGTAGTTTCTGGAGAAAAGCAAGGTAGGGAATTTGGGTATCCTACGGCCAATATCGAACCGGATGAAGCGTGGAAACTTATCCCTAGGGAAGGCGTATATCTGACCTCCGTCAAAGTAGAAGGCTACCCTTCAGGACTCTATGGAATGCTAAGTATCGGGAAAAAGCCTACGCTTGGGGAGTTTACTCCTGTGTATGAAGTTCACATCTTTGACTTTGCAGACGATATTTACACCAAGGAAATCCAGGTAGAATTCATTGACTTTCTCCGCCCGCAGGTGAAGTTTCAAGGAATTCCCGACCTAATCAATGCCATGAAGGGAGATGAGGAACGGTGCAGGAGAATTTTGAAGGAGCGAGGAGTAAGCTAATAAAGAGCGAGGAGCTAGTAGGGATTGAAGTATATGGGAATAAGGTATTGTGAGTATCTGTCTGTTCCTCTCCTCCCTCACTTCAATGCTTGCAAGCGTTCCACAAGGTCATGGGTGCAGCTGCTCATGGTTTCTCCCCTGTGGACTATAAATTGAACACGGAGACGAAGAGGATAGTACCTTGTAGTTCAAAGGGATTTTAGGGATCTTTAAAAGTTATTTCGTTTAATATTAAGCGTTAATATTCCTGTGGGTATCACAATCCATATCAAGCATAAGTGGCTTCTTCTGTCGTTTCCCAATCGATTTTTTTCCCTTCTTTTTCAGAGAAATAGGAGTATATAGCTGGAATGACATACAAGGTCAAAAGGGTAGAAAAGATCAGCCCTCCGATAATGGCAATACCCATCGAAACGCGACTTTCGGAGCCTGCTCCTAAGGCCAGGGCAATGGGGAGTACCCCGAGGATGGTAGAGAAGCTCGTCATGAGGATAGGCCTAAAACGTGAGGCTGCCGCTTCCATGACGGCGGCTTGACGCTCCAGCCCTGCCGCCTTCCGTTGGTTGGCAAACTCCACAATCAATATCCCATTTTTGGATACCAAGCCAATGAGCATGATGATACCGATCTGACTGAAAATATTTAAGGTTTGGCCAAAGAGATGCAGCGATAAAATAGCCCCCGCTAAAGCTAAAGGCACGGTAAACATGATAATGAGGGGGTCTTTGAAACTTTCAAATTGGGCTGCAAGTACGAGGTATATCAATAGCAAGGCCAATCCAAAGGCAAATTCTAGGCTGGAAGAACTGTCTCGAAATTCTTTGGATTCTCCGGCTAGGTCTGAATAGAAGGAGGGACCCAGGGTCCGCTCGGCAATGGCATCCATTGCTTCAATTCCCTGTCCTAGGGTTTTTCCCTGGGTAAGGCTTGCTGAAATGGTCGCTGAGGCGAAGCGGTTGTAGCGGAATAGAGAAGGAGGGGTAGTTTCTTCTTCCTGGCTCACCAAGGTGGAGAGGGGAATCATTTGACCCAAGTCATTTTGCACAGAGAGGGTACGCAAATCCTGCGGATCATTCCTATAGCCTCTTTCGACTTGGCCAATGACCTGATACTGCTTCCCATTCATGATAAAGTATCCAAAACGCTGGCCGCTGAAGCTCAATTGGAGCGTTTCTGCGATGTCGCGCGTGGAAACCCCCATGGAGCGCGCTTTCTCCCGATTTACTCGAAGGACCAAACTGGGCTTATTGAATTTGAGGTTAATATCTACAAATTGGAAGGTCGGATCTTGGTAGGCTTCGTTGAGGAATTGAGGCAATACCTCTTTCAATGAATCCAGGTTTACCCCTTGAATAACAAATGATACGGGGAAGCGACTCCTTCGCGAGCCTATAGTTGCTTGCTGAGAGACAAAGCCCTGGGCGCGGGTCAACTGTTTTACCTGTTTCATCAAGGACTGGGCGATTTGGTTCTGGCTCCTTTCTCTATCTGATTTTTCGCTTAGGATAATTCGGGCGAATGCTGAGTTTACGGAGCTGGTCGCACTAAAGCCTGGTGAGGTAACCGTTACTACCCCAGCGAGCTCGGGCACCTCTTCCTGTAGAAGGTCTGTTACCTCATCCACGTAACCATCCATGTATTCAAAGGTCGCTCCTTCGGGCCCCGTAGCGTAGAACCGCAATCCATTGCGATCCTCTAAGGGAGCCAATTCTCGGGGAAGCATACGCCCATAGTAGAAGATCAATCCCCCCGAAAGTAGCATGAGAGCGAATCCTGCCCAGCGAAAACGCATGAAAGCTTGAAGACTCTTTTGGTATCCTTCATTGAGCCAGACAAAAAAGGACTCAGTCTTTCGGTAAAACCAAGACTGGACTTCTCGCTTTTTCAATAACCTCGCAGAGAGCATTGGGGTGAGGGTCAAGGCGACAAAGGAGGAAATCACCACCGCTCCAGCGATGGTAATCCCGAACTCTCTAAAGAGCCTTCCGGTAAGGCCCTGCAAAAATATTACAGGCAGAAATACAGCCACCAAGGCGAGGGTAGTGGCAACTACCGCAAAGAAAATCTCTTGGATCCCTTTAAGGGAGGCTTCTGTGGGATGCATGCCTGCCTCAATTTTGGCATAGATATTTTCCAATACCACCACCGCATCATCTACTACCAGACCAATGGCTAAGACTATACCTAATAGCGTAAGTACATTGATGGTAAAGCCAAATAGGTACATGATGAAGAAGGCACCCACCAGTGATATGGGAATTACCACGACCGGAATTAGGGTCGTGCGCCAGTCTCGGAGGAATAGGAATATGATGAGCACTACCAAGCCAAAGGCCACAAAAATGGTTTGCTGGACTTCTTCAATGGACTTGACGATATAGGTAGTAAGGTCAAAGCCTATTTCCCAGGAAACATCATCAGGTAGGTCTTTTTCAATTCGTTCTAGGCGCTTATATACTTCGCTAGAAATCTGAATATTATTGGCACCGGGTCGAGCTACAATGGCATTTCCCACCATGGGAACACCGTCCCGCTTAAGCAAGGTGCGCAAATTCAAGGGACCTAATTCAGCATAGCCGATATCTCGAAAGAAGACTTTGGTATCTCCGTTTTCCTTGATAATGAGGTTATTGAAATCTTCAGGTGAAGTTAGTAGCCCCCTCGTTCGCACAACGAGCTCTGTACTTGATCCTTCAATTCTGCCGGAAGGTAGTTCGATATTTTCTTGGATTAAGGCATTCCGGATATCTAATGGAGTAA
>JBCCTX010000485.1:0-3918 GCA_039197765.1 Bacteroidota bacterium
GATGGTCAAGCTTAAGCCCTTGTACCTTCAGGCAAAGGAGGATGATCCTAGCTTTTGGGATTCTTTTACGGTGATGCTAAATGCTCCCTTAAAGAGAGAATGAGCTTTCCCCATCCTAATCGAACTCTCCTCACAACTTAGTCTTTGCCGGATTGCCGCTCCTGATATATGGCAAGGAGTTATTTAATCAGTAGGAGAAAGTCTACGGTTGTGAGGAGAGAAATGGGCGGTCTGAGGAAAGTTCGATTAGGATGGGGAAAGCTCATTCTCTCTTTAAGGGAGCATTTAGCATCACCGTAAAAGAATCCCAAAAGCTAGGATCATCCTCCTTTGCCTGAAGGTACAAGGGCTTAAGCTTGACCATCTTATCTATAGGTGCTGTAGCAGGCTGAGAATCAATCTCATTGATAAACCACTCCCGAAATTGATACATCCCCTTTTTGGGATATCCCCCAATAGAAATTCCATGGGTATCGCAAACTGAAGGATGAATGTTAAATCTTAGTACATCTGAAAACAGGAGTCTTTCCAGTTCTTCTTTTTGAACCGAAGATCCCTCCACTAAGGAATCCGCAAGCAAGGCTTTCTCGATTCTCGGTACGGTAAGTATTACGGAGTTGGGTTCTATGGGCTCACTCTTGGTAACCTCAAATTCCTGCTTGGCATAGTTTAGTTTAAATAAGTAAGGGTTAGCCAGAGGATCTGGATCTGGAATTCTATTGAAGCGGAGGACGATCTGGTCCTTTCCATTTATAATCCGGACTCCACTTACTTCAAATGGAGCCATTGTACTGTCATTCATCTCAAAATAATTATTCATAGAGATGTATTTGAGGTACAACTTTTCCTGAAGTTCTTGGTATTCTATGGCTATTTCGTATCGTTTCTTCTCAGGTTCTTTCTCAAAAAAATTGCTGTATTCAAATTTGACAATTCCATAAGTATCACTGCGAATCCAAATGTTTCCCTTTACCAGTTTTGCCTTTTGCGCTTTCGGGAGACTCGTAAATAACCTCACTCGATCTGCATTAAGCACAAAGGAAATCTGGTAGATAGGGACCTCTCCTTGAATGAGTATGCTATCCAGTTCAAATAGGTGGTTGGGAATGAAGTTTTTTGTAATGCGATATACAAAAGAAAAGGACTGGACTTTATGGTTACGAATGGGGTCATGGGCTTGAAGAATACTAAATTCATTTCCCCCATAAGCTGGCATGTCGAAGGAAGGTATTGCCTTAAAATTTTTGCGATAGGCTCCTGCCACTAAGGTATCCACCTGCAAGCTCTCCCTGTATCGGGTTTGTAAAATTTTTCCCTGGCCTTTTTCTATAACTTTCTGCCGAAAGCCTGGATCCCAAAGTGAGAGCGCTGCTTCAAATAAGTTTATGTAGCCGGTATCTTGTCGGACATAATCCCGATAGTATCCTGTAAGCACAAAAGCCTCTTGTGGGTAGTTGAGTAAGATTCTTCTCAACGCCCTCCTAACCAAATTTTTTGCAGAGGGAAGTTTCCCTTGTTTTTCGGCAATGTTTACGGAGTCTACGAAGAAAGGACTGGGCTCCAGAGAAAGCGTGAGTACCTGTCCTGAAGCAAGTGAGGAAATAGACACACGGAGGTCTTGATAGCCGATACTAGAAATGCAAAGGGAATCCCCACTAAACCTCGCAGGTAGGTACAAATCAAACTCTCCCAATTCATTGCTGAGTGCTCCATAGGCTTCGCTACACACTTGAATCGTAGCATAGGCGATTGGATTCCCTTCCTCTCCCTCCAGAATTCGGCCTTTAATGTGTTGCCCTTCCTGAGAGAATACAACAGTAGGTATGCTTACTATAAGGAGTAGCGCATAAAGGGAAAGAGAATGGAATTGGATATGAGCACAAGTTTTCATAAATAAAATTTAAGTAATAAATCCAGGAAGAAAAAGCTGTTTACAAACAGGTAGTTGTTCCCTAAGTAGAAGACTATATCCTCTCATTCCATATTTTTTGTAGCTTAGAGCGAAAGGAACTATCTCATGAATACTCAAATGAACTCCTCCAATAAATTGATCCTCTCATTTGCTATCTTTCTCTGTGTAGGACCCTTAACCTTTTCCCAGGTAGGAGTTGGTGCAAAAGCCCCCTATGGGGCCGAAATCCTATTCAATGGCACCGAGGAGATGCTACATGAAAAATGGACCTATTGGGAGGGGCCTCGACTCGCCGCGAGCCTTCCTATAAAATGGCAATTGGTGGACGATCCCGTGGATGCAGGAATGGTGATGAATAGTAATGACCCCGCTGCCAAAGGAGGCAAATACGGAGCAGCAGACATCGTAACCCAACAGAAATTCCGGGATTTTCGCCTTCATGTTGAGTTTTTGGTGGTAAAGAAAGGAGGCAATAGTGGAGTATACCTCCAAAACCGCTACGAGATTCAAATTCTAGATGGGGACAAGACGAAGCACGGCATGGGAGCCATGATCAATGAATCTCCTTCACCTTACGAACAGTATGAAGGATTGGGCAAGTGGAATGCTTATGATGTAGTTTTTAAGGCCGCCCGCTTCAAAAATGGGAAAAAGGTAAAAGATGCCTGTGCAACCGTATATTTCAATGGAAAGAAGGTGCATAAGAAGCACAAAATCACCAAAGTATGGGGAGGCCCCAACTCAGGCTTAGACGGTGGCAAAGATGGAGGAAAAGGGATCACGGATACGCCTGGAGGGATCAAACTTCAAGCCGAAGGACACGATGTCCTGTATCGAAATATATGGATAAAGGAGCTAGACCTAGCGGGAAAAAGCACGAATTTCTAGTTTTTCAATCTGTATACAGGCTTGTTAGCCCCAAATAAATTTCCCCTTCCCATCTGCCTGTCTTTTCCAAACCGTATGAAAAATACAACCGTGGCTAACGTCAGATTTATTTTCATACCCTAAAAATAACTATAGAAATTATTCCCATATACCCTCTAGTTCCTCAAAAGAGTGGATGACATAGTCTGCTAGTCCAGCATTCCCCTTACTCTTTGATACCCTTTGGACTGTCTTCATCCCAAGGGTTTTGCCTGCTTTGATTTCCGATTCGGGGTTGTCACCAATCACCCATATCGCACTGGGTTCTAATTGAGTCTCCAGCAAAATCGCTTTGAATATATCGATCTTGCTCGTTCTAGGCTGCAGTCGGGGATCGTCGATATATACTGCTTCGAAATCAGTCGCTATCCCTAGTGCCTCAATTTTTGCTTGTTGCAATTCTTTGAGACCTGTTGTTACCAATCGTTTTCTCTGGGACAGGGACCTCAAGGCTTCATAGTCTACAAAAGGCTGGATGGATAATTGCCTGAAGTCGATTTCTCCTATCTTTTGGTAGAATTCTGCAATAATTGCCTTTGGAGTTCCATAGGTAGCAAAGACCTTATCTAAGGGATTTGACCAAAGTTCTGTGATTACTTTATCCGCCAGCTCGCGTGATGCGTTTGCTGCATAGTAGTTTTGGATCAGTGAAAGTGGAAGGTGAAATAATTGGGGATTTATAGAGCTTGTTTCAAATAGGGTGTCGTCCAGGTCTAGGATAAGCATGGAATTAGAAAGATAGGACGTTTGAATTCGCGATGCTGGCACAATCTATTACCGTAACTTACTTTGAGTATTGAGGGCTAATAAAGTTAATCTATTTAGTATAAAAAAATATTTTGGGAGTTGAGTTTGCCCTAGAACGTGTAGGGCCAGATAATCATCTGAAGCTGAAGTAAAGTGGTCGGAGCGGACCCATCATAGAGGACCCTTTTTCACAAAAGGGAATGCCTTACTCAACCAAAAGTTGAGTGTATGAGCTTTGCCTCCTAGGCACCTACCAGCCTGGAAAAGCGTTCTTTGTTGGCATAAACCAAGCCTAAACTCATCAACAAACAAAGTATGGCTGCGCCTATACC
>JBCCTX010000486.1:0-3905 GCA_039197765.1 Bacteroidota bacterium
AAGGCCAAAGAAAGCCAGGTTAAAGGCGGGGTGTATGGCAACGCGTTGCATGGTATCCGGCCCAAAGATTGCAGACAATACCAGGGCAAGGCCTGTATAAATGGCAATAATGGATAATCCATAGAAAACCGCATCTCGTATCCCTCTACCTTTGTTTTCCTTGCGTTTGGTGAAGTAGCTTACGGTCAAGGGAATCATGGGAAAAATACAGGGGGTCAGTATTGAGGCAAATCCAAAAAGGAAGCCTTCCAGCATAAGTTTCCATAGGCTACCACTGCTTTGGGTACTAATGGGCTCTTCAGCTAGATTCCCAGCTTCTTGAATGGGTTCATCCTTAGAACCCTCGATTAAATTGGTGCTGGGAGGTTCTGGTAAAACTGAGGGAATTTCTTCTGCAAGACTCGTATTTGGGGCTTCCTCTTTTTGCTCAGGTCTATTCGCCTCTTCTGTCTTGGGTTCTGGGGGAGTAGATTTGGGTTTAGTCTCTACCGCCGTTTTTTTTTTCTCGACTACATTGGGGGTAAACGAGAAAGAATATTCTAAAGGAATACAGGTTTCCTCATTGCAAACTTGATATCTTAAATATCCGTCTAGTTGAGGATTTTCAGCTGAAACTTTTACTTTCTGTGTAAAAAGGACCTTATCTTCATACTTTACCCTATCTGTTTCAAAGACATCATCATAATATTTTTTCGGCTTCCCCTTCTCCCCCATGGCACCAGCTACCTCAGCACCATTTGCAGTTTCATCCCAGTGAAAGGAAGTTGCAGCTCCAGGAACATTTTCATTGGGTACAACAGAATATACCCAAAAACCTGATTCAATTATTGCCTCAAAGCCTAACTCGATTTCTTCACCGAGTTCAATTTCACGGTTTTTATCAAATTTCTCTTCCCAGGATACGGGATTATTTACTTGTCCTAGGGTGCCAAATTGTCCATGTAAAGGACTAAGAATCAATAGAAACAGCGTGCAGAAAAGTATATGAATAGATCGCATATGGCTTAATCAGTAGTCAAATTTGTAGATGCCTTTTACCTCCAGAAAACATACAATTTATCACGTACATTCTTAAAATTCGTCACAAAGGTAACAAATCTCTGTTACCGATTTTAACGGGTTTGAGACACAAACGTTTCGGAGGGTTTAGGGCATACCCTAACCAAATGCAATACACGACAAAATTTACTTTATACTTGCACCCACAATTTGTTTTGCCACAACCTGCCCAGAAATAATCGATGGTGGGACTCCGGGACCTGGAACTGTCAATTGACCGGTGTAGTATAGGTTTTTTACCTTTTTAGATTTGAGTCGAGGCTTCAAATAGGCCGTCTGTTTCAGGGTATTGGCCAATCCATATGCATTGCCTTTAAAAGAGTGATAATCTTGTTCGAAATCCCTCATGGCATAGCTGCGCTTGAAAAGCACTGCATCTCGAATACTTTGCCCAATCAGAGCCTCAAAGCGATCCATAATGATATGGTAATACCGCTCACGCTCCTCTTCGCTATCCTCCAGACCAGGTGCCAGGGGAATAAGGAGGAACATATTCTCTTTCCCTTCTGGAGCTACCGTAGAATCTGTCTGGGAAGGGCTACACACATAGAAAAGCGGCTTACTAGGCCATTTGGGATCTTGATAGATCTCTTGTGCGTGTAACTCGAAGTCTTCATCAAAGAAGAGCATATGGTGCTTGATGCCTTCCAATTTTTTGTCAAGGCCTATGTAAAATAGCAGACTTGAAGGAGACATGGTACGCTTGTCCCAATAAGCAGCAGTGTAATTACTGTATCCATTTTTCAATAGGACTTGATCCGTATGATGGTAATCGGCATTGGATATGACTAAATCTGCCTCAAAAGTAGTTGAATCGGTTCGTACGGCTTTTGCACTTCCTTCCTGAACCACTATTTCCTGTACCTCTTGGTTGTAGTGAAAGGTCACTCCCTGCTCCTCAGCCACAGCTACCATAGCTTTGACGATTTCGTGCATTCCTTTCTGAGGATACCAAGTACCTAGGACCAAGTCAGCATGGTTCATCATGCTATACATAGCAGGGGTATTATCTGGAGTAGCACCCAAAAAGAGTACGGGAAACTCTAAGATTTTCCGCAGTTTGGGATTCTTAAAATACTTTTGAACGTGCTTGCGCATGGAGCCCAACAACTGAATGCGGAAGCTTTCTCCAATCAAGCGAGGATCTAGGAATTCGGTAAGCTTCAAAGAAGGACGAAACACATAGTCCTTCATCCCCACCTCGTATTTATAGGCTGCCTGTTTGAGAAAACTGCGTAAACCTGGGACTGATCCGGGCTCAATAGATTCGAAAAGGGTTTCCAAGTCTTCCATGTTTGCTGGAACATCTACAAAGTCTTCCTTTCCAAAAACTACCCGATACGAGGGAGAAAGCCGATCTAGCTGGTAAAAATCGGAAACTTTCTTTCCAAAAAGTGCAAAATATTCTTCAAATACATCAGGCATCCAGTACCAACTAGGTCCCATGTCAAAGGTGAATCCGTCTTTTTTCCACTGACGGGCTCTCCCTCCAGCTTGCTCGTTTTTTTCTAATACCTGTACCTGATATCCCGCCTGTGCTAGGAGAGCGGCAGCAGAGAGCCCAGCGAAGCCGGCTCCTATGACAATTACACGTTGTTGCATGCTTTTTCAAACTACTTGCAGCTGAAAATTGTTAGAATGATTGAATAAGCATTTCTCTATATTGAATCCCTAGACACAAACATTCGGTCAATGAAAAATTTATTCCTTGCGTTGATTGTCCTGGTTTTTGGGAGTTGTGAATCCATCGCACAAGCACCAACAGATAGCCTGGAACATTTATATGACTTGAAATTTACGCCTTCTGAGAGAGAACTCATGCAAAAGGACTTGGCGGAGCAGCGAGAGGATTACCTCATGCTCCACCAGTTTAGCTTGGAGAACTCTGTTATGCCAGCCGTTCAGTTCAATCCCATTCCTCTTGGATTTGAAATGCCTTCAGCAGAAGCTCCTATCTCCATTGCATTTGCAACAGAGGTAGAGGTGCCCCAAAATAGAGAGGAATTGGCCTTTTATACCGTGTCCCAGCTAGCGACCTTAATTCAACAGAAGAAAATTTCTTCCGTTTCGCTTACAGAGATCTACCTGAATCGATTGAAGCGTTATGGGGATCAGCTACACTGCGTGGTAAGCCTCACAGAAGACCTAGCTATGGCCCAGGCAAAGTTGGCCGATGAGGAGATTGCCCAGGGATTCTACAGGGGCCCCCTCCACGGCATTCCCTATGGGGTGAAGGACTTACTCGCAGTAGAAGGCTATCCCACCACCTGGGGGGCAATGCCTTACAAAGATCAAATTATTTCTGAAACCGCTACTGTGGTGAAAAAGCTCAATGAGGCGGGTGCAGTCTTAGTAGCTAAACTGAGCATGGGCGCACTCGCATGGGGAGATGTATGGTTTGAAGATACTACCCGCAATCCCTGGAACTTGAACCAGGGATCCAGTGGTTCTTCCGCTGGTTCAGGATCAGCTACAGCAGCGGGCTTGGTCGCCTTCTCAATTGGTACAGAAACCTTGGGCTCCATCGTTTCCCCTTCTACCCGTTGTGGAGTTACCGGCCTACGTCCTAGTTATGGACGGGTAAGTAGATTTGGTGCGATGGCCCTCAGCTGGTCGATGGATAAAATAGGCCCTATGTGTAGAAGTGCCTTAGATTGTGCCCTCGTTCTCGATGCTATTCAAGGACCTGATGGCATCGACCCCACCCTATATGAGGTTCCCTTCTCCCTACCTCAGGAACTTGAAATCTCTGAAATGAAAATTGGGTACCTAGCTGACTATTTTACCCCTGAATCGAACAACTGGAAAAATGATTCGACAAGTTTGGAAGTATTTCGCAGCCTAGG
>JBCCTX010000487.1:0-3905 GCA_039197765.1 Bacteroidota bacterium
AATATTCCAATGGAGTCGAGAAGGTTCCATTTACGGCGATCCCCTACTATGCCTGGGCTCACAGGAAAATAGGGGAAATGGCAGTTTGGTTGTCTGTGGAGTAAGGCTTTACCTAACTAGTGAATTTAACAGAAGATAAACCTTTAAAATATCGCATGGCCTATCAAGTACAGGTTACCACTCCTACAAAGGAACTCGCACAAGCATTAGCCAAGGTCTTACTTGCTCAAAAACTTGCCGCCTGTGTTCAGATATTGGGACCCGTAGAAAGCCATTATGAATGGGAGGGACAATTAGAAAAATCTGAAGAATGGCTGTGCCTGATCAAATGTACCCGAGAAAAGTATCCTATTTTGGAAAGTACAATTTCCCATCTCCATCCCTATGAAGTTCCGGAGATAATTGCAGTCCCAATTGAAAAAGGCTTGAAAAGCTATTTAGATTGGATGAAAAAGTAGGAGAGCACCTTACCCTCTTCTAAACCGTATCTGGTCAGGCTTACGGGTAGTTCTTTTTCTCTTCCGCTTGGGAGAACCTTCCTCATCTATCCTACGTTTGGGTCTAGGAAAACGATCTTCCATGATAGTATCCAACTCTTCCTTAAAATCTGGAGGATATACATTCACCCGAATAATGCGATCACCTTCCCGCTGCTCAATTTTAGGAGGGGGGTTGCCATACTTACTCTTATAGGCCTCAGAAAACAGTTGGCCTAAGACCATCAGCTGCTTGTTGTTAAACCTTCTGCCTGATTCTCTTACAAAGGCAATTAGGGTTAAATCAGATTTGTGTTCCATAGTTACTTATACACGAGTCTTAGGACTGAATTCAGTGGAAAAGTCACTCTGCTAATTATGGGACTATTTTTTGAGGGAAAGTGTTTCACAAAATGTAAAAAAAATCCTTTTAATATTAAAATTTTTCCTAATAGTTGCTGTAGGTTTTCAGGTGCAAATGAAATGAACCCACAGTAAAAACGGAATAAGTTTTTATTTTTTAAGGATTTTTTCAACTCGTTCTTCCACACCTACTACTTTTATATGCATTGTATAAATCCCAGGAGAAATCCCTTCCAAAGATAGTGTCTCTATTGGTCTTTTCCCCAAATTTCCTTCCAAAATTTTTTGACCATGTAGGGAATACAAGGTATAGTTTGCAGACTGCATGTAATTTTTTTGTCGAAAAATATGAATCTTATTCCCTAATATAGGATTTGGATACATTCTGATGTGTGTAAAATCTGCCTCAAAAGTCGAAACTACCTGAATGGGCCCGGTTTTACTCCCTTGGGATGGGATAAATTGATTAATTCTGTAGGAATATACAGAGTCTTTTGATATAAATCTGTCTACAAAACTCGACGTTTTTGGGTAAAGCGACCAATCGTTTCCTTTCAAGGTCGTGAGAGGAAAAAAGTTAATCCCATCGCGGGATTTCTGAATTTCGACGTATCCGGCATTTCCCAAAGTGGTTTGTTCCCACTGTAAGTAAACTTCTCTAAACGATCCTTGGGCGATAAGTGAGTGTACAAGTGGGAAAAGCATTCCCGTAGAGCAAATATTTTCGCAATCTGGCAAACGAAGGGTAAATTCTCCTTGTTCCTGGATGTTGAAGGTCTGGTTTTGGGCAGTAAGGGATCCGATTAGTTGCACCTTATGATGATTTGAGGATCTTTCATCCCATTGATGGGCTGGAATGAGCTCAATCATTCCCTGAATAGTACCCGTACCAACAAGGAATCCTCTTGTAGGCTTCCAACCGCTAGATTGGCTAGAATTTTCCAACTCCTCGTTAGGGGATTTTAAGGAAAGATGGTCTCTCTGATTGGGTCTAGTGAATTCTACAATGGCTTCAAAGGCAAACAAGTCAGAATTATCTGTTGCCAGAGACCCTTGTAAGATGCCTGTTGAATCGGTCACTTGGAGGAAGCGACTACTTCTGTCAAAGGTGAGAGATAGGCTTCTTTTTCCTTTATTTAGATCGATGAGACCATTTTTAGGGAGAGGAACAATAATCCTCGTTTGGGAAGCTGGAATTTTTGTTTCGGGAAGGGCAGAAGAGGGGCAAGAAAAAAAGCTAATAGGGATACATTCTGCTGCTTGTTGTTCGGGTTGAAAGCTAATCTGAGTGCTATCTCTACTTAATGCCATTTCTTGATAAGAAAGTACCCATTCTAGTAGATAGGATTCTCCGGTTATTCCTGAAAAAGGACTCTTAGGATTTGTAGGTTCCTGAATTTTACCTCCTATCCCTTCGAGAATATTCCAGGTTCCGGTCAGGTCATTTGCCGGAATATTGGCATCTAGCTGGGTTTCCTCTTTTGCAAGTAGTTCCTGGTTTGGGCCTGCCTTTGCAATCGGTATTTCCCGGAAAAATATCTCCACTGTATCTGCTGTAGGATTACATCCTTCCAGTATCTCTTCCCACTGTAATAGGTAGCGCGTGTTTTCCTTTCCCACAAGTCCACTTAAGGGATTACTTGGCGCTAGTAGGCTAGCGCCATCCGAATCTCCTAAAATCTTCCAAGTACCTGGGTTGTTTTGTGAGAGGGGAATAGCTTCTAGGTACGTCAGGTCGCCAAATACCACCTGGTCCTCTCCTGCGTAGGATTTAGCATCTGTAACGTCAAAACTTATGGCTACTTCATCACTATTGGCTGGGCAAAGCGCTGTATTTTGGGTTGACCATTGGAGGATATAGGTGTTTCCAAACTGGCCGGAAAATACGCTTGTCGGAGAGGAAGGGTCTCCAATAGCGCCGTTTTGTCCCGCAACGATTCTCCAGGTCCCAGTCCCAACTGTGGGAGCAACTGCGTTTAGTTGAACTTGATTCCCGCAGTGAAATATATTCTCTCCAGCATCAGCTTCGCTGGGGTTATCCACAAAGTTTATCTCTACTTCATCAAAAGAAGAGCATCCTGAATTTTCAAGGGTCCATCGCAAGCGGTAAGTTTCTCCCTGTATACCTGTGAATTGCGTTTGGTTCGTAGATCTATTGGCTATTACGCCTCCAATTCCTCCTATTACCTCCCATGTTCCTTGACTTACACCAGGTGATCTCGCCTCAAGTTCTGCTTGTGAGCCACAAATTTGCTGATCGAGCCCAGCATCGGCATATTCCGCATTTCCCAAGAATTGGATCTCAACCTGGTCAGAGCTGGAAGGGCAAGTTCCATTAGAAACGGTCCACCTGAGTTGATAAGTTTCTCCTTTAGTTCCTTGAAAAGTTGTCTCAGGATTCAGTGGTTCCTCCAAGTAACCGTTATTTCCACTTATTATCTCCCATTTTCCCTCTCCAGTTTTTGGTGTATTGGCACTTAAGTCAGTAGAAGGTGAGCATAGAATTTGGTCCTCTCCTGCATACGCTTGTGTTGGCGTTTTTTCAAATTGGATAGATACAGTATCTTTTGTGGTGGGGCAAGAATTTCCTTGTAGGGACCAAACCAATTGATAGGAATTACCTGCAACACCGGAAAATGAAGTGTTTGGATCATTTATTTGGGCAAATAAGCCTCCACTGCCTTCGATTACCTGCCATTGGCCCTGACCCTCAGTAGGAGTACTGCCTTGTAACTGAGTTTCGTTTCCACATAAAACTTGATCTTCCCCTGCATCTAGGATAGATGTTGAGCAAACGATTGAATAGGTTAGGGGGGGATGGGACGCTGGCGTGAGTAAAGAGGTAAGGGAGGTATTGAGCATATGGGTTCCTGGACCGGATTCTGAAAAAATAAAGAAAAAACTACTTTGACTCGTTTCCTTTATTGCCTGAAAGGTCAAGGAAAAAATGTGTAAAGAATCCTGAATTGCGTTGAAAACTCCTCCTTCTACGGCGAGTATTCCATTGGCCTGATCGTGGGAGTCTATTAACGTAAGATCAAGTCTATTCTCAGGATCACTCTCAGC
>JBCCTX010000488.1:0-3902 GCA_039197765.1 Bacteroidota bacterium
AGGGAGGGATTCCTATGAAGACGGCCGAGATCGGGCGTCTCATGATTCTTGAAAAAAATTCTTCTGTACGTTTGGCTACACACTTTATTACCTACATTCTTGCCCTCACCAAATACCTAGGGATAGACATGGCCCTTGCCAGCCAGACCCAAGCGCATTACAAATTTTATGCTCGGTATTTTGCCATCAGTCATGCCTGGGATCCCCCCTATAGGCATAGCGATGACATGTGTATTTCAGTATTTGATCTACACCGTAGGTTACGCAATAAACAGGACCTGATGGATCACATACTTGCAGAATTTCTGCTCAAGGGTTTTTCACACCCCATCCAGTTTGAAGCCCACGAGCTTTTGAGAAGTTCCCTACTCAATCCTCAGCATTGAATGTACGCATCGATACCCAAACAAATTACCATAGATTAGACCCAAACGATATGAAAACTGCCATTTTATTATTTCTTTCAGGAAACTTCTTTTTGTTCATTGCCGGAGCCTTTGCCCTATTTTCTCGACCTAGGGATTCCTTTCGGCAAAGAAATAAAAACTCCTTATGGGTAGCGGGTTCCATGCTATGCCTGGGGTGGCTGGTAAGCAAAGAATTTCCTTTGCACCTATTCGAATCGATCCTAGGCTTTGCCTTCTTAGGAATTTCTCTGCTGCTTTTTCTTTGGACAGCCTGGATCAATCGGAGGAATAAATTAACCCCTATCTATTCCACCGATCAACCCCGATACCTTATGCAATCTGGTCCTTATCAATATATAAGGCATCCCTACTATAGCGCTTACCTCTTGACTTTTGTTGGGGGAGGAATTTTATCGCGCTCACCCTGGGCGTATGTAATTCTATTGCTCGTTCTACATATTTATACCAGCGCGGCGGATCAAGAAGAAGAAAAGTTCCTAAACAGTCCACTCGCAGAGGCCTATCGTTCTTATAAAAAAACAACTGGAAAGTTTTTTCCTTATTTATGACATCTTGACAAAAAAAATATTTTGGTGTATTTTCCTTAGGTAACCTTTAACCTTCCATGCCATGCCAGCCCACATCGAAAGTGTTAGATCTATCTGGGAAAAATATCCTCCGGATTTAGGGGGAAAGCAATCCATATCCTTTCAAAAAGAGGAATTTCTTGAAAAATTGGGAAAAATCTACAGTCCTGGGCCGTTCTTTTTCATGGTATTCAATTTCGTAACCTATGAAGTTATTCATTCGAGCCCCTCGATTTATCACATTTTAGGCTTAAAACCCAAAGAATGGACACTGAAAGCTCTACTAGAAAGACTCCATCCTCAGGACCAGGAGCACTTTCAGACCTGTGAAAGGTTTGTAGGAGAATTTCTTTTCAATTTCTTACCACCCGATCAGATCCTTAGCTATAAATCTCTCTATTATTATAGATTGAGGCGAAAAGATGGAGTATATATCCAAATCCTCCAACAAGCAATGCCTATCAACCTAGATGCAAATAACCGAGTCATTACCTCTTTTGTTACCCATACCGATGTAACACAGACCTATGGAAGCCCCAATAGAAAGTTATCCTTATTGAGTTTAGCAGGTGGAACCAATTACTTGGGGATTGATCCTTATGAAGGTATGCACCTAAAGACAAAGAAAAGTTATTCTCCATTAACCGATCGGGAAATACAAGTATTAGGCTTTCTCGCAGAGGGCAATAGTCTGGAAGAAATTGGTGCAAGGCTCTTTATTTCCAAAGATACCGTTCGCACACATAGGAATAATATTCGAAAGAAAATGCAATGTAGAAAAACCAGCCAGGCCATTGTAGTGGCAATCCGTGAAGGCTGGCTCTAGCATACGCCTTTAGGCGTATTTTCATAATTATTTCTACGACATTGTGAATATTTTCCTTATTTCAAATTGTATGACGTCGTGTAAATCAAGGAATTCCGTCATAAAACGCCTTAAAGTATGAGACCTTTCGTCTAGAGATCCTCACAAGTACCCTTATTGTTTAACATTTTAATTTTTAGCCAATGAAAGCCAAATTTCTACTAGTCATCTTATGGGGGATTGGAACCCTTTCCCTAAATGCCCAAATTAGCACAAAGACCCAACAGCAAGCCCTTACCCAGGAAAAGCAACCGTTCTTCAAACACCCTTTGCTAAGGCAAAGTCCTGCTTCTTTACAAGCAAGATCAACTGCCCTACCTCCTGAGGACTGGATGCAGGTAAATGCCCCTCAGCCAAACCCTTGGATTTTCCAGCAAGGGTTTTCCTATGTGTCAGATTCCCTAATTTGGGCCAGTCCTATTGATATTGCCCCCATAGTAGGGGTACCTGGTGCGCCTAATAAAGAAATAAGCAAAACTACGGATGGGGGATTGACTTGGGAGGCAGTCCGAATAGAATTACCCGACTCTTCCTTAGTCCTCACGAGGGATTCTATGCTCACCCCAGTTGTAGTAGAAGCAGTTAATGATACCCTTTTATGGGTAGGGATGGCACTCATGCCCACCCAGGACTCTGGTGCATTGGTCAAATCTATAGATGGAGGAGAAACTTGGGATGTGGTAGAACTCCCCCTTGAAGGCCGAAGTATATTCCCCTTTTCCATCCACTTCTTCGATGCCGACACAGGGGTAGCCTTTGCCAATGGAGTTCCTTTCGCCATACCTACCCCCGTAACCATTTTTTACACTGAGAATGGAGGGGAAACTTGGAGTGATGTTTCGCCAGAGTTAGACTCAGCTGAATCCCGTTGGTTCTCACAGACTCAATCATTGTATGATGTTCAAGGAGATACTATTTGGTATGGAACGCGTTTTGGAAGAATCCTTCGCTCGATTAACAGCGGAAGGGATTGGGAGGTATTCGAAACAGGGGGAGGCAATGTAAATAGCATTGCCTTTAAAGATGCCCTAAATGGTCTAGCTGTAGTAGAAAATGGGGGAGATGGCTTTATTATCCCTTCCTTAACCTTACGAACCGAAGATGGAGGGGAGACCTGGACAAGGACCGAAGCGCCTGCAATTTTAGAAAATATATTCTACGTGGAAGGATCGGGAGGAGTGTATATTGGTAGCACAGGTCAAACTGTCAAACCAGGCTTTTTGATATCTAAAGACGATGGTAATACCTGGACCTACGATATTCCTACGGTGGCAGGTGCAGCCTTCTTTTTTCCGAGACCTGATTTTGGCCTGATGGGAGACATAGGCTTTGTGGGAAGCTTTTACAAATACCAAGGACCTCCCCTCTTGCTGGATGAAACGCAGGAGGAATCCCTTCAATTTGAAGGACAAGCAGGGGGGGTGATCCCAGACGGCAGCACCTTATTCGACATAGATGCGGTAGATGAGGAAGTAATTTTGGGAGTTGCAAATGAAAATAGTGCATTTACTTTTCCAGTCCGGGCGGACCATAGCCCAGCAATAATCAAATCTGTAGATGGAGGAGAAACTTGGACTTACATTGTTGCAGAAGAAATCACAGGATTTATCAGCTACGATATATTTGCATTCAATCAAGACACGATTTGGATGTCCGCCCAAAATTTCGATACCATCCCTGGTTCTCCTAGGGCCCTATATGCAAGTTTCGACGGAGGAGATACTTGGGAAGAAAAGGTATCGGATATAGCTGCAGGCGTATGGGTGCATTTTTTTGATTCCTATGAGGGAATTGTCATCAACGCAGATTTCATTCTTAGAACCCTTGATGGAGGAAACACCTGGAATCCCCTAGATTCTGCGGCACTGCCTCCCTTTGATTCTACGGAATTTACAGGGATTTACAATGGAACCAATTCCTTGGAAACCCAGGGAGACAACCTTTGGTTTGGGACTAACTTAGGAAGAGTCTATAAAAGTCAAGATCGAGGAGTTACTTGGGAAGCAATTCAAGTTGTTCCAGATTCTAGTGCCGCAATATCAA
>JBCCTX010000489.1:0-3850 GCA_039197765.1 Bacteroidota bacterium
TCAGAACTCAGCTCACAAAATTGATCCTGTTCAATTTTCTCAGGTAGATCTTCTATAATGGACTTATCGGATTTAAGTCTTCTGAGAATAAAAGGTGCCGTAATTTTTTTGAAGGTTTGCAGCTTTTCCTGGTCCCTATCTACTTCAATGGGTTTGGCGTAATTTTTCAAAAAGGGTCGGAGCTTTCCTAAATATCCCTGATTGGCAAAATCAAAAATACTCCAGTATTCACTCAAGCGATTTTCTACTGGTGTTCCACTCATGGCAATCTTGATGGGAGCTTGGACCTTTTTTACAGCCTTGGTCTGTGCTGTTCCCGGGTTTTTGATGTTCTGCGCTTCGTCAATCACTAGGACCAGCCAATCCAGTTTTTGGAGTTTTCTCCCTTCACTCCTCAGAACGCCATAGGTAGTTATCAGTACATCCGCTTGCTGGATAGGTTCTAGCGTTCTATTCGGTCCGTGGTAAATATGGGGGATCAAAGTAGGAGCAAATTTTTCAATCTCTTTCCCCCAATTGCTCAATAGAGTGGTAGGGACCACCACTAGGGCTTTCTTTTCCGCTAATTCTCCCTCTTCTTTTAATTTGAGTAGCGTAGCAATTACCTGGAGCGTCTTCCCCAAGCCCATATCATCTGCAATCAGGCTTCCAAACCCAATTCTACTATTTTTGTATAGCCAGTTGTATCCGATGAATTGATACGGCCTAAAGCTCGCTTTCAGCCCCTCAGGTGGGTCTGTAGGCGTTCCCTTCATCAATTCCTCAATTAGTTTCCTGGTATTTTCATCTAGAGTCACCCTAGCTCCTTCAAAAGACTCAGTCAACGCAGCTTGTAGAATTTCATGTCCGGATAAATCGGGAGGATCTTCTAATTTATTCAGTAGAGACTGGATTTCTGCCTCATTAAAGTATACATACTGATCCTGTAATCGAACTATCCCAGCATATTTTTCTAACATAGATAGAAATTCCTCCCGAGATAGCATCTGGTCCCCAATGGCAATCTTCCAGTGGAAATTCATCAAATTTTCTAAGCCTAAGAGCGAAGAGCTTGCAATCTTTCCCTCAGACTCTACTGAAAGGGAGAGTTGGGGGCGAAGCAATTTTCTCAAGGCTTTGGGAAGTAGCACCTTGATCCCGAATAATCGAATAACTGGGAGAATATGAAAAAGGATTTCCACAAATCCTTTGGAGTCAAAACACAAGGTTTCTTTGCCTTGGGAACTGATGATTATACTCAATTGTGGGAAATGCTCTACTAACATAGCCAAATCCCGGAGTAGACTCATGCGTATAACCTGATATTTTTTCTCTTCAAAAATGGTCTGGATTGAAATGGGAGCCTCTAGCGGTTGGTCGCGATCTTCTACCTGAAGATCCACCTCAAAATATCCCAATTCAGGCTCAAGCACCTGAAGGACAGGAACATGTCTTTTATCTACCAAATAAAACTTATTGAGCCAAAGCTGAATGGCACCGGGATAGCTGTGGTTTTCGAAATCCTGGAAAGACGCGGCCTTTCCCTGAAAAAATAGGGATGAAATTTCCCCTCCCGATCTCGCTTCAAAACCTAATGCCAAACTTTTTATCAGCTCACCCAAAAACAGAGAGAGCAAGCTCTGCAAAGAATCCTCCGTTATAGGCTCATACAACTTTTTCCCCACTTGGTAAAAGAGCAGTGGCATCGGAAGAGTTTCCTCCAACAAATCTAGTAGGAATTTCACCTGTGGTTGTAAGGTAGCAGCAACCCATCGTACATGATAGTGTTGCTTTCCTAATTTCAGGAGTTGAGGAATGTAGGCACTTTGCTCCGCCAGATGAAGGGTAAATCGATAAAGCAAACATACTGCTCCTAACGCAGGTGAATAGGCATATAATCGATCTACAGAAAGTCCAGACAACATGCTCGTAAATGCATACCACTCTTCAAATGCTTTGAGTAGTTCTCCCTTTGAATCTCTTAAATGCACGTGTAGGAACGTACCAGACTCTGATAAGAGGATTTCAACGTGGCTGGTAGCAATAAACTCTGTGTCGAACCCTGAACCTAACTGAAAAGAGGTTTTCCCAGCTTCTTTTGCTACCTTTTTATAGGCTGATTTCAGCACCTTTCTAAAGTCTCCACTAGGATAGAAGACGGGATGCTCTTCTAAGAGGTTGAGAAAATCATCCTGACAATCGGGAATCTGGGTAAAATCAATCTGGCTGATTGCCTCCATCCCCTTTTGTATTTCTCCTACCTTTGGGGGTTTTCCCCCTACAGGCTGCCGCAACTCTGACCTGGAAAGGATCGGAATTTCTTTTTCTTTTTCTGTGGAAAAGCCTATGCCTTCTAAGCCCTTTAATAGATCAAAATTATGAAGGGAGAAGATGCAGAAAGGATCTTGATCAATCTCATTTGCAACCATATACAATACAGCAGCAAGATGCTTACAGGGTATTGCCCAATCGGGACAAGAGCAAGAGCCATTTATATCTTTCCAAGCGGTGGGAAAAATCTTTACCCCTTGATTGGCACAACTGCTATTTAACTCGGGAGGCAAACGCCTATTGAGCAATTGAGACAGAAATAGGGGATTCCCTGTGATAACCTCTAGTACCTTTGCCTTTTCCAAAGCGGTAAAAGGAGGAATTTTGATCTTTACACGATAAGGTTTTCTTCTGCTACCTTGAACCAGGGCTTCTATTGTATTCTGGTTGAAAGAGATTTCCAGAACAGCGCCCTTATTTGCATAGGTCCGGCCCCTTGGCAGGCGGTTAGAGAAGTCTATGTTATTGAGGGAATTGAGCCACTGCTTTCCCCACCAGGTATTTCCATATTTTTTCCGCATGGAATTAGTAGAGCTAATTGATCGATTACCCTAAGCTAGCCCTTAATTCCATTTTATGAAAATATCCCGAGCAGGGTTATTAAGGTATGTCGAACTGTAGGCAGCGCTCCTAGTAAGTAATGGGTACTTCTACCATGGTCTGGTCCCAAGCCAATCGCATAGTGGCCTGCTTGGATCCTGTTTCCTGAAATTGAAGGCTAAAAGCTTCTACAACTTGGTCTAAGGATTTGACGGACGTGATTATGCGAATAATATCCTTTGCCGAATCATAGCTGTAAGCCCCCCAATAATTCAAGTCGGAATTGATGATAATCTCCCATTCTTTCTCGCCCGGAATGGCAAACAAGGAGTAGGTACCCGCTTGAAGTTTCTTCCCACCCAGGGTAATATCCTGATACACGTTAATCTCGGGAGCCTCATTAGCACCTACACGCCAAACCTTTCCATAGGAAAGCAATCCCCCAAATAGATCTCTTCCTTTTTTCTGTGGCCGGCTATATGTCACTCGTATAATAGCCTGGTCTCCCTCTTTGCGATCATGGGCGAAATTGTCTGGTAGATAGGCCATATCCATCGGGCTTCTGTCCAGCCCTCTAAAAGATTGGGCGGATGCACAAAAAACACATGCACAGGTAAAAAGGAATAAAAAGAGTAGACTTTTCATGTAGGGGTATTTAATAGTTTTCCTCAATTACTCATAAAATATACCATCTAATTGTCATTCTACTGTCAAAACAGCTGGTTCGCTTATCGTTCCACTTGCATTGACTGCATAGATTTCATACGTACCTGGACCTCCGTGCTGGGACAAAAAAGGAAATTGGGTTCCATAGGCCTTGTGAATTAATTTCCCATTCTTATAAACTTGGTATCTCACAACCCAGCTTCCCTTATCCAATTCTTCAGAGGCTTCCCAGACCAAGATTTTTCTCCCTTCTTTTTCAGTCATAGAAACATTACTTGGTGAACTGGGGGGAGTCTCATCAAGGGAAGGGATCTCCCCCATCATGAGGGCTTCA
>JBCCTX010000490.1:0-3845 GCA_039197765.1 Bacteroidota bacterium
AGGGGGGCTAGATGAGAACAATGAAACGGACACCCACGAAGAGGTTTTCAATCGTGCAAAGATTCACATTTACAAAAGAAAGATGACCCGTTCTACTTCCCCAAAAATAGCCCTTATTACAGGTGCCAATAAAGGTATAGGATTAGAAATTGCTCGTCAGCTCGGCGAGCGAGGCTTTTACATTATTCTGAGTGCCCGAAACGAAAAGAGGGGGCAGACCGCCATGTCAAGCTTGTCTAATAGGGGAATTGAAGGGATGTTTCTGCCCATGGATGTAGGGTCAGATGAGAGCATCCAAGCGGCATTTTCGGTAGCTAGTGCTCAAGTAGAGCGGATTGATGTATTGGTCAATAATGCAGGCGTCCTTCTGGATGAAGGAAAAACCTTGGTTAACGTATCTTGGGAAGTACTTCACCGAACGCTACAAATAAATTCCCTTGGGTCCCTACAGGTAGTTCGGACCTTTCTTCCTCTGCTATCAAAAGGCAGTCGTATCATCATGGTATCCAGTGCCGCCGGAGTAATCACGGGGGGAGTTTCCTCCTTTGCTCCTGCTTATGCCCTTTCTAAGACCCTGATGAATACTATGACGATGCATTTGGCTAGGGACCTCACCCCGAAAGGAATCGTCATCAATTCCGTTTCTCCTGGGTGGGTAAGGACGGATATGGGGGGCGCTGGAGCATCAAGATCTGTCGCAAAAGGTGCAGAAACGCCGGTTTGGTTGGCAGTTGATGCACCTGAGTCCTTGACAGGGAAGTTTTGGTATGATCTCAAGGAGATTGATTGGTAGGGATGATGAGATGTACTGGTGTATAAGGCTAAGAACCGAAAAATTAATGGCATGCACTCATTTACTTGCCGTACCAGGCTGAGGATAGTTGTGGCTGACTTCATCTAAAATTAGTACCCAGTCGTTTCCTTTTCCGGAAGAGGGTGGGGTAAACGTAATAAGCAAGGACTGGGAAACCGCTGGTCCATCAAATGAGACTCCCGTCCGAGGGTCATACCACCAACTCTTCATATCCTTGCCCTCAAACCCTTTCATACGCACTTCAATCGGCTTTCCTGTAGGAAAGTACAGCATTGCATAGCTATGCTGCTGGTCTCGTGTGGCTATGACAAAATCATCTGTTTCTTCTTGATCCGTTTCGATCATATCTGGGGCTGGAATTCGAGAGAGAAAAGGTCGGGAAAGCATGAGCTGCTTCAAGTGCTTTACCTGATTTGCCATGGGAAGGTCTAGTGCTTTAGGCCAGGGACGTAGAGGTCCATTTATTCCTTCCTCATCCAGCGTATACATTTGCCAGACATCATGACAGCCATAGCTTTGTCCTAAAGCTCCGGCAAAGACGTTCCAATACATAATCCTACGGATATCCGATGCTACACTATGCCCTAGTTCCTTTGCATTGAAGCAGTTGGGATGGTCTTCATATAGGGGTTCACCATCCAGAGTGGGCTTAGTAGGCAGTAGTGAATAATCGTGCTGAATCAGTTTGTAGGTACCCCGATTGGCACAATGTCCGGTCTGGTGCATATTGAAGTCCAACCACTCTTCCTGGTGGAACCAATTGGAAGATCCCCCCAAGCCTGTCGGTTGAGGATGAAAGGTCATCAAAGCATTTTCATTCCCCCCTACTGCTTCTACAATTCCCTTTGCCATTTGGTTCCAAACTTCCTCATCCTCGCTATCAGGTCTGGGATTTCTATCTCCTCCAATTACCCAAACGATATTTTTCTGATCCTTATAGCGATTCCCTATCCATTTCCCATAAGAATAGGCATTATCAGGAGTGAATACTTCCGGGCCTTTCCCCCAACTATTGGTAAAGAGCTTATCCCCCCAAGTGGGTAGGAGGGCAATATAGATTCCTAGTTGCTCAGCCTGATTAATTACGTAATCTACGTGCTCAAAATATGCGGGATTAGGTTGAGCAGGGTCTAAATTTACTAGGGGAACTTCTTCGTAGGGATTGGGATCTTTCAAGCCATCTAATTCAGCCAGTGCAACACATTGAACCACATTGAATCCTTGCTCTGCCCGTTTTCGCAAATACATCACCACCTGCTCCCGGTTACAGCGATGCATCAGTTCCCAGGCAGTATCAGCCATCCAGAAAAAAGGGGTACCATCTTCTTTCACCAGGAACCGCTGATTTTCAGAGACCTTCAGGGCTTGCGTGACGGGTTGGCTCAAAACATATGAAAAACAGAATAAAAAATGTACTAGTCCGATTGAGTTTCTCATGAGTGAAAAGTTGAAAAAATTATCTATTGAGATGTACATCCTCTATTATTTGAGGCTAATCCAGCGTTCCTCCCGATGGCTCTGTAAAATCGCTTCGCATAAGATGACTTCTTTGTGTCCTTCAGCGAAAGTGGGATAATTTACCTCATCTAAGGATAGGTTTTGATCCATTGCATCATAGAAAGAACGAAAACACTGCTTAAAACTATCGGGAAAGCCTTCATTATGCCCTCCGGGATAATTGATATAGTGTGCAGTCGCAGCATTTACCAAGCCAGGATCCTTGAGTAAGGTCTGATTCGGTGCGTTCCGTTGCCCAATCCATAATTCATTGGGACGCTCGCTATTCCAGGCGAGGGAAGCCTGAGATCCAGCGATCTCATAACGAACACAATTCTTACGCCCTGCTGTGACCTGTGAAACCCATAGCTGCCCCTTTGCCCCATTGGTGAAACGAAACAGGACAGAACCGGCATCTTCAGTGTCTATGGCTACAGGTTCTAGATCTGCTTCTGTCAATGTTTTCCCAGAAAAGGTTTCTACTTCTCCTTTGGGTCGCTTACGGGTAGGGTGGACCGTTTGCAGATCTGCCAGCACAGCGCTAACCTCCAACCCTGTAATGGAGTATACGAGGTCCATCCAGTGTGTTCCTATATCTGCAATCGCCCTCAGGGCACCACCTTGGGTGGAGAGCACTCGCCAATTGTAGTCTGTCTCATACATGAGCCAATCCTGCACATAACTTCCTACAACCGAATACACTTCTCCGAGAGAGCCGGTCTGTATTTGCTTCCTAGCCTCCCAATTTAGCGGATAATAACGGATGTTGTAACAGACACCCGCATGGAGGCCTACTTCCCTGGCAAGCGCTAGCAGCTCAGCCGTCTCTGATGAAGTCATGGCAAGGGGCTTTTCACACATGACGTGTTTACCTGCCAAAAGTGCGGCTCGTGCCATACCAAAATGCAGTACATTGGGCGTTGCTATGTGAACGCTATCCAAGTCTGGATCCTCTAGCATTTCTTCAAAGCTTCTGTAAGCCTTTTCTAGCTTTAGCGCCAGTTGTGCTTTTTCCGACTTTTGGGGTGAACTACCGAGAATACCTTTAACTCGTATTCCCAAACGGGTGAGGGCCTCAACATGGACGGGACCAATAAAGCCCGTTCCGGCAACTGCAGTAGTAAAATTTTGCATCTACGAGAATATTAAATGCTTACGCGAGATTTAGTAAATTAAGAATATTTTAATTATCCGTATGACCTTTACCAGAAATTACCCTACCAACTTCTATGGTTTAGCCTTTCTAAGCCTTGGGCTACTCATTTCGAGCCCATTACACGCTCAGCATTATCCTAGAATGGGCTGGGAGTACATTCAAATTGATGATAAAAAGAGAAAATGGGGAGATGAGGCGCAACCTGAATGGCTCCGGTATTTTGGGTTAGATATGGGAGATATAAATGGCGATGGATTCTTAGACATCGCATCAGGTCGCTACGTATACCACAACCCCGGGGGAGATATGTCTGGAAAATGGGAAAGGACTACCCTCCCTCAAAATGTAGATGGTATACTAGTAATGGATGTAGATGAA
>JBCCTX010000491.1:0-3835 GCA_039197765.1 Bacteroidota bacterium
ATCATTGGGCTGGAATTTGGCAATGAATGGGCCAACTTTTTCATCTTATACAATGCTGTAGAACTTGTCATCTTTTACCAAATCATTCGCCATGCGATAAAATGGCCGAGAGAAATTACATAGCAGGGAACCCTGCTGTCAGAATACTTTGCAACATAGTTTTCACCCTTCATTTTGCATATGAAAAAAGTCGGCAGAATTGCAGGAATCCTATTTTTACTAGCCCTTATTCCCTACGTAATTGCCCAGATGCTAATTCTGGAGGAAATGCTGTACATCCCAGACTACCTGCAAGCACTCCGTACCGGAAGAGCTAGGGTAGGCATTGCCTTGACAATGAAATACCTAAGCCTTACAGCCATGCTAGGATTCAGTATCCTTATTTTTCCCATTCTAAAAAAGCAGCAGACAGAACTAGCCCTAGGCTATGTAGGATTGCGGTTCCTAGAATTTGGAATCCTGTTTTCGGGAACCATAAAACTTATGACCCTCGTTTCCCTTTCCCAACTGGAAGTCGGTGTAGAAGATACAGGTATAGGGGTATTGGCCGATACCCTACTTCGGGAGTGGAAATGGGTAGGATTTTTGTACATGTACCCTTTCGCTTTACACAACCTCATTTTTTATTTGCTCCTACTCAACTCAAGGCTTATTCCCCGCGCAATTTCCTTAGCAGGGCTATTGGCCACCATTTTAATTTTGGTCAACATTTTTTCAGCCTTCTCGATCTCCCATACGGTGGGTTTATATTATTCGCCCCCATTGGTTTAGTAGAACTCGTTGTAGGCGCCTGGCTATTGCTTTTTGGGTTTAAGGATGCTTCAGCTTCCTAAGTTGAAGGGTTTTATCCTTATTATCCATACTCTAGTACTACATTGTAACCTAAGTATCTAACACCTGCTGTAATATACAATTCAGCCCACTACGAAACGCAGTGGGCTGCCACATTCACTTGAAAAACTTGTATTCACGTAATCAAACTGATCCTAGTCTAATAGGCCGAAGGTTTTCCATTTCCTGGTCTGTATACAACCTGGATTTGATGAGGAAGCGCAATCCCATCGGGATTTCCAGTGAGAAACTAGCCCCTCTTCCCTCAACTACATCCACCGTCAATTGGGTATGTTTCCAGTATTCAAATTGATCCTTTGACATGTAGAAGTCACAGTCTACGATCTCACCCAGCCATACATCTGTCTCGTTCAGCATCAATTCTCCCTTGGGAAAACACATGGGGGAGGAGCCATCACAGCACCCCCCACTCTGATGAAACATAAGATCGCCGTGCTGTTGACGCAGCTTCTCTATGACTTCCTCTGCCTTTTCCGTTACAAGCACTCTATCTGTCATAGGCATCGTCTCTTTAGAAAAATCCCATAGGATTTTTGTCATAGGAAATCAGCATATTCTTGGTCTGGCGATAGTGATTCAGCATCATCTTGTGCGTTTCTCTACCAATTCCAGACTTCTTGTATCCACCAAAGGGTGCGTGTGCAGGATACAGGTGATAGCAGTTGACCCAAACACGCCCTGCTTTGATTGCACGGGAAATTTGGTACGCCTGGTGTGAGTCTCTGGTCCACACTGCTGCCCCAAGCCCATACAGGGTATCGTTTGCAATTTCTATCGCCTCCGCTTCATCCTTGAAGGTAGTCACACACACTACCGGTCCAAAGATTTCTTCTTGGAATACACGCATTTTGTTATTCCCTTTAAGGATTGTAGGCTTGATATAGAATCCTCCTTTTAGGTTGTCGTGGTAAGCAGCTTCTCCGCCTGTTAGTACTTCACAACCTTCCTCTTTACCTATATTGATATAGTTGAGGATTTTTTCGTATTGGTCATTTGAGGCCTGAGCTCCCATCATAGTAGTAGGATCTAATGGGTGTCCCAGTTTGATCGCTTCTGTACGCTCGATTACTCTCTCGATAAATTTATCATATATACTTTCCTGGACTAGCAGACGAGAAGGGCATGTACAAACCTCTCCTTGATTGAGCGCAAACATTACCGCACCTTCCAGACACTTATCAAAGAATTCATCATCTGCGTCCATAACACTTTCAAAGAAAACATTGGGAGATTTTCCTCCCAATTCAAGGGTTACAGGAACTATATTTTTCGATGCATACTGCATAATGAGCTGTCCCGTAGTAGTCTCTCCGGTAAAGGCAACCTTGTTGACTCTGGGGTTTGATGCAAGGGGCTTACCCGCCTCAATTCCGAAGCCATTGACTACGTTTAATACACCTGCTGGAAGCACGTCTTTGATAAGTTCCATTAGGATCATTATCCCTACAGGAGTTTGCTCTGCAGGCTTAAGTACAACACAATTACCAGCAGCCAAGGCTGGAGCCACCTTCCAGGCAGCCATTAAGATGGGAAAGTTCCAAGGAATAATCTGTCCAACAACGCCAAGAGGTTCTAGCACATTCATAGAAACCGTAGAAGCATCTAATTCACTTACCGTTCCTTCTTCGGCTCTTATTACACCTGCAAAATAGCGAAAGTGATCAACAGCAAGAGGAAGATCTGCAGCCCGCGTTTCCCTTATTGCTTTTCCATTATCCCAGGTCTCAGCCCTTGCTAAGGCCTCTAAATTTTCCTCCATAATATCTGCTATCTTCAACAGAATATTACTTCTGTACGCAGCAGCGGAGTTATTCCACTCAGGAGCAGCTGCCCAAGCGGCATCAATAGCCAACTCAACATCTTCAGCAGTGGAGCGCGCCACCTTAGTGAAATTATTCCCATCGACTGGGGAAATATTGTCAAAATATTGACCATTTACGGGAGGGGTCCATTTCCCTCCGATAAAATTGTCATAATGACTTTTGAACTGTGGTCTTTCCACCACATTGGCGAGGGTAGTTTGTAATTCACTCATAATTGAGATTCTTATTAATTGTATAATAGATGTCCTTAGGGAAAACAAATGATTCATTTGCTTTCTAGGCTTAATTTATGTAGAATGGATCTAAATAAATTGACCCATTCTCTCAGGAATGTGACCGATTCTATCAAATTGAGAGGGGAAGCTTACAAAAGGGCTTTTTTTATTGCAGATTGTTAAGGAAAACCTATAACTACTCGTTATGCTGCTACCTGATTCCTTTTTCAAAGGAAGGACCCTTGATACACTTGTAGAAAACAAGACCTCCCACACCTTTAATCAAGCGGAGGTTCATGTATATGAAACCCACCAAAAGGCTGAAAAGGTTCTTCTCCAGTTCGAATACCCTGTATTGGCTAGCATGATTCAGGGTAAGAAAGTCATGCATTTGGGAGATCAACACAGTTTTCCCTTTTTCCCAGGGGAGTCCTTAATTCTTCCCAGCAATGAAATTATGGCCATTGACTTTCCCGAAGCCACAATTAAAAACCCTACTCGCTGTTTAGCTATGACCATTTCTGAGGATCAGTTGAAGGAAACCATTCAGATGATGAATGAGCAGATGCCCAAGGCAGATGGGAGAGAGTGGGATATGATGGACTACAATTTTCATTTCACCAATGATGGTAGTATCTATCAAATTTTGCAACGACTCCTATTCCTTTTCGCTGAAAATCATAGCATGAAAGACATCTTTGTCGATAATATGATTCAGGAACTAATTATCCGAATTTTTCAGGCAAATTCCCTCAAAGCCTACCAGGAGAACAGTCTAGCCCTTGGTAGTAGTCATCGCCTGGCCTATGTGGTGCAATATATCAATGAAAATCTCGGTCAGTCTCTGACCGTGGTAGACCTCAGTGAAAAAGCTTGTATGAGTCAATCCCATTTCTATCGTGTATTTAAAGATGAAATGGGGGTTTCACCCACAGATTATATTAA
>JBCCTX010000492.1:0-3748 GCA_039197765.1 Bacteroidota bacterium
AGAACGTCGCCAATACGGGGGTAAGCACCAGTATTTCTGAATTGCTGTCCAATCAATTGAATTATTGGCTTTCTCAGGCATTGAATGAAAAGGTAAATGTGAATGTTGGAACTTCAAATTTTCAGGATGTCAACCTGCTCATATCTGCTCGCTTATTTGACGACCGAGTGCGGATCGAGCGGGATGGTATCCTGATCGGGCCAGGAAATAGTGGGATTGAAGTGGGAAATATTAAAATCATCATTCGCCTGATTCGGCCAGATAATGCCGCCAATCGACAAGGGGAATTGGTCTTAGAGGTTTTTAACCGCGAGAGCCTAGACCTCACACAGCAATTTACGATACAAAGGGGACTTGGGGTGTTTTACAAAAGGAATTTTGACTCTCTGAAGGAGCTGTTGGGGGGTAAGAAAGAGGAGTGAGGGTTCTATTTTTTTTAATCAGTCAATGCGTATGGCCATACCCGTTTAGGGTTTTAGAAATGAAGCACAAACGTAGCGATTGGGTTAATATTGACATTCACCCAAACCCCTTCAATACATCCTTCATAGCTTCCAAATAATGGGTTTTTAACGCCTCCCTATCCAAAGGAACCTGCCCAGACATTTTCATCGAAACAAATCCATGCGAAAGGGCCCACCAAGTGAGAAAGAACCGTTCGCGGTCTGCGGGAAAGGTGTGGAGGTATTTCAGGCTTTCCAGCACGCTTTTTCCGCTCACTTGTATGGCGTTGGTATCTGCTGGAGCAGATTGAATTCCTTGGAGGTTGAACATTACCTGATACAGATCGGGGTTGGCAAAGGCAAAATTCCAAAAGGCTTCAGACATACTTACCCATTGTTCTTGAGGCGTTTTACCGATGGTTCGTGCCTTTCCCAGTTCCTCTTCTAATTGGGTGAAGCCCTGAACCTCTAAGGTAGCTAGGATTTCCTCTTTGCCATCCTTGTAGTGTTCATAAATTACAGGAGGTGTGTACTCGATCTCCTTGGAAATGTTTCGTATCGATACCCCCTGCCATCCATTGTTTCTCGCTAGTTTTCGAGCAGCCTGTAGAATCTGCTTTTTGATGCGCTCTATATCGCGCTTCCGTCGCTCAATATGGGGTTTATCCATTATTAAGTAGTTATTTTTTGTAACAGTGTTTAAATATGCATGGATTTTTTAATGAATCCAAGCCTAATGGACATTTACCTTTCCCGCTATCACTCTGGCCTTTCCTGGTAAAGATTTTTACAAGAATCCTAAGGAGGTCCTGTTTTAGAAATAATTTTCTAAAAAACTGTATTCCTTTTTTAATTCAAAATCAGGTTCTATCTTAAAATAAATACCCAAGGACTTATGATTCCAAAATCTAACAGAAGCGCTCGCGGCGCCGTTCAATGTGAAAACACAACTCTGCAACTCCTAAAGGCCAATGATTTCGTTGCAGATAACATTCGCAACGAAATGGCCGCTAACAATATCCTTCTCATCAATATGGTTTCTTCGCCTGGGAGTGGTAAAACCACCTTGTTACAGGAGACCGTGAAACGTTTAGGGGAAGAAATGAATATCCAGATCTTGGTGGGTGACATAGAAACAGAGCGGGATGCAGAGCGCCTCCGAGAGGTAGGAGCATCCGCCTTACAAATTGTTACAGGGGGCATCTGCCACTTGGAAGCTCAAATGGTATGGCAGGGAATGGAACAGCTGGATCTTTCTCAGACAGATGTCTTGATTATAGAGAATGTGGGAAACCTAGTTTGTCCTGCTTCTTTTGATTTAGGAGAGGATTTCCGTGTTACACTCATTGCGACTACGGAAGGAGATGATAAACCCAAGAAGTACCCTAAGATGTTTCTTACCAGTGATCTCATGCTGGTTTCCAAAAGTGATCTTTTGCCATATCTCCCCTTCAACGAAGAAGCAGTAGTAAGAGATGCGCAAGACATCAATCACGAGTTGGAGTATATCACCTTGAGCAGTCTTACGGGGGAAGGCCTTGATACGTGGTGTAATTGGTTGCGAGAGAAGGTTTCTCAGAAAAAGCAATCAGAGGTGGTAGAACTGACCTCATGAAGACCTGGGAGATTCGTGTAGAAGGCATTGTACAGGGAGTAGGGTTTCGGCCCACGGTTTATGCCTTGGCACATCAGTTACAACTTTTTGGTACGGTGAGTAATGGTCCGGAAGGTGTCAAGATCTTGTGTTCTGCCCCTGAGAGCCTTGCCCAGACCTTTTATCAACGCATACTTTCCCAGGCTCCTCCCAACGCCATAATTACGCGACACAGCATCCATGAATCTGCTCCGAAGTTCTTTGAAAGTTTTGAGATACTCGAAAGCCAACACTGTGGTACCCGCAGCCTTTTACCGACCCCCGATTTTGGGATCTGTGAAGGATGTAGCAAGGAACTACATGACCCTTCCAATCGGAGATTTGGGTATCCTTTCATTACTTGTACGTCTTGTGGGCCGCGTTATTCTATTTTGAAAGACCTTCCTTATGATCGCCCCAAGACCAGTATGGAAGAATTTCCCATGTGCAGTGCGTGCTTGGAAGAATACCACGATCCAGAAGATAGGCGTCATTTTTCTCAGACCAATTCCTGCGCTACCTGCGGAGTGAGCTTATCGCTTCACACAGGGTATCGTTCAGGTCTATTTCAAGGAGAAAATGAAAAAATCCAGCACTATATCCTCCAGGCTTGGAGACAAGGAAAAATTGTAGCTATTAAAGGCATTGGAGGCTATCTTTTGACCTGTGATGCATCAGATGAGCAGGCCATTCAGGCTCTAAGAGCCAGAAAGGATCGTCCAGGAAAGCCTTTTGCGCTAATGGTCCCAGAAGTGTCAAGATTTGACCTTTCCAACTCGGAGGAGAGACTATTCAATAGTTCTGTAGCTCCCATTTTATTGGTAGAGAAACCCAAAGATCTGGGAATTGCCTCAGGAGTAGCAGATGGGCTTTCACAAGTAGGGATTATGCGGCCCTATGCACCTTTATTCGAATGGTTATTAAAACCATTTGGGAAGCCCATTGTAGCGACAAGTGCCAATATACATCAAGCTCCAATTCTCTATCGAGATGCAGAAATCGAGAAGCTTCTGCAAATCGCAGACGTAGTCTTGTCCCATAATCGGGAAATCGTGGTACCACAGGATGACAGCGTAGTGAAGATCGCACCAGCTTCTCAGCAAGCGATCTTAATGAGAAGATCAAGGGGATGGGCCCCTAATTACCTTGAGACCTTACCTCAACTATCTGTGGATCAAATATGGGCTGCCGGTGCGGACCTTAAATCCTGTATGGGCTTTATACATGAAAAAAAGGTGTACCTCAGCCAATATTTGGGTGATCTATCCCATGCAGATACAGAACAACATTTCCTAGATACGCGAAGGGCGCTCAAACGTCTTTTACAGTTCCGGCCTAAGGTCCTACTTGCAGACCTTCATCCTGGCTATGTCAGTACTCGACTGGCCAGGAATTGGGGGGAAGAAAATAACATCGAAGTAGCATGTATACAGCATCATAGGGCTCATTTTGCTGCCATACTGGGAGAGCACAGATTATTTGATTCCGAAGACCCTATTTTGGGATTTATTTGGGACGGTACGGGATTTGGCGAAGATGGGAATATATGGGGAGGAGAGGGTTTCCTTTACCACAAATCTGGTATGAAGCGAATCGGACACGTGGCGTATTTTCCTTCTATCGCAGGAGATAAGATGGCCCGCGAACCCCGACTAGCTGCATTGGCCTTACT
>JBCCTX010000493.1:0-3745 GCA_039197765.1 Bacteroidota bacterium
CATTTTCCAACAAGTTGTCCAACATAGCTTCCTCCTCTTGGAATTGCTGTTGTTGAAAAGCAAGGAAAAAGGTCGCAATGAAAGCTAGGATGGCAAATAGGTTACCCCGAGAGGAGGCCAGGTTCTGTGAAGGCTGTCCCAGTATGCGGTAGATGCGCTGAGTGAAATTGGGAGTATTTCCAGATGCGGACATAGTAAGTTGAGTTTTGGGATGTTTAACAAGTTGTAATTGTAGTTGTGTAAGTGCCTGAGCATAGCTTAGGGGATCTTGAGATACAGCAATGGCTGCATCATCACAGCAGTGTTCTCGACTTTCGCGAATCTCCTGATTCAGCCACCAGATGGCAGGGTGAAAAAAGAAGAGGATTTCGATCCAGGATTGGAGTATATTCCAGGCATAGTCATAGCGCCGAATATGTGCTAGTTCATGGAGAAGTAAAGCCTCAATTTGCTGAGGACTCTGTTGGGAAAGCAGCCCCAGCGGTATGAGAACTAGAGGTCTAAGATGGCCTAAGGTCAAGGGTTCTGATACTTTTTGGGAGTAAAAGAGCTGGACAGGACGTCTAATTCTCATTTGTTGAGCCCACTCCTGGAAGCGGGTTTCCCATGAATCCTCAACGGCCAGGAGTCCTTCCCGTCTCATTTCTCTTAGGTAAAACCAACTGCCAATCCAACGCACACTCATAAGCAAAACCCCTAAAGCCCAACCTAATACCAACGGGGACAAAAAAGGCTCAAATTGGGCGAGAAAGCGAGTCAAACTTTCCGTTAGGCTGAGTTCCTGTCCGCCTAAATTGGGTTGAGTGTCCGTTAGCAGAAGCAATTCTCCACTAGTAGGACCTTGAGGTTCTAAAGGAATAGCTAGTTCTGCAGAATTTTGTGCTAATGTTACCACGAGAGGAGGCTCGTATACCCGAAAGTACGTAATCAAGGGAAAGACCAAAGCCAGTGTCAATAAAGCCATTCCAATAACATACCGGAACTGAGCTTTACGAAAAATTGGAAACCAGAGTATCAGTCGATATATCAAGGCAATCAACGTGATTTGCCAAAGGGAATGAATCAAGGTCCAGCCTAGGGCCTCCGTGATAGGGTGATGAATCAGGTTATTCATGGTCTTTGCTTTTTTGTTTTTCCAAAAACTGCATCAACTTTTCCAGTTCCTCAGGAGAAGCCTTTTTCTGACCTAGGGCATGCATGACCAAATCCATAGCTGAACCTTCAAAGGTACTGTCAACAAACTTTTGAAAAAGGGTCCTGCGCACTTCGGACTTTTTGGCTACGGCTGAGTACTGATGGGATTTGCCGCTGCCTGTCCTACTTACCATACCCTTATCCAGCATTCGTTGAATCTGCTTTAACGTTGTGGTATAGCCTACTTGCTTACTTTGTGAGAGAATCTCATGGATTTCTCGAACAGAGGCCGGTTCAATCCTCCATAGAACCTCTAGAATTTCTAGTTCTGCCTCAGAAGGGTGAAATGCTTGGGACTTCATCATTCAGATACTTTGGTTATTCTATCAATTATGTTTACAATTCCATCTCTGGCTTTTGCCAGACGAGGAGCAATAGTTTCGAAAGGGCCAGAAACAATCACAGAAATATCATCTGTTTCGAAGGTAGTTCCATTTGGATGTTGAATAGGCTCTTTGGGTTTGAAGGTGAGCTTAACCGCTACGCTATCTGAGGTCCAGAATTCCTGTATTTCGGACATAAACCCTTCAGGGTCAAAGTTTCTGAACTCTTCCAATGTGGTAAGACTTACTTCTACTCCTGCAAATATGTCTGCATCCGCAGACTGGGCAGTTCCTGAAATAACATGCGTTTGGGCAGTGAGTAAGCTACCACAGGCCAGAAACATACTGAGCAAAAACCATTTCATTGTATTCATTTTATAGTGGATGTTATAGGTACATATCTTTCATCCCGGATGAAGGTAATTACGACACGGGTCGTAATTTAAGTCAAATATATACGACACTAGTCGTAATAGCAAGTTTTTTTACGACATGTGTCGTAAAAAAATGAAAAAATAGGTACAAATAATTGATAGTCAGCTAGATAGATGTTGAGGGCTTTAGATGAGTGCTGAAGTTTGATCAATACTCACAAGCTCTAAACGGTAGCCATCGGGATCTTTGAAGAGAATAGAGCAATAGGGAGCCCGTTTTTCTACAACAAAAGGAACGCCATGAAATTTGAGATGGTCTTGGGCGTGGTCAAAGTCTTTTCCAGGGATTCGGAAGGCAATATGATCCAAAATTAACCAATCTCCGCTTATAATTCTACTGGGCTTAGGGGTAGCAGCTGGGAGGAGAGCAATTCCTATATCTCCTGCTTGGAGATAAACTGAGTAGGGATTCCAGGAAGATGGGCCCACACGCTGCAGGCCTAATATGCGCTCATACCAATTCGCGGAAGCTTCAATGTCTTTTACCTTTAGGGCGATTCGGTCCAGGGATTCTATTGAAATCATAGTAGGGAAAAGAATGTCAATACTAATATAACAGAATTGTCACAACTGTGGAATTAAACCCAAAACTCCGAACTATTTCTAAGGTTTACGAAATTTCGTAGCATCCTAGATTTAGGCTATCAAACTTTTATGGTCTTCCACCTACCTAGACGGAACAAGTAGATAGCTACTCCTGTCATAATGGCCTCACAAAGAGCAATGCTTATAAATACCCCCAAAGGTCCCCAATTCCAAAAAACTGCTAGGGTATAAGCCATAGGTATTTGAATAACCCAAAGGCACATAAGGCTGATCAGCAGAGGCGTACGGGTATCTCCTGCTCCATTAAAGGACTGTATCACGACCATACCATAGGCGAAGAAGACATAGCTTGCACATAGCACCTGTAGACTTTGCTTACCAATTTTCACAACCTCTGGTTCTTCATTGAAGATCCGAATAAAAAATTCTGCCCCTACTGCAAAAACGAGTCCTACCCCAACGAGGAAAACCATGTTGTAGAAGGCAGCTAGCCAGACGGATTTTTCTGCTCGATCGGGTTTTCCTGCTCCCAGGTTTTGACCAACCAAGGTCGCGGAAGCACTAGCAATTCCCCATGAAGGAAGGATGGTAAATATGATAACCCGTATAGCAATAGTATAACCTGCCACAGCCGCACTGCCAAATTGGGCGATAATCCGAACCAGGAAAATCCAACTGGCAGAATTCACCAAATACTGACCCATACCTCCCAAGGAGACTAAGAACAGTTTTTTCATCACATCGAAATGGAAGCGAAAGCTATCCCGTGCCATGGGGATAAGCGACCTCCCACCCAATAGGATGATCAACTGGAATATGACTCCTGTACCTCTGCCTATATTTGTCGCTACAGCTGCTCCAGCAACGCCCAGTTCTGGAAATGGGCCCAGCCCTAAAATTAAACAGGGGTCCAGCACGATATTGATCGCATTTGCCAGCCAAAGGGAATACATGGCTAAGGTTGCATTTCCTGCACCGCGGAAAACTGCATTGAGAAGAAATAACATCATAGCAGTGGCATTTCCTCCAAGCATAATTTGGGTATACCCTAATCCCGAGTCAATCATCTGCTGATCTCCCCCCATAAGTCTTAAAATATCCTCGGCGAAAATATACCCCGGTACAGCTACCAAAAGAGAAAGACCCAGTGCCAGATAGATAGACTGCCCAGCAACCTCTGCAGCCCCTGTTGGATTCTTTTCTCCAATTCTTCTGGCGACCATTGCTGTAACAGCCATACTTAAGCCA
>JBCCTX010000494.1:0-3741 GCA_039197765.1 Bacteroidota bacterium
ATAAAATATTATTATACATTATATTTCGAATTATTAATCATTTTACCCCATAACAAAATCTACCTGTTGTAAGGATGCTTTGTATCATTTTTCCCTCTTTTTCCCCTTTTGGGCAACCAAGGCTTCCATATCCCGTAGAGAATAACACGAATGAATTGTAAAACCACACATAGAGTCTCCTTTATAGATTATTCAAATCTATATCTCTCACAACCTGATGAGAGCGATGGGCGCTATGTGTTACGAGATAGATTTTCCTAACAGGAATTTTAAGATTTAATACTTAACAACACAGGCGTTCAAATTTTTGAACGCTTTTTTTTTGCTTTTTTTTCAAGGCTATCACATGCAATAGAATAGGTAAAATAGCGACACAGAAAAACGAAAACAATTGGGAGACAGACAGTTGATAATCGAGCCAAAATCCAGAATTTCTGGAGGGGATCTCCATGTTAGATTTTTGGCATAAATCACTGATTATCAATAAATTAAATTTAAATATTCCTTGCTTTTCCCATTTTTCCTTTTCACCTTTGTCTCAATCTGAATATTAAATGAAATGAGAGAATTCGATTTACATATAAGAAGTTTTGTAAAGCTCGACTCCCCCCAGCAGTCCTGCTATCAATCGGATCATCTTTATAGAGATAAGGAGTATGCCTTTATCGAATGAGTAAGCTACCGTAGTAGCGTATTTTGACGAGCATCTCCAGAAGGAGATGCTTTTTTTTTACTCTTTTTAGGAAGGACAAGCCAATGGGCGGTGGCCACAGTTTTGAAAACTGTTCGGAGATAATGACTCGTGTGGGTTCGACTCCCACTCCTTCCGCCTGCTAGGGAAGGGTTGAGCAATAGGTTGGCTCGCCTGACTGTAAATCAGGTCTTCTTTGTAAGCATGTAGGTTCGAATCCTATCCCTTCCACCAGAGGTCAGAACACAGAATTCAGAGGAGAGAAGTGAGCAGATTACATAGTAACGATCTGCAAACGGTTGACGAAAGAATAGTGCTGTAGCACAATGGTTGAGTGCACCCGACTGTCTCTCGGGAGGTTGCGGGTTCGAATCCCGTCAGCACTGCAAGGGTTCAAGGCATGTCTTGGACCAGAGAAGCGAGATGTAAGAGGCTAGAAGCTGGAAAGAGGTAGCTTTTTGATTTTTAAAACTATCTCTGCCTTTGAGTTTAAACCTATGCTTTTCTATCTCTTCAAGCTTCTCCTAGATATACTGCCCTGTAGTGTAATTGGCAACACGCAAGAATTTGGATCTTGAACTATAGGTTCGACTCCTATTGGGGCAGCGGAGATAGTTAGGTAGTAAATGGTCCGTGGTCCATGGATTGTGATAATTTCAGATCGTTCTTCAAGCTACCGACCACGGACTACCGACTAAAAAACTATTACGCAAAAACATTGCGCAGGTACTATTCACCTTTGAAGTGTCAATATGAGACACGAATCGTTCGTTGAGATATAGTAGGTCAAGTTCAGGTTACTTCTATTTTATCTAAAAACCACTTGAACCATTACCTACGCTTATAGGGGCAGTAGCTCAGTGGTAGAGCAGGTTAGCTTGTAAATTACCTGGAACCCTCTCTTGGGAGATCCCAAGCAAGTGTTGGAGGTCAATGCTGACTTACTTCGCACTTTGGATGCCCAGGTCGTGGGTTCGAATCCCACCTGCCCTTCTTTCCGGGACAAATTCAACTTACTTCTCGAACTAAACATTCGCAATGCCAGTTGGATAATTTCCCGAAGTTATATGGGTCAACACGGTCTTACTCCTAGGTTCGATTCCTGCCTCCCGCAAGGGAGCTTTGGTTAAAAGACCGTGGATTACCCAAACTTATTTAGGCCAATTGCTTCTTACTTCGGCACTCGCCACCATTTTAGGGTAATGACAGAAGCAAAATTGCCTGATTATTTAACCATAACCCCAGTACAATGAAAGCGGAATTAAGCAATGTATCCTTGCGCCAACAAGCTGTGTATGTCCCTGAAGAATGGCGAAATAGCCAACCCTTTACCCTACTTAATGAAACGACCGCTACCCTGGTAGCGAATTGTGCAAAGCTCGGCTATGGCTTTTCAGAAGAATTGCTGCATGCGATAAATGGGCTCAATCCTCTGCGGAAATTGGAAATCCTGGAGTTGTTGAAGGAAGTAACTGGTGTAGAAAAAAACTGGACCCCTATGATCCGACAGTGGGATATCCCTACGGGAGAATCTGTACTCGATCATATCAAAACCTGGTTTGCCAATGCCTTTGGTTCCCAGAACGGAACTCGTCTTCAGTGTGGTCACCTGATTCCCGAAAATACCTTTCCCATTGAGCGCTACAATGGTTGCCCTTTTTGCGGCACGCCTTTCAATGTGGCAGAGTTGGAACTCAAGCCCAGTAGAAATCCCCTCAAGGTGTTGAAATTGTGGGGGAGACAGGACCTGAAAACCTACTTCCAGTCCTTACTACAATCTCCTGTGGCTTTAGACGCTACGCAGGCAGATAGCGCCAAAATCCTGTTGAAGGAGTTTGGATTGATAGAGGGGGTAGAGATTAGGATGAAAGAAACGCTCATGTTGGTTATTGATGCCCTGGTAGAGAAAGAAGAATGGGATGCCGCGGGAAAATTTTTCAAAACTCCCAATGATATCTTGCGCTACCTATGGTATAAAAAAACGGGCTTTTTGCAGTTAATAGAGCCCAAAGTAATCATTAAACGCGTTGCTAAAAACTCCCGAAATATCTATACCCAGCGGGACCAAAGCTCCGAGGCTAAAATAAAGACCGCAGACGATTTAAAATTAAAATTTAGCCGGACGCAATGCCGCATGTATGCCCAGTGGATAAATGGCTTACCTATGGATGTTCAAGCCCAGTGTGAGAACATGCACCCCAAACGCAGTATGTGGGTACGAGTCATTCGGGCCTTAAGGCTGGCTGAATATAGCAAGCGTCCTGGCTACGAACCATTGAAATCCTTATTGGATGCATTTTACCATGAACGATATGAAGTATGGCAAGGCCGGGTCAACCACTTCAGGTTAAAGCTAGATGCTGAGAATACCTTCAAGCTGCTTAAGCAGCGACCCGGTCTGTTTGCACGCTCTTTATTCGCCAATATACTCTGGTTCGGCAGGGACACTACCATGGAGCATTTTCGGGAAATTCTCCCTCTACTAGCCCCTCGTTTGGTGTATACCTTGAACATGTATGCAGAATCTTACTTTGATAAAAATGCTGCTCGCGTAGCAAAGCCCTTAGGAGGCGTACAAAAGAAGCTTCCTGCCAATCAATTGGTCCAGTTGTATTCAGACGAAGCCTTAAAAGAGATGCAGGTAGCCGTTCAGGAAGTAAGCCTAGAAGCTATCAAGGGGTATTTGAGTGTACAGGAAAATGAAAATAAGTCCATTTACATAGATGAATCCCTGTTCCAAATTCCCATTGCCATTGGAGATCGGGGTGAAATGGTCCAGGATCTACCTCAAATCCTGATGGGTACCCGTCTACCTATCGAGGGAGATACCGTTCGGCTTTTTATGCAATGGGGAGAGGGCTTGGAAGCCCAACACCTTGATATGGACTTGAGTTGTATGGTTGCCTATGAAAGTAGAACAGAGCGATGCTCTTATTCCAAACTGACAGTAGCAGGCTGTCGGCACAGTGGTGACATCCAGCGGATTCCTGAAAAGGTCGGTACAGCAGAGTATATTGATGTGAACCTTGATCAACTGACAAAGTTGGGAG
>JBCCTX010000495.1:0-3721 GCA_039197765.1 Bacteroidota bacterium
AGCAGCCAGAGAGGCTGGGGCATGGGTATGGTCTGGAGTTGAGACGATGACAGCGTCACATTCTTTGCCTACCTGATCTAGTAGCTTTCGGTAATCAGAAAAACCCTGTGCACCTGAGTGAGCCTTTTGAGCCTTGGCCAAATTCTTTGCATCTACATCACACAATGCGGCAACTTTCACCTGACTGTGAGAAGAGATAGACTTCAAGTCTGCTCCCCCCATTCCCCCAACCCCTATATGTGCAGTGCGGATGTGTCCATTCTTGATCATGGACCATACACTAGAAGGAAAAAAGGAAATGGATGCAAAAGCTGCAGATTGTTTGAGTAGGTCTCTTCTTTTCATAGGAATTAGTAAAGCAAGGTGGAATAGGAGTTATGTTGCAAAAACTTGGAATAGGCTTCAAAATCTTCCTTTCTTGTAGTTCCGTGCCAGATTCTTGCGATCACAGACAAAAGGTAGAAAAAAAATAACTCATACCACAGGCTCCCTACTTAAAAATGATCGACTGGCTTTGGCTTGTGCGAGGATTTTCTGAGCGACTTCCTGTCTTCCCTTATTTCCATTTTGTTGGAGGTAGGACAACTCCGAAAGGGTGAGTAGTTTTACATTTACCAACCGAATTTTTTCCAGACTCAGTTCTACCTCCTTTGGGACAATAGCAGATTCCAGACCAATTAAAATTCCAGACCTTTCTTCTGGACTAACAAATTCAGGTGGCACCTTGCAGTCGTATAGTTCTAAAGACACCCAGGTATGCTGTTGGATCATTCCTAGCACATTGGGATTGCCGGCCGCGAATTGAGCCGCCTGGTACAGCACATTGAATTGCCAAGTAGGGGATAAAGCTCCTATATCTGTAAGTTTTTCATCGCACTCTAGGTAAAACTCACAACCAAGTCCATTGAACCCTTTCACTTCTGGATTGCTGTCGAATGTACTATAGGGATCCGATAACCCATCGCTCGCAATAATTGTAATTTCATTTGTGTCAATTTTTTTGAAGGCTTGGCGTAAAGATGGCCACTTCGGACCTCCCATAAAGGCAGGGTTTACAGCATGAGAGAGTACATCAGGATGCACCGCGCCAATTCCCTCCCAAAACGCGTCTCTACGCTTAATAGATTCCTCAAAATGGTACGTGTAGTTCATGAAAGACATTTCGGTTGAATAGGGGGAACAATAATTTACGTAATTTTAGTTGATATACTTCTTTTGAGTAGACTAGCCAAATTACTCTCTCATACAAACACATAAAAACCATACTTATGACTCGCAAAACCTATGGCTTTCTTCTATTTGTCCTTTTTCTAGGCCTTACAGCCTTCTCGCAGGCTCCGGCTTCAGGTTTAGTTCCCGCCTCACCTTCTTCTGTTGGAATATCTGAAGGGCGATTGGCAAGTATAGATGGCTTTATCCAATCCTATGTGGATCGCGGCTGGTTACCTGGTGGCGTATTCATGGTAATGCGCAAGGGAAAAGTTGTCTACAACAAATCCTTTGGGGAGAGAGAGCCGGGAAAAGCCTACCAGGAGAATGATATTTTCCGCTTGGCATCTATGACCAAGGGGATAACAACCGTTTCTATCATGCAACTCTGGGAACAGGGTAAGCTAGGCCTCGATGATCCTATTCACTTCTATATTCCGGGCTTTAAGGAGGCGAACGTTCTGGATAAATTGGAAAAGTCGGACTCTACCTATACTACAGTTCCAGCTATTCGTCCTATAACCATTCGCCAATTGCTTACCCATACTTCTGGTATTGTCTACGGAAGTTTTGACCCCGAGAATTTAGGTATTGTCTATGGGCAGTTTGGAATGAATGATGTAGGGCTTTCTCACCCAGAATGGACTACGGAGGAGTTTATTGATAAACTTGCAAAGACACCCCTTGCCTTTCAGCCTGGATCTAAATACACCTATGGGCTGAATATGGATGTGCTGGGCAGAATCATTGAGGTCGTTTCGGGCATGTCCCTCAAGGAATATTTTGAAAAGAATATTTTCACTCCGCTAGGGATGGATGATACCCATTTTTATTTACCACCTGCCAAGCATGAACGCCTTGTACCCGTTTACACGGAGGTACCCGAAAAGGGCATCGTATTGGCAAGTGCAGTGGAAGCAGATGGGCCCAGTAAGTATCCGATGCTTCCCGAAGACCATAACCATTATGCAGGTGGAGGGGGACTTTCTGGTACCGCGATGGACTACGCCAAGTTCACTCAGGCCATGGTCAATGGCGGGATTTACAACGGAAATAGAATCTTGGGACGTAAGGCTATGGAGGTCATGACTTCTGATCAATTAATTCTACTCAATCGAGAAGGGAAGGGATTCTCATGGCGTCCGGGACACACCTATGGGCTTGGATTTGCCTTGTATACTGAGGAGGGAAAGGGTATAAATGCCAAATCTCCTGGCACCTTTGAATGGGGCGGTTATTTCAATACCAAATACTTCATCGACCCTGCAGAGGAATTGACCTTCGTGGGCATGACCCAAATCCTGCCTTTCACCCATCAGGAATTCTGGGATCGGTTGTATACAATGATTTATGCTTCGTTAGAATAAAAAATATCAAAGTTGGGATTCTGCTTTTGTATTAAAATTAACAGTTGTTAATTTTTAGTATGGATAATATTTTTTCAAATGCATTGAAAAAGTTGTCGATGCCCTTGAAGTAGGGTCTATTCCTTACATGATTGTAGGAGGTTTTGCAGACCGATTTTGAAACAGGAATCCGCTATGATTTTATGCCATTTAAGGATTCAGCATATGGGGAAACAGCATTTAGTAGACGAATTCTTGTTTCCTAATTGGGTATTCAATGTTATGTTTCCTCTAAAGAGGATTTAATTATTTCCAAATTGCTATGGTATAACATCAGTCCTAGTGAAAAGCAGGAAGATGATATCCGTTTTTTATTGTTAGACACAGAAATAGATACGAAATATTTAAGTTTTTGGATTAACAAATTGAAGCTAGATACACATGGGTTACTGGGGCAAGAGAATTAATGTATCAAAAGAAGCTGCGATAAAGCAGGTAGCTATTATTAACAATCTCTCCAAAGAAAAACGTTGCGAAATGGCGTTTAGCATTTGCAATTTTGGCATTTCTCGAACCCATCAATGGATCAAATCCCAACACCCCGAATTCAGTGAGCTAGAAGTGCGTCTGGAGTTTGTCGGATTGATGTGCTACAAAGATAGAAGTATGAAAGAAGAACACTGGCAGTATTTCCAATCCATCATGGATGAGAGAATCCGAAAGGACTGGGCCAAGCGTTTTCGCGCCATGATGAAAGCCAAAGGCTGGACCTATGACGACGTAGCTCGTTGGGGACGCTTTAGCAGTGGAAAGGTAGTAGAAGCAACTATAAGTCGAGGCCTACCCTCCTTCGTCAAGTTAGCTGTTGTGCTATTTGAGCAGTCCCTAGAAGAATAGTTGAATAGTCCACAGGTGGTCGGATAGCTAATTAGTCGGTGGTCCGTAGTCCGTGGTAAAAAAAGCGCCAGAAAGAGTTCCTGGCTGGAAGGTTGAATAGTTAAATAGTCGATGGTCCACAGCTTAGGTTGTAAGTTCTGGGTTAAAATTGGTTAGATAGTTAGTAGTCGGTAGTCCGTGGTAAAAAAGCGCTAGTTGGAGATACCATGGTCCACAGTTTTCAGCGTTTCTTAGCCTATGCTAAGTCCCTAAAATTCCGTGTCCTTCTG
>JBCCTX010000496.1:0-3653 GCA_039197765.1 Bacteroidota bacterium
TTACTCCTGTCCTATATCACCTTCTCAGATGTTTTCAACGAAGGAGGGAGTACAGAGACATCTGCTACATGGGATGGTTTTTATACCTATTTACTGTTAAGGCCCCATGTAGATTGGAAAGAATTAGAGAGTAGGTTTCCAGAAACGATAGAACAGGCTTTCGACACAGAAATGCGTGAAAACTTGGTTTTTCGTCTTCAAGCCCTGAAGGATATTCACTTGGATTCACACTATCTGTTTGAATCGGAGGCCAATGGAGATCGATTGGCCGTTCGCCTACTCTCAATCATTGGAATGATCATATTGGTGATTGCGTGGTTCAATTTCATCAATCTCTCCACAGCTAGGGCTACACACAGGGCCAAAGAAGTGGGTATAAGAAAGGTAATTGGGGGAAATCGTAAGAAATTGGTATCCCAATTTCTCTTAGAGGCCGTGATGTTCAATGCTATTGCCATTGGAATAAGCCTCTTACTGATACCGTTATTACAGGGCCCTTTTGAAGCTTTGGTCGGAAAACCCATCTCATTATCCCCCTTTTCCTATCCCACATTTTATTTTATTTCTCTTCTGGTTCTCATAACAGGTACTCTGCTATCTGGTTTGTATCCTGCCTTCGTATTATCTTCCATAAGGCCTATTCAGGCATTGAAGAGCAACGTCGGTCAATTTTCGTACAGAGGGGGAAATTGGCTCAGAAAAAGTTTGCTTTTGGTTCAATATATTGCCTCAGCCAGTTTAATCGCCTGTACCCTCTTGATCTATTTTCAACTTCAATACCTTCAAAAAACAAAGCTAGGTATCAATTTAGATCAGGTACTTATTGTAGAAGGGCCGATTGTACGAGATTCTACCAGTTTCACCAAATACCAAACTTTTGCACAGGATGTAGAGGAATTTGCTTATGTAAATAATATAGTGGGTTCTTCTTCTATACCAGGTCAAGGTTTTGGATGGACTATTGGGACTGTACGTCGTGTAGGAGGACCAGAAGAAATTACCCGCTCATTCCATGCGTTGGTTGCAGATGAAGAGTATACACGTATGTACGAAATGGAGTTAGCTGCAGGTAGGCATCTAATGGGAGATATGGGCACTGAAGAGTTATCCTGTATACTTAATGAGACGGGAGTAAGAAAGCTGGAATTTGCGTCCCCTCAAAAAGCAATTGGAGAAAAAGTAGAATTAAAGAATGGGAATCAACTTACGATTGTGGGGGTTCTAAAAGACTTTTATCAGGAGTCTCCTAAATCTGCGATTGAGCCTTTGCTACTTGTAAAACCATGGGGACAAATGATTCCCCAGTACTTTTCCATAAAGTTACAAACTCAAAATCTGCCTGAAACCCTTCAAAAACTTGAGACCAAGTGGGTCAATTTTTTCCCACAAACCCCGTTTCAATACTTTTTCCTAGATGATCATTTCAATAAGCAATACGAAGCAGATAGACGATTTGCTCAGGCTTTTACGCTATTTTCTGGTCTTACCATCTTCGTTTCCTGCCTGGGAATATTTGCTCTCATAGCCTTTACAGTAGAGCGCAAAAGAAAAGAAATAGGCATAAGAAGGATACTTGGTGCCTCAGTAGGCCGGATTATTTTACTGTTATCATCAGATTTGTTTAGACTCATCGGGTTGGCATTGATTATATCTCTACCCATTGCATGGTATGTGATGGATAAATGGTTGGAAACATTCATCCATCACATCTCTATTCAGTGGTGGGTATTTCTCATAGCTGGCCTGTTGACTCTGATAATTACCCTATTTACTTCTGGATTCCACAGCCTAAAAGCTGCGATGACTAATCCCGTAGAGTCTCTAAGAAATGAATAATACTTAATGAGCATGTTGAAAAAACAAGCTGAACGCTTTTTTGAATGGTACTGTAACCCCGAATACTATCGGGATATTCGAGGAGACCTTGAAGAATTATACCTGGATAGGCTGGAATCCCAATCTAAATTCAAGGCCGACATGTATTTTGTCAAACAGGTTCTGCTGTGCATGCGCCTGTCCCTTATAAAACCGATTCGATTATTTAATTCCATAAAACATCCCATTATGTTTACCCATCACGCAAAAACGGCTTTGCGATTCATGCGCAAAGAGCGGGCTTATACCGCAATTAAGATTGGAGGCTTTGCCTTAGGAGTGGCTGCTTGTTTACTGCTGGCTTTATTTCTACGGTATGAACTAAACTATGACACGCATTTTCCGGATAAAGGCAATCTGTATCGGTTAAATATGACCTGGATAACACATCCTGGGGGTACGGGGGTTGAGTTTCCCGCTCCCTTGATAGATGTCCTTCGAAATGAATATCCAGAAATTGAGCAGGCCGGACGCTTGAGTATGCCTGTGTTTTTAAAAGGTTCCCGTAACCTGATTCGACAGGGTGATGGAACCGAAAATATCTATGAAGAAGAAGTCAGCTTTGCGGAACAAGAATTTTTGGATATTCTCGAAGTTCCTATGGTGTATGGGGATCGGGCTACGGCTTTGAGTGAACCCAATTCTGTGGTCATTTCCCAAAGCAAGGCAGAGAAGTATTTCCCAGGAATAAACCCTGTCGGAAAAACCTTAATCGTCAATGACGATGAGAAAAAACCCTTAAAAATAGGGGGAGTGATGGAAGATTTTCCTTCAAATTCGCATTTGAACCTTCATTTTCTGTACTCATTGACCGATGTGGAATTTTGGGATGGAGAACGCAATACCTGGTGTTGTAACAACCATAGAAATTACGTCAAGTTGACTTCGGGAACAGATGTAGAACAGTTGAACGAAAAGCTGGGAAAGATCATTTCTGAACATTATTTGCCTGCATATCGCGAAATGGGAGTGCCCAATCCCAAGGAGGAAACGGATAGTATGGTGATTAGTTTGCAGCCCATCCAAGAGGTGTATATGGACGGGGAGGTATTTGACAATTATACCCACGGAGACATGCGAATCATTTGGATATTTGGAGCAGCAGCCATTTTAATTCTCCTGCTTGCGACCATAAATTTCATTAATCTGTCTACTGCTCGCTCTGCCAACCGCGCCAGAGAAGTGGGGATTCGCAGGACCACAGGTGCCTTCCGCAAACAGCTTATTAACCAGTTTTTAGTGGAATCTCTTTTATATAGCTTGATCTCTTTTGGAATCGGAGCCTTGATTGCCTGGGTGTTGTTGCCTTCCTTCAACCAAATATCTGGAAAACCCCTTACGATTCCTTGGGGAGAGCCTTGGTTTATTGGAGCCGTTATCGGGGCTTCTATCCTTGTGGGTCTTCTATCGGGACTCTATCCCGCACTTTACTTATCTTCCTTTAAGCCTATTCAAGTCATGAAAGGGGCTATCAGTAAGGGGAGTAAAAATCCCATTTTACGTAACAACTTAGTCCTCTTTCAATTTACAGCTTCTATCGTACTCCTTATCGGAACTGGAATTGTCAACCAGCAATTACGATATATCCTCAACACCAAAATAGGCTTTGAGAAAGACCAAGTTTTAATGCTCCAAGGGACCAATACCCTAGGGGAGAAGGTGCAGACCTTTAAAACAGAATTGAAGGCCCTTCCTGAAGTACAAAATGCTTCCATTAGTGCTTTTCTCCCAATTGAAGGCGCCATGCGAAATGGGACAGGTTTCGAAACAACAGAGAA
>JBCCTX010000497.1:0-3627 GCA_039197765.1 Bacteroidota bacterium
GGGGGTGATGCAGGCACAGACGCCTAGGGGCTGTCGGATCATGTATTCATCCACTCCTCGTGCTATATCCTCAGAAAATGCCCCTTGCATCATCATAGGGATACCGCAGGCCATTTCAACATTTTCAATGGCTCTCCGAAGTTCTCCACGTGACTCTTCCAAGGTTTTACCGCACTCTATGGTGATCGTCCTGGCGAGATCCTCCTGATTTCCTTCCAACAAGGATTTGAGTTTGTAGAGGTATTGAATCCTATGGTGAGCTGGAACATTTCTCCATGTTTTAAAGGCGGCTGCCGCTGCTGAGACGGCTTTTTCCACATCTTCTCTAGGTCCCTCTGGTACTTTCGCTAAGATTTCCTTGGTTGCAGGATTCTCTACTTCTATCCAATTTGTAGCTGAGCTCTTTTCCCATTGCCCATTAATATAGGTATGTAAGGTTTCCATTATGTGGTGTAGTAAAGCGTAATAAGTTAGTCAGGCGCAATGGCTTCTAATTGGACCAGGCCTTTTCCGAGAAATAATGACTCCGTCATAGCACTAGCCACTCGGGTAGCCTGAGTTGCGTCCCTAAGGGTCAATTTGGGAGCTTTATTCTCTAAAATATAAGAAATAAATTCTTGCGTCATAAGTAGAAAGGCATCTTTGAAGCGGTCGTAAAAGGTACTTACGCATTCGTACCTTGCCCCATGCCGATCCATGATTTGTACCCTCGTGCTTGCTGAGGGCCTTCCTATGCGGAGAATTCCTTCTGTACCCACAATTTCTGTATAGGTATCATGTCCATGTGCAGCAGTTCGAGAGGCTATAAGCTGGGCCATACTACCATCTTCAAATACGCAGGTGGAGAGCACATTGTCTGCGTCGTTTACTTCTGCAAATTCAGGATATTTAAAGGCCCCACCTGTAGAAAAAACTTGTTTGACCTCTGAGCCTAAATACCAGCGTGCCAAATCAATGTCATGAACATTATAGTCGTGAAACATTCCTCCGCTGGTTTTTACAAATTCCATTTGGAAGCCAGCTGTTTCGTCTAAGTCTACTGTTTGAGATTTTACCAAAAAGGGTTTTCCAATGAGTCCCTTTTCTATTTTCTCCTTTGCATATACATAACTTGGGTCAAAGCGTCGAACGAAGCCTACCATGCATATGAGTTTGGGATATTTTTTCGCTACTCGCTCTACTTCTAAACACCTGGAAAGCTCAATTCCCAATGGCTTTTCGGAGAATACGTGTTTGCCTGCTTCCAGCGCTTGAATAATGTGAGCCACGTGGAAGGTAGTTGGGCTTACCACGAAGAAGGTGTCTATTTCCTCCAATGCTAGCATGTCCTCATACTTGGTAAAAACATAAGGAATACCTAGTTTTTCCTTTGCATAGGTCCGTTCTTCTTCCTGTAAACTACATGCTGCAAGTACCTCCGCTTGATGAACCCTGTATACCAGGTCTTCTGCATATTTTTTACCCAATCTGCCTAAGCCAACAATACCAACTTTTACTTTTTTCATGAATCAAAATTTGGGTGGGTTAAAGCTAGAGAGAATTTGGGGTATTTTGGAAACGCTTTGTTCATCTTGTTTTAGTAGAGGGTAAAATAATGTAAACTCGGGGTAATCTATATGAATACGCATTATGATGAAAATATTTCGTTTGTATCTAGGGCTGATACGTTTCCAGACGGAAGAATCTCAGGGTTTACCTAATCGATGGGTCATTTTCCTCTTCAGGAGCTTCCTATCTCAATGCAATTCCCTATGAAGATAACTGCTGTTGAGAGTTTTATTCTATCTGACAAGCTCGAAAAGAGCTTTTACTTTTCGCAATGGGAGTATGCAGAGAGAAAGATCTGTATTGTGAAAATTACCACAGATTCTGGCCATGTAGGATGGGGAGAAGGCTATGGCCCAGCAGGTATGGTTCAGGAAGGAATTAAATTACTGACTCCTTTTATTTTGGATAAAAATCCACTTGAGACAGAAGCGATCTGGGAAATCATGTACAGGCGTACCCTAGATTTTGCGAGAAGAGGGGTATTGGTTTCCGCCATTAGCGCTATGGATATAGCGCTGTGGGATGCAAAAGGTAAGATCTTAGATCAACCGGTTCATCGATTACTGGGAGGTAAAAAACGAGACTTTGTTATTCCCTATGCTACGGGAATGTATTTCTCTCAATCGGAACAGTTGGGAGATCTGTTAGCCGAAGAAGCTAGATCCTATGTAGCCCAGGGCTTTAAAGCTATGAAAATGAAAGTGGGTTTGGGGATTGAGGAGGATATCTTTCAGGTGAGGAAGGTCAGGGAGGCAATTGGGCCGGAGGTGAAGTTGATGATTGATTCCAATCATGCGTACAATTTGCGAGAGGCGATTCGCTTGTCGAAGGGAGTTGAGCCTTTCGATATTTTTTGGTTTGAAGAACCCCTTTCTCCAGAGTATTATCACCAATATGCTGAGTTGCGGTCAAAAACATCCATCCCTATTGCTGGAGGAGAGTGTGAATACCTACGTTTCGGCTTTCAAACCCTCTTGAGTTCTCATTCAGTTGACATTGCCCAGCCGGATATTTGTGCAACAGGAGGCCTTACGGAAGCGAAGCGCATTGCAACGCTTGCTTCGGTCTATGGAGTGGAAATTGTCCCCCATACCTGGGGAACAGGTATAGCCATTTCCGCTGCGCTTCATTTCATTTGCAACTTAGATCCTATTCCCGGCCGATTGAAGCCTCCCAACTTCTACCTAGAATACGATCGTACCGAAAATGCACTCAGAGATGAACTCACGCATTCAGATATGAGAATGGAAAATGGCGTTATCCAGGTCAGTGACAGACCTGGGTTGGGTTTTGAAGTAAATGAAGAGGTATTGTATAGATATGCTAATCCCCTTTCACTTGATAAATGAAACTTAAAAAATTCATATATTAATGATAACCAACTACTACACTTAAAGCGATGAAACTCATTCTCAAAAGTCCTGAAAGCCTAGTCAACGATCGGCTGAATATATTTAAGAAGGACATACCCTGTTTGGATTCGTCCTGGCACTACCACCAGGAGTTCGAACTCTTATTTATTTCACAAAGTAATGGGATGCGATTCGTGGGAGACAGTGTATCTCAATTTTCAGCTGGAGACCTGGTGTTAGTGGGACCGTATCTCCCACATTTGTGGCGGAATGATTCTTCGTATTCTCATCACATCCAACACCCTAAAAAAGTAGAGACCATTATTGTGAAGTTTCGCAAGGGATTCATTGGTAAGGACACATTTGATCTTCCCGAGTTTCGAACAATCAGTGAATTATTAGAGCTATCAAAGTTTGGTGTTTCCTTTGGGAAAACCACGAGTAACCGACTAAAGAAAGACCTATTACAGATTGTGGACCTACCGGCTGCCTTACAAGCAACAAAGCTTCTAGAAATATTATACCAGCTCGCTATAACCCAAAATAGATCTGTTCTGTCTTCAACGGATATGCGCCAGTATACCTTTGAACATGCCCATCGAATAGATACCGTCCTCAAATTTATTTCTGATAACTACGATAGTTACCTTACCTTAAACGATGTAGCGGATATTGCCTGCCTCACCCCCAATTCCTTTTGTAGGTTTTTCAAAAGAGTTACCAATAA
>JBCCTX010000498.1:0-3623 GCA_039197765.1 Bacteroidota bacterium
ATTTTGAGATGAATGAAACCTTGCTAGGTTATATAGCAAGGTTTCAACACGAATGTATCGGAAAAGTTCTTAAGGATTGTTGTTAACAAAGAACCCTGTTACCTCTGCATCAGAGAATCCATAGATTGCCTGAATGTCATCGATAACTTGATCAAAGTTAGCCAATAAGGTAACTTCATTTATGAATCTGTAGCTTTCGGGTGTTTGTCCTTCAGGTGCTAACAGGAGATCTAAAATGCTATCGATTTGTGTGTCAGTAATTTGCTTCTGAGGAAGCCCCTTAAATCCATGGGCAAATGCAACTCCTTCCGCATAGGCATGAAGTGCATTGCCAAAGGCAGCATCTTTTTCCTCTCCATCCGCTAAAGCTGAAGCATCCTGTATCTGTGTTTTTGCAGCATTACAGTAATAAATAACCGTAGCAAAATTTGATTGCTCCCAATTTGACAGATAATCAGCCAAAGCCTGATCGCGCTCTGTCTCAAAGCCTCCAGCATCAATAGCTGCTTTGGCTGTAATTAGATTGGTTTTGATGTCAAAGAAAAAACCCGTCTCAGCTTGCAAGTCAGACCTTCTTCTAGAGTAAGTAGCTGCAGCTGTCGTGTTTGAAGGATCAAAGGCGATATCTGCCCCGTGGATTTCGATCAGTTTATCAATTGCTGAACTATTACTTAAGTCTCCATTGATTACTGTCAGTGCATGGTTATACAAGGCAGATCCAAAAGAACCCTTCTGAACCATCTGCTCTAGCTCTAGACCATTTTCATCCAGTAGCCTAGATCCCAGCTTTCCTCCCTCTTCTCCATCGGCAGGCATACCTGCACCCGGATTTTGGAAGGAAGTAGGTGAATTTGCAGCATTTACTAACTCAACTAACCAACCCTCAATCAAGGCCTGATAACTAGGTAGCGTTACCGAAGAAAGTGTAGATGGATGAGGGATCGCAGATACAGTAGTAGTTTGTGCGTCGGCCTCAGCAGCATTAGCAGCTGATGTCATAGTAGACAATTCACCGATGACTGTATTCTCAGCCGTTACATTGGCATTATATGACGCTGAAACATATTCCGTAGGTATGTTTAACATTGGATCAGGATCGTCGTCATCGTCATCATCACAGCTGACTATAATAACCGTGAGAAACAAGATAAAGTACCAATTTCTGATTTTCATGTTCATTTTGTTTGATAAGATTTTGTTTTGATTACTTGTCTTAACTGTAGAGATATAGTATTGTTTAGAACTGGTCTAAATAAAAGTAAATAAAAAATATACCCTATTCCAGCCTTGAATAGAGTAGCGGCTCTAATTAGTTGAAAAGGAAGTGTTTAGCGTATTTTTTACCCAAGCTTGTAGGGGTTCACAAAATTTGAAAAAGCTTGTGAAAATGCAGATTGTATACCCCTCCAAGCGGAAAATTTTTCCGGAAGGAACGAGGAAGCTCCTTAAAAAAGGGATGGAAAGAATTTAATTACCTTGCAGAAAATAGCAAGCGAGTTTGGACAAAAAAGGATCGTCCCCAGTTGAGCAACTGACTGTCTCCAAAGCTTCCATGGGCAGAGGTAGAGCCTCCCACCAAGTCAACTGTTTGGGTATTGAAAAGATTCTTCACTCCGAGTGTCAAGCCAATTCGCTGCTTCCAAAACTCTTTTTGCAAAGAGGCATTGACGAGGTCGTAGGAACCGACAAAGCCTTCTGCTACCTCGTTGTTGGCGTCGAAATAAAACTGCACCTGCTTTCCGATGTATCTGTGGTTTATCTGGAGTGCAATATCTGGACCTGGGATTGACAACAAAAGCTGATTGCGCATTTCGAACATTCCATTGAACTTAGGGAGATCCTCTCGCTCTTCCCAACGGTTGTATACCCTGGTATAGCTAGCCCCTATATTCAACCTCAAGTCTCGAGATAAAACGATCTGCTCCTGAAGACTCACCCCGTGGGTCTGGAATTGATCGATGTTTAGGTAGGTAAACCTAACAGGCTCGAATGCACCTAGGACAATTCTATCTGAGATAAAGTTGTAAAATACCTTGAATTGCGTCTGGAATTCGCTGCTTCCCAGGTAAGCGCTTCGATTGGTTAAGGTTAGAGAAGCATTGTGGGAGGACTCTGCCTTTAGGTCCGTATTCCCAATGATGAAGTGATTGGCGTCGATAAAGGATAGGTGGAGTTCCTTGAGTGAAGGAGCCCGGAATCCCCTGGCATAATTAAGCCTAAATTCCCAGTTGCGACTCGGCTTCCAAAGCGCATTTATAGAAGGGAGGACTGGGTGATCAAATTTACTGTTGTATCCCAAGCGGACAGCAGCCATTATTTGAAGCTCTGAGGAAGCTTGCAGTTGCACACTGGTCCACCCCGCATAATTGCTGATTGAAGCCTCATCGATGGGCAAGCTTGTACTATCAATGATTCGTTCTCCTGACCCTTCCTCACGGTTCAACTCTACGCCTACTTGGAACTGCCAGCGATTTCTGGGAGAAAAATTCAACACACTACGATGCAACAGGGTATTGAAACGCGTAGTATCACTCTCACCTTCTAACACTTCGGTACTCCCTTCATCAAAATTCAAACGGGTCATTGCATCCCTCCTGTCGTATTGGTTATAAGCGAGCAAAGAAGTAATGTACCAGCTTTTTCCGAGGTATCCCTCCAGTTGAAGGCTATTATCTTCGCGATCGGTAAAGAAGTCTTGATCGAAGGCGTAGGGCTTAAACTGTGGCCTACGCTTTTCCCCCAGCATATTTACCTTTTCATCAAACAAGCGGTAGTTGTAGCGAATGTGCAGAGAATCATTAATATCGTAGCGCAACATTCCTTCAAGGCTTACCTGCCGCTTGGGATTCCATGGATACTTTTTGGTTTGAAACTCAATGCCATTAAGGTTAACGCGTTCCTCATACAGTCTCAACGAATCATCTGGATGGGTTTGAATGATATTTAGTCCTCCTCCAACTCTTGCTGAAAACCTACCTATACGAGATTTAAGACTTACTGAACTATTGAGCACTCCGACACTCTCATACTGAGCCTGCCCTTCCACATCAACCAGATTTGCACTTCCTCTTTGGCTAATTAAGTTGATCACTCCTCCAGAAGCATTGCTACCGTACTGTGTAGACATAGCCCCTTGAATAATCTCTACCCTTTCAATATTTGTCAAGAGGATTTGGGAGAGATCAATATTTCCTCCTTGCCGGCCAATCACAGGTACCCCATCGATCATTATCTGTACATTTTCTCCACCAATTCCCTGTATTCTCACGCTATTACCCAATATGGGATCGGTATCTACCTGTAGGTTCAACTCCTGTGAGAGGAGTTCATTTAGGGTAACAAAGCCCTGCCTACGAATTGACTCAGCCCCTATAACGCGCACATCATATAGCGAGTTTCTCAACTCTGTAGGGGCATACTGTGCGGTAATAACCACTTGGTCTAAGGATAACTCTTTTCTGGTAGAGTCCAACTGAACCGTTTGGGAGAAACCTAAGAGTATCTGCCCAAGGAGAAGTATGAGAAGTAAATAGCTTTTCATAATCAATTGCTATGCAGTAGAAACCATTGATAGGAATGATATTGGTTTAACCCTTTCACTGCCGAATTTTAAATACATGTAG
>JBCCTX010000499.1:0-3620 GCA_039197765.1 Bacteroidota bacterium
AAAAATAGTAGAATTGGGTTTGGAAGCCTGATTGCAGATGATATGGGCTTGGGGAAGACGCTCCAGGTAATTGCTACGCTACTCAAATTAAAAGAAGACGGAGAATTAGCGGAAAAGAAAGCCCTAGTGGTGGTACCTACTACCTTATTGAGCAATTGGGGGAAAGAGATTGAAAAATTTGCTCCTACTTTGATCCCCCATATTTACCACGGACCGAATAGAACACTAGAGCCTATCCAGCAAGCGGATGTCCTGATAACTACCTATGGCGTTCTTAGGAGTGAGGGGAGAAAACTCCAAAAACTGGATTGGCTGGTCCTAGTGATTGACGAAGCGCAGAACATCAAAAATCCGGGAACTGCACAGACCAAGGCTGTAAAAAAGGTTCAAGCTCCCATCAAGATTGCTATGAGCGGAACACCAGTAGAAAATCGCTTGAGTGAATACTGGAGTATTTTTGATTTTGCCAATCAGGGGTATTTGGGAAAGCTCCGACCCTTTTTGAAAAATTACGCCAAACCCATTGAAGTAGATAGGGACCAGGAAAAGCTGCAAATCTTTAAAAAGATTACGGAACCCTTTATTCTCAGAAGACTTAAATCTGATAAGTCTATTATAAAAGATCTACCTGAGAAAATTGAACAGGATCAATTTTGTGAATTGAGTTCTGAACAGGCAGCACTCTATCAAAATGTACTGGACTCCAGCCTTGAACCCGTAGAGCACGCAGAGGGGATCAACCGGCAGGGCCTGGTTTTAAAACTCATAACCGCCTTGAAACAAGTATGTAACCATCCCAAGCAATTTTTGAAAAAGGGTAAGTCCGACCCCGTACTATCGGGGAAAAGCTTACGACTTATTGCTTTGGTGGAAGAGATTCTCGATGCAGAGGAAAAGGCACTTATTTTTACTCAATACCGCCAAATGGGGGATATTATTGGGAAAATCCTCCTAGGAAAATTCAGCTTACAAGTTCCCTTTTTACATGGTGGGGTTTCTCGGAAAAATCGGGACCAAATGGTAGAAGAATTTCAACAGTCGCCTGCTTTACCCTTTATGTTGCTTTCCCTGAAGGCTGGAGGAACCGGCTTGAATTTAACGGCAGCGAATCATGTGATACATTACGATCTATGGTGGAACCCTGCAGTGGAGGCACAGGCCACAGACCGTGCCTATCGCATCGGTCAAGAAAGAAATGTACAGGTCCATAGGTTTATTACCCAAGGAACCTTCGAGGAAAAAATCAATCAAATGCTTAGGCAAAAGAAAGAACTGGCTGACTTGACAGTATCTGTAGGGGAAAAATGGGTAGGAGATTTGTCAAATGAGGAACTCGTACAGCTGGTGAGTTTGGGCTGAGGGAGTAGGTTACAAATTTTAACCGTAAAACCCCAAGGGGCTGGCGCTTTTGGAATTTGTGTCTTCCTTTGCTCCAGCATCCCCTTGAGTACACACACCACTCCAGGTAACTAGGGCTTTAAGAGAGAAAATGTCTCAACTTTGGATCCCGCAGACAACTTTAGGATGTAAACACCTGGACTTAGGGAATTTCCTCGACTGTCTCTTCCGTCCCAGGTCAGGGTATGGATACCCTTTTCACGTTTCCCTCGGAAAAGTAAAGCCACTTGTTTTCCTTCAGGGGAAAAAACCTGTAGCTGGACTTCCCCTTGATCCCTCAGATAAAAGCGTATCTCTGCTTCGGAGCCTATAGGATTGGGAGAAACAGTTAAGGTATGATCTGAAAATTGTTCAAATTTAAAGGAGTTTCCTTGCTCAAATGAACCTTTAGGGGAGGATCCCTCTGCTGTTTCATTCTTATCGGAGCCAAGAATTCTAACCAAGCCTTCAGTAGCAACGAGGGTAAGGGGCCTAGATATTTCCAAGGATTCCCAGTAAGAGCCCGCGGCTATGGAAATAACTCCCCCTTGAGGAGTGAGTTCCATTCCCGCTAGGACCGTGAGTCCGGGACGAGTTAGGCTTCCATCCCCGATTTTCCAATAGCTATTCTTATTCACGTAAGTGGTTTCTGCTTCTTCTGTTTCTTGGGCCAGGAGACTCCTAGGCACAATGCCTAGGGCTCCAAGGATCAACATGCTGATGATGAGATATTTCATGATTGAATACGTTTGAGGTTAAGGTTTACTGCAAGCTTACCAGGACCAGAACAAGGCCTTTGCCATCTGAAAGGGTAGTCATGGCCTTGCCAATGATAGCACCCTGTGCGGCCTTATGGTTTTGCACTTTCATCGCGTGTCCAGGAGTATTGGAGGACGTGAGTAAGTCTCCAGGCTGAATGGCTCCATAGGAGGCATCTACCTTGCAAAATACCCGACCCGATAAGGCCACAGGATGCGCTCCATCAGCGATGCTACCATCCTGGCCCATTACCATTCCCGGTTGAATGTTTCCTGCTCCAGAAATAATTCCCGCTACGGATTTCTCATATGCACTTTCTGAAACTTTTAATGCTCCTGGATGCTGAGGATCAATGCTGACGACTGTGCCTGGCAAGTGCGACAGTTCTTCCGCATCAGCTACATTAAAGGGCTCTGCGATATCTGCTCCTCCGGCAATTTCCAGGATATTCGTCTTGGTTGTCCCATTTACATGAAGCGTTCTGGAAGGCGTAGTGAGGCCGATACCCACCTTGCCAGCAGAAGTCATTGCTAGGGTTGCATCGCTAGATGCTGCCGTGTGGGTGAAGACCAATTTTCCTGCCCCAGAGGCCCAGCCGCTGTGTGAGGAGCCAATTCTCCAGGCGGCACCTTGGTTACCAGGATTGTGTAACTTGAGTTGGTATCCCTCCCCATCAATGTTCAGCCGAGCTTCAGAATTGGTCGTACCTATCCCAATATTTCCTCCCCCTTGAACCATGATAATATCTTGATCAGAGATATTATTCATATAATACTTTTGGGTACTTTCCATCTGGTTGGCGTCAAAACTGATGCGAGAACTGCCGGAGCCAACCAATTCTAACCCTCCATAGAGGAAATTACCATAGCCAAGGTTACTGATATTTTTGGCAGCGATTGATACTGTAACAGGGTGAGGAATGGTGCCAAAACTTGCAGATTCACTCCCCATTGAAAATCGCTGGACTGATCCTGCCTTGAAATACAAGCGATCCTTATTGTAAATGGTCCAAGTCCTTGAGGTACCATTTCCAAGCTTTCTCCTCAGTTCGATTCCTGATTCATGTTCTGAAAAACTATTTCCCCCGACAGACTGGATTCGGATATACAGGTCATCTACTTTGGAAACTTCCAGTTTTCTGTAGGGATTGTCAGTACCTATCCCAATTTTACTTGAGGTCACATATAGACCATTAGGAAAGGTATACCATTGATGCGATCCTTCTAATAATTCCCCAGGTTGTGCATAGGTAAGTTGGGTAAGAAATAGGGCGCCTAACATGATGAGCAAATTTTGAAGTTTTTGTGTTGTTTTCATCGTACATTAAGGTTAATGGTTAAAAATTGGATGACACAAAACTAGGGTAAGGATAGGGGAGCTTGTTAGCAGAAAGTTCCCAAAAGGTAGAAGGGATGTAACCAGGTTTTGGGACTAAAATGGAGGGTATATAGGGTTGTTCGTACCAGATAGTGCATATGTAACAC
>JBCCTX010000500.1:0-3613 GCA_039197765.1 Bacteroidota bacterium
ATCTGGCATCAACAATTGGTACACCACGATCTATGGGACCTGGATATGCCCACTCCTCCTAACCTATTGACCGTCCAGCATGAAGGGAAAAGGGTGGATATTGTTGCCCAGGGGACAAAGATGGGACTGTTATTTGTATTTGATAGATTTAACGGAGAGCCCCTTTGGCCCTTTGATGAACGACCCATTGAAACTTCTCAAATCGAAGGGGTGAAGGCTTGGCCTACCCAGCCTTTTCCTACTCAACCTCCACCGCTCATGCGGCAGCGCTATACGGAGGAGGATTATTCAACTATTTCGCCTAAGGCAAGCCTCTTGTCTAAAGACGTTTATAGTACATCGGGAAGTTTTGGTCCATATCCACCTCCTAGCCTGGAGCAACACATCATGTTTCCCGGATACGATGGGGGAATGGAGTGGGGAGGCGCTGCCTCTGATCCTAATGGGATTCTCTATGTGAATATAAACGAGATGCCCTGGTTTTACCAACTTATTCCCACCACTAAACCGGATGGTAGCCCTTTCCCTGTTGGGGAACGCTTGTATAGAGCGCAATGCGCCTCCTGCCATGGGATTGATCGTTTGGGAAACCCGGCTGGAGGCTTCCCAGCATTGAATACCCTAGCAGATCGAGTAAAACCCGAATATGTAAGTCAACTCATGCTCAATGGGGGAGGGCGTATGCCCGCCTTTGACCATATGCCTGAACGGAATCGACAAGCCATTATAGATTTCTTATTTAACAAGGAAGAAGTAAAGACAACATCTGAAAAAGATGATACCTATACACCGCCCTATGTTTTCCGAGGGTTTCAACGCTTTTTAGATGAAGAGGGCTATCCTTCCATTAAGCCTCCATGGGGAACCCTAAATGCAGTGGACCTAAACACAGGTACTATTAAGTGGAAGGTCCCCTTAGGAGAATTTGAAGAGTTAAGCCAGCGCGGAATTCCCATAACAGGAACTGAAAATTATGGTGGGCCTGTAGTGACTGCCGGAGGGCTTATCTTCATTGCGGCTACCTCAGATGCGAAGTTCCGTGTATTTGATAAATCAACTGGGGAAATGCTCTGGCAAGGCGATCTACCCTTTGATGGGCATTCTACCCCGAGCACCTACCTGGCGAATGGCAAACAATACGTGGTCATATCAGCAGGGAACTCCAAAATGAAGCCTGTAAAAGGGGGAATGCTGGTGGCGTTTAGTTTGGGAGAGTAGGTAGATGGTTGAATAGTCGATGGTCCATGGCTGGAGTATACTTGCAAATCTCACTTGCTTCTGTCTATGGGCCCCGAAAAAGTGCTATCTTGGAAAGGTAGCGTTTAACCCTAAGTAATTTGCTGGTTGATTCTCGTAACGATCCAATACCCCCCAAAACCATATTCTCTGTATATTAGAGAAAATATAACTCCACCTAAACCCATACCCATGAAGGTATTTACCATAATTTCCATCCTATCTCTTGGACTCCTCTTTCAATGCACCCAACCGCTTCCGGATAAGAAGTTAAAAGTTCTTCAAGCCAGCTTGACCATGATTCCTGAAGCCAATGGACCTACCCATCCGATGGATGCCCTTACGGAGGAAGAAATAGCTGAAGCTAAGCAAATTTTGGAGGTGGTCGGAAAAGCGGATTCCAACGCTTTATTCTCGATTATCCATCTCAAAGAAGCACCAAAAGCGGATATGCTGGCGTGGAAAGAAGGCGATCCCATCAACCGAAAGGCATTTACCATTGTCAAACAAGGGTTAAAAGTTTTTGAAGGAGTTGTAGACCTTTCTCAGGAGACTGTCTTAAGCTGGAAGGAAAAGGAAGGGGTACAACCGGCGTATTTCTTTGAGGAATATGCCTTTGCCTCTGAGGTAGTGAAGGCACACCCAGACTTTCAAGCTGCTATGCGCAAAAGAGGCTATACCAGTTTTGACAAAATAGATACCCAACCCTTGTCTCCGGGGTATTTTAATATTCCAGAGGAAGAAGGCTTGCGTCTTTTTAAGACGTCTTTCATGGACCTGGAGGGCATAGTCAATCACCAGCACGGGAGGCCTATCGAAGGGGTTTATGCCATTATTGATTTGGATAATAAGAAGGTACTTGAAGTGATTGATACTGGGGTTGTTCCTGTGAGTGAGGAGAACCATGCTTATGATGAGGGGTCTGCAGGTGGAGACCGAAAGGCCCTCGAAGAGGTGAAGCTAACCGCAAAGGAGGGAAATGTGATCCAAGACGGAAGTATGTATGAATGGGACAATTGGAAGTTTCATTTTCGCATAGATCACCGAGTAGGTCCTGTCATTTCCTTAGTAAGTTTTGATAATCGTTCCGTGGTCTACCAGATGTCTGTCAATGAGATGTTTGTTCCCTACCAAGATCCAAGTGTAGGGTGGTACTATCGCTCCTACATGGACATAGGGGAATACGGATTTGGAATTATGGGAACCCCGCTTGATTTGGGGAGGGATTGCCCAGACTATGCAATGTTACTCGATGGCATATTTTCCGATGACCGGGGAAATCCTATGAAAATGGAGGGAATTGCAGCCATATTTGAGCGGAATACGGGAAAGCCATTGTGGCGTCATGCAGAGTTTTTCAACGGCACACACGAAAGTCGAACTTCTGTCGAATTGGTGGTGCGCATGATTCCAACGATTGGCAACTATGACTATTTGGTAGACTTTGTTTTTACCCAAAATGGAGAAATCACCGTGGAGGTAGGTGCGACGGGAATCGATGCGGTAAAAGGCGTAAAAACCCAGCACATGGCTGACGCAACAGCTGAAGAAGATACGCGCTATGGAGAACTCGTCGATAAGGGGCTTGTGGCTGTATACCACGACCACTTCCTTTCTTTCAGAGTGGATGTTGACATTGATGGATCTGAAAATACGTTTATGTCGGACCAACTCGTTCCCAACAAATTTGAGGGCGAAAGCACACCTCGCCTGAGTGGATGGCATGTAGCGCCCAAGATCCACACCCAGGAAGGAGGCTTCGAAATACCCCATAACGCTTACTGGCGCATTGTAAATCCTAATAAAACCAATGCTCTTGGAAATCCCGTAAGCTATCACCTGAGGCCAGGAATGACCCATATGTCCTTATTAGATCCAGCAGACTATCCCCAGCGTCGTGCGGCCTTTTCTGCCAAACCGCTTTGGGTAACTTCCTATGATGCAGAAGAATTCTATCCAGCAGGTACCTATCCCAATGCCAGTAAAGGAGGTGATGGAATCCCTCAGTTTATCGAAGACAAACAAGGCATTGAAAACGAGGACCTGGTCCTTTGGTATACCCTAGGTTTTCATCACCTCACCATTGCAGAAGATTGGCCGGTACTACCGACTATGTATCACAGTTTTACCCTACGCCCTTTCAACTTCTTTGACCAGAATCCAGCCTTGGATGTGAAGCGGGAGTTTGCGCAGTAGAGGTCCTGCAAGGGCCTTATAGTTAATTGGTCCACAGTCCACAGTTATGATTGATCTTGATCAATCTGTTAACCCCAAACTGTGGACCATGGACTATATAACCCTACAACATTTACCCAAACAAACTCTGTAACTTCATCGCTACTCCCATATCCCCATCAATTTGAACCTTGCCAGTCAT
>JBCCTX010000501.1:0-3609 GCA_039197765.1 Bacteroidota bacterium
ATAATAGGATTTAACCATGAGTTTAAGGGTGCGGGAGGACTGAGTCGGTAAGTCCAAGCGCTCCACACGCTCAGGGTGCGTACAATCCATAAAGACCAGCGCATCTACTTCATCAGGATACAACTGAGTGAATACACGAATATAGGGTCCTCCCATAGAGTGCCCCGCCATAATGTACGGCGGAGCTTCTCCCGCTTTTTCCAGGAGGGTGTGTAGTTCGTGCGCCACGGTTTCAGGGTCTCTTGGTGTACTACACTCATCACTATATCCTATACCGGCTCGGTCATATCGCACAACGCGCATGTGGTCCTTTAGCCCTTCACTCAGCCAATAGAAGTATTCTTCGGGTACACCCGACCCTCCCTCAATTACGAGCGTGGGCTTCTTGTTACGCTTTTCTCCATAGCTATTTATGTGAAGCTTAAAGCTTCCTACATCAATGAGGTTCCCTTTAGGTTCATAGGTTTTGGTCATGAACAGTTTGAAAGTTAAGCCTGCGATACAGATGAGAACCAAGATTGATCCAATAGACAGGCCTATCCATTTACCTATTTTTAAAAAGCGTTTCATGCTATTATTTTTTTAATGGAGTATTGGCTACAGCCTGATAGGTTAGTCCTTCTTTTGTCTTTGCTAATTGCAGGATCTCTTGACAAATGACATCTGCATTCTCTTTAGTGGTATAAATGCTGTTGTGATGCCCATCTATGAGTATATGTTTATTATTCGTAGACAGATCAGCGATCTCGCGTTGTAGTTCTATCCATTTGGGGTTAGCTTCCTTTCCGCTATACTTTTTGTTCGCAGTAAATACCCTAATGGGTAAGGAGCCAAATTCTTTAGCTTCCCTAGCCTGATCAAAGGTAGCTTGATCCCATTTTGTCTCGTCCCTTAAGCCCCGAATGTATTTGCCATCCAGGGTGTAATCCAGAAATCTTTCATTCACTTCCTCGGGTAGGTCTTCTGAAGAAATTATAGATCCTTTATACCTATCCAATAGTCCTAAAATCCCCACGTCTCCTAAAACTGCAACTGCATTTAATATCCAAGAAATATCACGAGGTTCTGGATGGTTGAGCCTATCCTGTTGGTCGGGGTGGCTAGAATCCAGAAAAGCCATACCTACCACTTCATCTGGATACAATTGCGTGAAGACACGGATATAAAGACCGCCAAAAGAGTGCCCTGCTAGTATATAAGGAGGTTCCTCACCTGCCTTTTCCAATAGGGTATGCAGCTCCTGAGCAATCGTGGACGGATCACGTGGGGTATGACTTAAGTCGCTGTACCCGATCCCTGCTCGGTCATACCGCACTACCCGCATGCTATCCTTAAGTCCTTCACTCAACCAGTGATAATGCTCCGAGGGTATCCCTTGTCCGGTCTCTAGAATTAGGGTGGGCATATTACTTTTTTTCCCTGTGCTATGTATATGCAGGTTAAAATCCCCTACATCAACCAGTTCCCCAGGGGGGTTGGGCCTCGGTCCAAACAAACGGAAGGATAAGCCTGCCAATATAATTAGGGCCAATATTGATCCGATCGATAAGCCGGTCCACTTTAGTATGTTTAAGAAAATCTTCATGAGAAAAATTTTTAAAATATATTAATTGAATATGTGTTATATGCGTTTAGGATAGGCCGTCAGCAGATAATTGTGTGTGCTTCTTTCATTCTTTTTGAATTATTGATTCAAACATCTATTTCCTGTTGCTATCAACCTATTTATAGTGACCACCTTCCTGGAAATACAATCACACTACATGCAAAAGGGGATCAACAGGTTTGAAGGGAAAAATGGATGGGTTGGACGCGAAAAAAGGGGTGTTTATCAACTTAGTTTTACCCTAAGGGAAGGAGCCGTATTTTTGTAGGTAAAAAGAAGTATATGGTAAAATCGATGGGGTTTCTTCGCAAGAATTATAAAGCTTTCCTTACAGGAGGATTGATTACCATCGGAATGACAATTATGTTCAGTCAGGTTGAAGACTTCCACCTTATCAACCCGAAGTACTTCTCCCGACTAACTTTTATCGCAGTAAATATTCTTGCTATTACCTTTATCTGGTGGGGAATTTCCGTTCTCATTACCCGTTGGCCTATCTATATGATTTTAGGCTTATTGGGCTTACTAACTATTGTCAACATAATTGAGGAATATACTAGAACACCTGAAAATCCGGTTTCTATTCCGCTATTGATTCTGTTTTGGTTGGGCTTAGCCTACCTCATCATCCCTCAATTTTTCAGCAAATATAGAATCGCTATTCTGTCAGTATATGGAGCTGTGATATCTTACTTCCTTATTTTTAGAATGCTACCCAATTATATGGAAGATCACCACAAGACCTTTTTAAATTTCATGTTGATTCCACTTCCTGTTTTTGGGGTTTTGTGGGGCTATGAGCAGTGGCGATCCATGAAAGTGTTACAGGCAGATAAAGTGAAAGCAGAGTTGAGTCTCCTCAAAACGCAAATCAATCCACATTTTTTCTTTAATACCCTAAATAACTTATATGGGCTAGCGGTAGAAAAATCAGACCAGGCACCGGCTATGATCTTAAAGCTGTCTGACATGATGCGCTATACCATATATGAGGGAAAGGCTGATTATGTAGCCCTAGAGGATGAGGTCGCTTATTTAGAGGATTATATTGAATTACACAAAATTCGCTACCAAAAGAAAGTGGATATTTCCTTTCAAAAAGATCTAAGATATGCCCATGAAATTGCTCCTTTACTCTTGATTGTTCCCTTAGAAAATGCCTTCAAACACGGTGTAGAAAGCCTGGCAGCGGATGCCTTTATTGATGTGAACCTGCAAACAAGCCCTTCGGGTATTTCTTTTAGCATAAGCAACAATTACGAATCGAATCCTCAAGAACGAGAAGGTATTGGGCTGGCTAATTTAAAGAAAAGACTTGCTCTCATTTATCCCCATCAACATCAATTGAAGATGACAAAAACGGGCGATACCTATACGGTCAACTTGGAAATTGAATCTGTATGAAATACCTCATTATAGATGATGAACCCATTGCCCATCGCATTATTGAGGGCTACTGTGCTGAGCTTCCTCACTTAGAGAAAATAGGCAATGCGTACAATGCCTTCGAGGCTTCGGTAATTGTAACTAAGCATACCGTCGACTTGGTATTTTTAGATCTCAATATGCCCAAGATGACGGGTTTTGAATGGTTGAAAACCCTACCCCAAGCTCCCAAGATCATCGTGACTACGGCCTATAAGGAATATGCCTTAGAAGGATACGAACTAGACATAGTGGACTACCTGCTAAAGCCTTTTTCCTTTCCACGTTTCCTAAAAGCAATCAATAAAGCCTCCACAACAGAAAAAGCCAGTCCACCAGAATCGCCTGCAATGAAGCGAGTAGAAAATCGCCGTTTTTTTCTAAAAGGGGATAAAAAGCATCATCAAGTCCATACACATGATATCTTATTTGTAGAGGCTTACGGCAATTATTGCAAAGTGTATTTAACAGACGAAATGATCCTTAGCCACGAGAAGATCTCTAGGATGGAAACCTTGCTGGCCGATGAAAATTTTCTCCGTGTGCATAAATCCTTTCTCGTAGCCATAGATAAAATC
>JBCCTX010000502.1:0-3601 GCA_039197765.1 Bacteroidota bacterium
AGCGCTTCCAGAGCTTATTACTAAGTCTGCCGAAGGAGTTCTCTCTTTTATTTCAATTGGTCTAGATCGGACTATGAATGGTTTTAACCAGAAGAAGTAAGTAGATAATCCAAGGCTGAGCTCAAAGAAAGCAGTAAATTCCTACAATTTTCCCCTATGAAATGGAACCGCAAATTATTTCTCAACACCACGTTCCCCATGGAGTTTCCCGTACCCCACTAGAAACCTATGCACAGGAGTTATTCCCCGATATTCCCTCCCGGAAAGGAGTAATTAAAGCCATCAAACGAGGAGAAATTCGCATCAATGAACAGGTTGTCAATAAAGGTACTTGGGTAGAAGCAGGTCAACTCATCCAGCGATATACTTCCCAGCAGCCCCTTCCCAAAGCCTTTCCTTTTGAATTGAAGGTGTTGTATGAAGATCCTTTCCTGGCTGCTATACACAAACCAGCGGGTCTGCCTGTAAATGGCAATACCTACCAGACAATAGAGAATGCACTTCTCAACAACCTCGCACCTAGTCAAAACATAGATGCGCTACCTTGGCCTAGACCTGTCCATAGACTTGATCGAAATACAACAGGTATCTTGCTTATCGCAAAGACAGCTAGCGCATCAGTTGGCTTTGGCCGCATGTTTGAGGCACGTAGCATCCAAAAGACCTACGAAGCCCTAGCCGTTGGAAAAGTTCCTACAACCGGCGTATGGGATAGACCCATTGAAGAAAAAGAAGCCCTGACTTCCTTCCAGCTACTAGAGCAAGTGCCTTCTCTACACGGAGAATGGCTTTCCTGGGTTCGTCTCTATCCTAAAACTGGAAGAACCCATCAGTTGCGCATACACCTTTCTCAAGCCGGCTTTCCCATCTTAGGGGATAAACTATACGGCAAGCCTGGGCTGATATTTCGAGGAAAAGGGATGTTCTTGTGTGCCACTCAGGTCCAGATGAAGCACCCTATCACAAGAGAAGAAATGAATATTTCCACTTCTCCGCCAAATAAGTTTCGGCTGCATATGGATCGAACCCGAACAAGGTGGGAGAAATTTCAGTAAGTGGGGTTGCCATAAGGGAGTGTGCTTTACTATGGGAAGCCAAACCGATCTTTGGGACTCCATTTTAAATCCCTTCTTGCCTCTATCTTCTAAATAATGATCTATCGATTCTCTTACTCCATCAAACGTAGTAACGCTGATCCCAAAATGAGTAGAATAGCTATAATCATATGGGGAAGTACAATCCGTATATCTACTAGTTGCGTCTTGCTTCGGTTAAGTCCATCAAAAGCCCCCCAAAAGAACATAGAGGCAAATACTCCAATAGACCCTATATACATAAGGTGACTTATGCTATAAACAGTCCCTGTAACAAAAGCATACAATAAAACATAAAAGGCAATAGAGGCAAAGGCACCTGCGCCAAAGCCCGCAATGAGAAAAGAGTTGTAAAGCTTATCTGAGATCCCTTTTCGGGGAAAGGCAAAGCTATAAGAAGGGTCAATTTTTCGCTGCTGTACTTTCGCTCCCATCAGCTCCTCGATCTTTGAAATCGACTCTAGGATTCCACTGTTGATTTTGTTGCGCTCTTCGGTAAATACCTCATTGGATATGGCTCCTAGTCTTTTGTCCTTTTGAAGTCCTTGAAAGGCATTGCTAAAGACGCATAATTCATTATAAAAGCCTTTCGAGTCTTCAGAATCGGTCTCCTGGAGAAACTCCAGCAACAAAGCAAGCGCACGGGAGCTCTCACCCATAATGATAGCTTCACGTGCAAGGTTTATTTCATTGGTGTAGGTCAAAATATCTACCTAGCTTTTGTCATTGTAGGGAATATAATTCTCCCAATACCAAGGCATCCAGGAATCTCCCATAATGGATTCCAATAGTTCTTTGAAAATACTGTCTCCATGGGAGCTGTTAGTCATTATAATGATTCCTAGATCATGTTTGGGGTAAAATACTACATGGTGTTCCCAGCCCCTTAGATGACCTTCTTTGAAAACGGCTTTTCCATAAGGGGTGTTGTATATACCCCAGCCTAATCCATAACTGAGGTCAATGCTTCTATTCTCCTCGGTTTCCACCCATCTATTCGGCCCAAATTGTTGGGTCGATACAATAGATATCTGGGGGGAAATCATTTCAGAAAAAGCCTCTTTACTCAAACCTTCCTTCCTCAACATAGCTTGGATAAACTTTGCATAATCTGCCGGAGTGGTTTCCATGCTGCCAGCGGCGTACTCCTCATCCCTTTTTCGCCTATTTACTACCTTTTTCTTTTTATAATGTCCAAGCACATAGTTCTCCTCAAATCTCTCTTGCCAGAGAAAACTGGTCATATCCATTTTAAAAGGTGAAAATACATACTTGGTAGCCAAACTTTCGAGGTTCTGTTGGGTAATTTGCTCGACAACGAATTGGAGTAATTGAATACCCTCCCCAGAATAGCTGTAATAACTGCCTGGTTCAAATTCGATTTCAAGTTTTTTTTCCATGTTTATCCCTGACTTTCCGATATACCGCCAGTTGGGAAAGCCTGATGAATGTGACAAACACATTCTAGCGGTTATCTTTTCGGTTCGATTGTCTCCTTGTAGGTCTTTGAACCCCTGGTATGAATGCTTGAATTCATACTCCCAAATAGGCTTTTCTAAATATTCTACTAGGGGGCGATCCAGATCGATCTGCCTCTCATCTACCAAACACATAACGGTATAAGCAAATAGCGGCTTACTGAGAGAAGCCGCGTAGAAGGTTTGCGTATTTTTTAGCGGTTCTCCTGCTTTTATGTTAGCCATCCCCAGGACCTTTTCGTATAGAATAGCTTTAGACGAAACAAGCGTCACAGATAGGCCATGAACATTTGCTTCTTGGGCCAAAAACTGCAGCCTTTCCTCTACACTATCCCTGGAAATAACACTTCCATCAATTCTAGGTATATGCTGCGAAAAAGACTTCATAGATAAACATAATATACATAGCGATAGAAAGTGGGAAAAAAAGTTTGGGTTCTTAGTCATAAAATGAATCGTATGAAGAGCGACAAACAGTAAATATACACAGGTTGACTTGAGGAAGAATAGGTTTAGTAGGTCGAGTAGGTTTTTCTGAGGAAGAAGCATTTAAATTTTCTCTTCAATATTCTTTAAGTCTAAGATCATTACGTTGATTATACTTAAAAGAGCATCCTATACTGTAAATACACATATTTACATCACCCCATTAACTGCTCAACCACTTTTTTTGCAGATTGTGCTGCTGCATGAACACTAGACCATTCACTCCCATCTGTATACGCATCCCCTGCAAAATATAGTTTGTTTCCCACGGGTTTTCCCAGCGTCCTTATATGTTTCCAATTTTCAAAATAGTGGACATAGGCCCCCTGAGTAAATGGCTCTTCTGACCAATTCTGAAAAATATGTTTTTTGTAATTAGGGGAAGCCTTTCCATCAAACGATCGGTCTAGTTCTTCAAGCAGGTAGGTTTTACGGCCTTCTCCTTGCCTTTCCAGATAAGGTTTTGAAATGGGGCCTACTGCAAATACTCCCAGAATATGTTGTTGGGTAGCTTGGCCATAGGCAGCATCATAAAACAATTTG
>JBCCTX010000503.1:0-3578 GCA_039197765.1 Bacteroidota bacterium
AATATTCCAATGGAGTCGAGAAGGTTCCATTTACGGCGATCCCCTACTATGCCTGGGCTCACAGGAAAATAGGGGAAATGGCAGTTTGGTTGTCTGTGGAGTAAGGCTTTACCTAACTAGTGAATTTAACAGAAGATAAACTGCCATTTCCCCTATTTTCCTTTGAGCCCAGGCATAGTAGGGGATCGCCGTAAATGGAACCTTCTCGACTCCATTGGAATATTCCCCTGTGATTTTGCCAATTCCGCCCAATAATTTATGATCCATTTCATACTTATAACCAACAGGTGCAGAAAATTTTTGATCAAGTATGCCATAAGGATTATCTATTTCCTCTGCACAAAAAACGAGTGGGCCCCTCTCTAAGGCAATTTTGCCTAAGTTTGCCTGTACCAATTCATGGCTCCGAACCGTCCTCACCGGCATATCCAAGCTGAGCTGAATGTGATCCCCTTTCTTCCAACTTCGAAGGGGCAGGTGTATATACCCTTGATCGACCGCTGACCCCAAGGTTTCGTCATTTACTGATACTGAAACGGCCAACTGCTCCGCATTTTGGTAGTGGTACAAATCTCCAGGTAGGACTTCATTTCTAGCCCATCCAGGAACTCGGAGACGGATCGCGGCCGGAACAGGAGTAGGGTTTTCTATGATGAGAATGACCTTTCCTTCATGGGGATAATCCGTTTCCTGCCGGACTGAAAGCGTTCCCCCTTCTACAGGAATATCGGCTGAATTACCCATATATAGATTGACAAACACCTCGTTACCTTTGCTCGCATAAATGTATCCAGGTAGGGATGGAAGGATGCGTACGATATTTACCGGACAACAAGAGCAGTCAAACCAAGGAGAGCGACCGCAAACCCCTTGATTAAACTTAGTCACGCCATCTATCTCAAGCGGATTAGGATAGAAAAAGGTATTGCCTTCAAAGGAAATACCTGCTAGAAATCCATTGTACAGGGTCCGCTCAAATACATCCATATATTTTACCTCTCCACTTCTCAAAAAAAGTCTATGATTCCAAAGCATGAGGGCAATTGCTGCACAGGTTTCCGTATAAGCGGTACCGTTGGGAAGCTCGTAATCCGGTCCAAAGCCTTCGTGTTGCCGTTCTGCGCCAATACCTCCTGTCAAATAGATTTTCTGGTGTACAATATCCTTCCAGATCCGTTCTAGGGCCTTGTCATACGCAGTCTCTCCAGTTAATGCGGCTACATCCGTTGCCCCTGCATAGAAATATCCGGCACGAACCGAGTGCCCTACCGCTTCTGATTGATCTTTCAGCGGGAGATGATCTTGGGCATAGGTTCCATACAATTCATGTCCCGCTTTGTTTCCCCGTTGGTCTACAAAAAACTTAGCCAAGTCCAAGTATCGCTTTTCTCCCGTTACACGGAACAACTTTACCAATCCAATCTCTATTTCCTGGTGTCCAGGAACCCCCATATTTTTTCCAGGCCCGAAGGTCCGATCGATAAGGTCTGCATTTTTCAAAGCCACATCTAGCAGCGTCCGCTCCCCGGTTGCCTGAAAGTGTGCAACCGCAGCCTCATACATATGCCCTACATTGTAGAGTTCGTGGTGTACACGCAGGTTTGTCCAACGCTCCTCTCCTCCCCCATCTGCAGCCTTAGAAGGATCTATGGTTCGATTGGTGTATAAATACCCATCTTCTTCCTGGGCAGCAGCAATTTTTGCAATTAGGGTATCTAGGTAGGCCTTCAACTCAGGATCTGCATGAACCTGTAGCGAGTAACTTGCCCCTTCTATGACTTTAAAGACATCCGAATCATTGAAAAAAATTCCTTCGAAGGCTCCCGATTCCCAGCCTCCCGCAATTGCAAAATTGCGAATTCGACCCGTCTCTTCACACTTTTTGAAAGTATAAGGAATGGTTACCATGCGGTTGGTTTCGAGTCGAGGGGCCCAAAAGGCGTCATTAATCTGAACCTGAGTGAACGTTACTGGTTGGATGGGATAGTCGAGAGGAGTGTTTTCTACGGGCTTCTCTTCCTGTGTGAAAAGTGGAATGGAAATACAAAAAAGATAACTAAATACGGAAAAGAAGGAATAAATAGAACGGAGTGGAGTAGTAAGCATAGTTTAGGTATTTGGTACATGAGAAAAAGGTTGATAAGCCCCTAAAAAAGAGGATATTAGCCTTAAGCTTTCCTTAGGTTAATAATTTTGGGAAAAAAAGTAAAGCTTTTTATTTTACTAAAAATTCACCAACACAATATTTCCTTTCAGTTGGGATAACTCATTTATCTTAAAAGCTCTGGTATTTTAACCGCTGAAAGGCTTCCACCTCTTAAGGGTCGCACAGCCATGGAATGGAACGAACAGTTATTTAGGCTCCAGGATCTCCTAGCAGATATAGTATCCAATCAAGGGCGCTCTCGTAGGTATGTAGTTACAGCGGGAATTCCCACCGGCAATATTACCTTCAAGCCTGCTGCCTCAGACAATTGGTTCGAAATCCTGGATGAAGCTCGACAACACGATGGGAAAGTAATTTCGTTGATCGATGTTGTATATGCAGATTATAAAAAAGCCGAGCTGCTCGTCATCAAACAAGCCCTTTCTCAAATGGGTTCGGATGAAAAAGCCCATCTGGAAACCCTCCTTGAACAGTTATTCAATAACTCCAACATAAAATCTGGAATAAAAGGCTTATCAACAGCGGATTCTCCTTCCGATTCATCCCTTAACATCATCAAGCAATTGATGGGGAATCCCAAGATTTTGGAGATCCTCAAACAAGAAACGGGTGAGACTTCTGGAGACATTTCAGAAGATCAATTTGAGAAGCTCCTGAGTAACAAGGAGTTTAAGCGAATGGATCTTATTATCCAGGAATTTGAGGCATTGCTACCTATCGTAACGGCTGCAAAAAGTGTCTGTAAGATCGTTCGAGCAGATGGAGAAGTAGGCACAGGCTTTCTGGTAGGAGATAACTATTTGCTTACAAATAACCACGTCCTGGTTGACAAAAATGATGTGGCTTCTGCTATCGCAGAATTCAATTATGTCAAAAATACCTCTGAAACGGTAAAGTATAGCCTAGACGCCAATGACTATTACATGAGTTCTATGTACGAACTAGACTATGTGTATGTAAAAGTTATCGACAAAGCCGAAGCTCCCCTCAATCAATGGGGGGCCTTAGCATTGGAAACAGATTCAAGTCTGATAAAGAAAGGAGACAAGGTAACCATTATCCAGCACCCAGATGGGATGACCCAAAGGCTCGCAGACGAAGCCAATGACGTCATGAGTGTATACGAGAACCACCTATATTATCGAACCAATACCATGGGGGGTTCCAGTGGCTCTCCTGTATTCAACAAGGAATGGAAAGTAGTAGCTTTGCACCATGCGGGAATGGGACCCGATGATAGAGGGTTTCAGATAGAAGCAGGTGGAGCTAAAGTTCCCGCCAATCGAGGGATATTGATCGGGAAAGTCTGGGCTGATATACAGAAAAAGAAGGATTAGAGAATGGGAATTAACTCTCCTTGAGGTGCATCAGGAAATGATATCCAAGCTATTATAGAGGGTTGGATGATACC
>JBCCTX010000504.1:0-3529 GCA_039197765.1 Bacteroidota bacterium
CCTCGCGACTCTTCCAAGCAGGCTTTGGAGGGAACAGACATAGAATATGGAGCCCATCAACTTGGCGATTTGGCCTTTTTTCGAAAAAGTAACCAGGAGCGGATAAGCCACGTAGGAATCATAGGGGATAACAATGATATTTATCATGCTTCGGGGAAGGTTAGACTTGACTTTTTGGCAAAAAATGGCATACTTAAGCTTCCGACAGGCAATGTGACCCATATCTTGGTTTGTATTAAAAGGTATTAGTCCATGTTGGCACGAGAAAGTGTACTTGTTCTCAACCAGGATTATCAGGCGATAGGGGTTTGCACAGCAGAGAGAGCCTTTGTCCTGGTTTTTATGAGGAAAGCAGAAATGCTCACGGATGTTCCCACCCGTCGGCTCAGGTCCGTAGCCTCTAACTTTAAGTTCCCCTCTATCATTCGATTGTTTCAGTACGTCCAGATTCCCTACAAGAAGGTGAATCTCTCCCGGCAGAATATTTTCAAACGGGACGGCATGAAATGCGTCTACTGTGGGAGTAAGGATAATCTCACCCTCGACCACGTAGTTCCCAAATCCGGAGGCGGGCGGGACACCTGGGATAACCTGGTAACTGCTTGCCAAAAGTGTAACTCTCGCAAAGGGAGTATGACACCAGAGGAGGCCGGATTGGAACTGAGATACGAACCATTCCGGCCTTCTTTCGTTATGTTCCTTAGCAATTTTGCGGGGAATATCCGGGAGGATTGGAAACCGTATCTCTACATGTCATAGAAGGAGGAGGTACCGGGCATGACTGGTAAACTAAGTAAAGGTGATCTGAGCGGGATTCCTGACTAGAATGACTGTGCTACCTTATATCAAATACTCCTTACGATAGTCGATGGCTATCACCTTCATGATTCTTTTTTTAAGGTAAGTATCCAGTGGAGCAAGTCTTCTAAAAAACTAAAGCCCTGCTATGTAGCGATACACAACAGAGCCTTGTTGAGGGGCTTAACGGGGGGGATATCAATCCCAGAGTACTTTTTGAACTACCTGACCTTTGTCAAAGTTCAAACGGAGAAGGTACATACCTGTTGGGAGGTCTGACCGATTGATCTCTCCTTGGAAGGCATTTACCTCAATCTGTTCCAGTAATTTCCCCTCGATACTCAAGAGTTCCGCTTGCTGGATGCGTTCTTTTGCCTCTATAGCCAAGCTTCCTTGTGTGGGATTGGGGTAAACCTGAAGGCCTACTTCTCTTCCCAGCAGCTCATGGGTACTCACAGGGGCATCTCCCAGGCTTGTACCTTCTATCCCCATGGCTAGCACAATACGCGGGGCTAGGTACTGGGAAATGGTATCTACATAGGTCTTTGCGAGTTCTGCGTCATTGGGATTGCCAGTCGTATACTGGCATAAGCGTACGTCGGCTGGAATAGTCTGCGCAGGAATAAGTGCCCAAAGGGTCTTGAACCAATCTTCGTCAAACCAATTCCAGGGATCGCCACTTCTTCCAAAAGTATTTGGGGCGGCCCCAGCTGTGGGATCGCACTGTATTTCCCCTTCCCGTATCGGAGTATTGGTTACGAGCATGCCAGGGATACCTCCACTACGTTCCATCATAAGCTGGGTTAGGGGATCTGCCTGGAGCACTTCATTTTCAAATGCATCATTTAGGCCTAATTCTGCAGCGCGATATACAGCTGTATCCATATAGGCGGAAGTCGCTAGAATAATATCCCCTTGTATGGTTTCATCACGTATCCCTACTCGTTCATACTGGTGGGTATTCAGTACCCCTACCATAGCAGGGCCTTCTTCTTTTACCCAATCAAACTCTGCAATTCCTCCTTCCATTCCCCATACAAGATCTACTTCCGAACTATAGCCTACATGATTTGGGACATTCAATGGAGCTTCCACCTCTCCATAAAAATCTCCAAACAGAAGGGTATCGACAAAGAAGGTAGGCGGCTGTGTAGAAAAGTCAAAGAATTTGGGCAGCAGAGCTTCAGAAAAGGTTTCCAGGTATCCCACATTCATCGTGGAATAGGTCCCTGCATCTTCTCCTCCCATGGCGAATTTATCCGGATCTATCCCAAATGGATTTTCGTCTTCTTCTACCGACTTTCGAAAATACCGGACTGCCGTACGTAGATCTTGGGCAGCGCGTACACTCGCCTCAAAAACGCCTTTACGCCGTACAATCTCATCCGGACTCAAGGGATTCCATCCCGTACGATACCCAACAGAAGCTGCAACAAAACCCCTGCGAGCAAAATTCATACAAAATGCAACAAAGGCACTATCTTGTTTATCTCCATAAGGAGTTTGATTGATAATAGGAGGAAGGAAATCTCCTGCATGGGCAACAATCACAACAGGGCGATTGGACATAGTATCGCCTGCTGGTTCGTAGACATCCATGAATAAATCCACGACCATAGGCTGATCAGAAGTTCCTAAAATGATGGGAAGTATGCTATAGTTTTCCCCATATTTGACGTTTTCAGTTACTTGTACCTCCGAAAACACTTCATCCAAGTAGCGTTCCTGTGCGAAGGAAATACAAAAACAACAGGATAAACATCCTAGTAGAACACATTGTAATAGTACTTTCATAAAGTTTGGGTTTAGAAAAAGCAGTAATAGGTTTCAACATGGTTGTTTCGGATACCTTAATTTAAGTAATTTTTTGTTTTGCACATTTCCGATTATCCTTTTAGGCTAACGGGATAAGGGTTTCCGTCGATGCTTACCTGATAGATGGTAGGGGGCCGAGAAGAGGGGTTCAGGGCATAGCCGTTAAGCTAAGGGAAGGTGATGTGAGATATAAGATAATGATGTAAGGTATAAGATGGGTTTTTGGCCAAAAATGGCCGGACTACCTTAGTCCGTAGTAACCTTTGATAGAATAGTCCGTGGTAAGGTAGTCGGTAGTCCGTAGTAACCTTTGATACGAGATCAAAGTACCTTACAACCCTCAACTCTAAGGGATTGGGGTTTCCCCCCTAAGCGCCTTCCAGACGCGCTCAGAGGCTTTTCCATCAATGCGATGTGCATAGCGATTGACAAAGGATTGGTAGGCTTCGCCGTCAATCTCCCGCTCGCCACTCAATACGCTAAGTAACACGGATTCTAAACTAACTTGGTCCCTTGCCTCAAAAGCTACTTTTTCCCTGATATATCCCTGTACATCTTGGCCCAAGTGATCGAGAATAATCAAGGGTTTACCAAAATAGACCGCCTCTGCCCCGACTGTAGAGAAACAAGTAATTAACACCTCACATACTGCCAACAGACTATATAGGTCAATTTCTCGGTTTTGGGAATAGTTGGTACATCCGACAGCATCTGCAATAGATGCATAATAGCTGAGGTCTGTTTCTCTAGGGTGTAATTTGACAAGTAGGTGGATATTGGGATGAGAACCGACAGAACGAAAGACATCTTCAGCAGCCTGCCTTCGGAGTTTGGGGTCTCTTTGAGGTTGGGAGGCAAATACGACCAATCGCTTTTCCTGAGGGACATCCAGCACCTTCTCTTGTGAGAGTTGCCC
>JBCCTX010000505.1:0-3483 GCA_039197765.1 Bacteroidota bacterium
ACCTCAAAAAGTATGAGAAGTTCTGAGGATGTATTGAAGTATATATTCTATAATGGAAAAGTACCCGTGCAGAATCTACATATCTCCCATTATATCAAGGCCTTCTGGGTATAGTTTAGCAGAAGACTGACAGCTTGTGCGACTTTTGTAGCATCCATCTCGTGGACTTCTACTCCTTTGCCTAAGTCTTTGAGTAACATTATGGTAAGTCGACCGCCCAAGTGTTCGCGGAATTCATTGAGTCCACTTAGAATAGATTGAGGGTGAGAAGGATCATCGAGGTACTGGGTAAGCTCGGGTACATAAAGGTCAAAGCCTAAAGTTTCAAAGACCCGAAGTACCCGCAGGGCTTCTTCCTGGCTAATCCATCCCAGTAGGGAGGAATACAAGACGTCCAGGCTAATACCAATGGCAACGGCTTCACCGTGCCTTATGCGATAATCCGTGAGTTGCTCCAATTTATGGGCAGACCAGTGTCCAAAATCTAGTGGGCGAGAAGAACCCATCTCAAAGGGATCACCTGTAGCGATATGGTCCATATGCATCTCTGCACAACGATAGATAAGCGACTCCATGGGAGCCATCTCCCTCCGGGCTAAGGCGGGAGCGTCGGCTTCAATTTCCTCGAAGAACTTCAAGTCCTTGATCAAGGCGACCTTTAAAGCTTCGGATATACCGGATCGCCAGTCTCGGTCATCCAGGGTAAGCAAAAATTCTTTGTCGTTGATAACCGCAAAGGGCGGTGCAAAATTCCCCACAAAGTTTTTCTTGCCGCAATAATTGACTCCATTTTTCACCCCTACCCCAGAATCGTTTTGAGACAATACAGTAGTTGGAATGCGAATGTGTCGTACGCCTCTGTGGGCAACGGAGGCTGCATAGCCTACCATATCCAAGACGGCTCCTCCTCCAATCCCGATGATATAGGAATGGCGATCAATCCCGAATACATTTACCGCCTCTATGATTTTATCCACCCATTCAGGTTCATTTTTTACTTCTTCTCCTCCTGTCACCACAAGAGGCTCAGCTACGGATATAAGTATCTCAGAGTGCATGGAACAATAGGTCCCAATCTCCCCTATGAGTTGGGGATGTGCCTCTTCTACTCCTTTATCTATCACGAAGAAGCATTTGGCCATTTGTTGTTCATGCGCTGCTTCGCGAATCAGGTCCACGAATAAGGTATTCTCACTGTCGAAAATATGACTGGTAAAATGTACGTCGTAGGTAAAAGGTACAGCAAAGGATTGTCTTATTCGCTTCATAATTGAACGTTGATCAAATTGTAATCCAATTCTCTTAGTTAAATTTTTATAAAAAACAGGTGATCTCTTTCGCAAATAACGACCATATAGTAGTTAACTAATAAACGCGTATCATGTTACAGCAAAGGCTTTTGCGAGCCAGCGAGAAAGGGGTAATAAACATACGATGAACAGCCCCCAAATGATTCCCCCAAATATAGCAGCTATTGCGGAATTTAGCACTATCAAAGCGATGACTCCCGCCTTTACCGCTTTCATTATGTCCTGGGGCTGCAGAGATTTAATGGCTTTTTGTAAAGGGGGAAGGGTAAGATAGGCCAGAAATGCTATGAAAGGGAGGGCATATAATACATTTTTCCTATGCACTAGCCCAAAAGCTATTACGATCACAAAAACCACTACATACATCCCGTACGCGAGTTGCAAGGCCTTTCGGTTTCCTCCATGAACTTCTCCCTGACTTACAAGGGTAATGGCACCAATATACAATAGGGGAATAGTCCCTATAGGCCAAATCTGGAAGAGAATGGTAGGTAGAATACTCACTCCCAATAGCAGATTACCTGCTCGGCACAAGCCCATATTGACGGGCCCAAATACCGTATGGTGCTTTGCCCAGGAATTGTAAGAAAGTACCAATAAAACAATGGTAAGTGCTAAAAGCCCACTCTGCCAGCTCACCCCTAGGGCTGCAAGCACCCCCAGAAGAAAAAGACCGGTTCCCAAAAGAATGGCTCCTTTCAGCGAAGCTGCCCCACTAGGAAGGGGCCTTTCTGGTCGCTCTACCTTATCTAGATTAAAGTCGAATACGTCGTTGAACACTACTCCTCCCCCATACAATCCTAATGTACTTACCAGAAGTAGTAGGATTTGGCTTCCATTGGTTCGGGCAAAGAGGAGTATTTCTTCTCCACTACCTAGCGCAAAGGCAATTGCACAACCTGCCAGGATGTCTGCAAAGGCCGTTACAATATTTGCTGGCCGCATTAAGCGAAGGTAGGCGAGAAGCCTTGGACTCATCTAGGCAATATCAGTTTACGATAACATTGGAGTCTGCCGTATCAATACGAGGTTGCTGCCCTCTCAACACGGAATTTCCATTGTACAATTGACGTTGGTCGATCAAACTCGGTTCCAACCAGTCTGACTCCTTCATCTGACCACTTTTGCTATATATGTCTAAAGCATTCTGGTAGCAAACCATACGTACATGTTCCTCAGGAATCCCACGCTCCAACATGAGGTTAGCCGTCTTGGGAACGGATAGGGGATCACTTACCCCCCAATCTGCGGAGCTGTCTACAATGATTCGCTCAGGGCCATACTGACGCACGACTTCCACCATGCGTTCATTTCCCATTTTGGTGAAGGGATAAATGGTAAATGCTGCGTAAAAGCCCCGATCCAAAACCTCTTTTACCGTCTCCTCATTGTTGTGGTCGATTACTACCATATCTGGCGCAACACCATGTTCCAAGATTAAATCCATGCTCCGAGAGGTTCCCTTTTTCTTGTCTCTGTGAGGCGTGTGGACCTGAATCGGCAGGTTCAACTCATGGGCCAGTTCTACTTGCACTCGGAAGGCTCTGTCCTCCGCAGGGGTCTGGTCATCAAATCCAATTTCTCCCACTCCTACTACACCTTCCTTTGTTACAAATTTGGGCAGGAGCTCTAGTACTTGCTCTGCCAGGGCCTCATTATTGGCCTCTTTAGAATTCAAGCCGATTGTACAATAGTGCTTAATCCCAAATTGGCTGGCGCGAAAGCGCTCCCAGCCTACTAGACTACTGAAGTAATCCTTGAAGGAACCCACCTCCGTTCGAGGCTGTCCCAACCAAAAGGCAGGTTCGATAATCGCAACGATGCCTGCGCGGGCCATTGCTTCGTAGTCGTCGGTTGTACGAGAGGTCATATGGATGTGGGAGTCGAGCCACATGGGGGTAGTTGCATTCATACGGTTACGGTTCTTTTTTATCCTTCCTAGTAAATGAAAAATTTACTTAAATATTTTCCAACTTTTAGATTTTTTCTCTTACCTCTGCTCTCACTTCTCGCCTCTGGCTTCTCACTCATTCATCACCGTCAACTTCTGCGTTTCCCACTTTTTGCCTATGCCTTCCCAGGTGATCTCTCCCTTCAAGACCTTGTCTTTTAATGCTGGGTATCCCGAAATCAGGCTAATGGATTCTTTGGTTCCTGCCTCTATGCATAAAAG
>JBCCTX010000506.1:0-3419 GCA_039197765.1 Bacteroidota bacterium
CGCTTAGTGCTTTTACGAAGGGGGATCAGGGTTTGAATGCGATCGCCTACCACCATGACCTTGGTATCTTTCTCGAAGCGCTTGCCTTTCAGCTTTATTTCGACATCGATTCCTTCCGCTTTAGGATCAGAATTCATGGCGTAGTGCAAGGGACGGGCTAGGTTGAAACGCTCTAAGTCTTTTATCTTGAATTCGTAGTGGCGACCGATTTCCCCTGTATCTACAAAGGCGATCTGGACGTCGTTCGATTCTACCCAGTTTTGGACAGGATTGAAGTCTTTCACAATGCTTTTCCGCTTGAGTCTACTGGTCCGATTGCCCCCTCGACCTTCATATACGCCTAGGTTGTCTAGCTGCTGGTCAGAGGGGATTTCTACAGTAATAGGGGTCTCTGGACGAACTTTTACCAGGCGACCTCTCGAATTTCTCGCTTCCAACATGACCATTCCAACCGTTTCCAACGGACCATCTCTCGTAACTGTTGGCATTCCCACTAGTAGCATATCGCTGCGGTCAAACATTTCTACCATTTCCATGGTAACCTTATCTTCCTCTGTATCAAAAGCTCTAGGAGGAATAATTACACGCGTCCCTTCTTCCCCATAAATAATTGTCTGTTTGTTAGTCGATACCTCCATGGGACGATTATTTGCTTCAATTTTTTCTTCTTCCACAATCATCGCTGCTGCTTCTGCAGCTGCAATGGAATCCAACCTGCGCTGTTCGGCCTGTGCGGCGAGCAAAGCCATTGCTTCCTCGTCCACGACTGTATCTAGGGTGTAAATCACCGCTATTTCCGCCCGTCTATTTCTTTGCCTACCTTCAAAGGTCTCATTAGTGGCAGCAGGCCTTTCGGTACCAAACCCATCGAAATAAACCCGTGCCTTGTCCATACCCTTTTCGACCAACTTGTCATATACCTGCTGCGCACGAAGCCTGGATAGTTCTAAGTTATAGTACTCAGTTCCGATATTGTCAGTGTGGCCAAAAATTTCTATATAGTAGGAAGGATGTTCTTCTATTTTTGCCAGCGCAGAATCAATCGTACCTTCTCCTTCCTCTCTGAGATCATACATATCGAAATCAAAGAAAACAGTATCAATGAAAAACTCTTGGGAAAAACTGAAGGAGTAAGAAACGGCAACGAGAAATAAATATACAAACAGTCTTTTCATAGTGTTGCATTTTACACAAATGTATCCAAAAAAACGAAATTCTGGTATAAAGGAAAGATTAATTAAAAAGAGGAATTGGAAAATTATTCGTGAGAAAAGAGAAATTTGAGAGGGAAAAAGTATAAGGCACAATTCACAAGGTTTTCCCAACCTTTATGTTGGAATAGCGTCATTACCAATAGAATATTCAACGTCATTGTATATACTTGCTAAATATTAGCATATTTTACCTTCTTTTAGTAGATCAACCTTCAATATCCTCGAATCCAAACCCTCGAATACGATCTTTATGGACCCTATCATCAAACTCTCTCATATTAGCAAAGTCTACCAAATGGGCAAGGTAGAAATACATGCCCTAAGGGATGTATCGCTTGAAATTTATCCCAATGACTATGTAGCTATTATGGGGCCTTCAGGTTCGGGTAAATCTACCCTGATGAACGTCTTGGGCTGCTTGGACACCCCAACAGGTGGTGATTACATCCTCAACAACCATCGGGTGAGTGATATGACAGATGCCCAACTTGCTCAGGTTCGTAATAAGGAGATAGGCTTTGTCTTCCAGACCTTTAATTTGATGAATCGTTCGACTGCTTTAGACAATGTGGCGCTTCCACTCGTTTACTCAGGGTTAAAAAAATATGACCGTTGGGATAAGGCAGAGAAGGTATTGTCAAGCGTAGGGTTAGGAGACCGTGTAGACCACAAGCCCAACGAGTTATCGGGGGGACAGCGACAGCGCGTAGCTGTTGCCAGAGCACTTGTAAATGACCCTTCCATTATCCTAGCAGATGAGCCTACGGGAAACCTAGATACCAAAACCTCTTACGAGATTATGGGCTTATTTGACCAACTACACAAGAGTGGGAATACCATTATTGTCGTAACTCACGAAGAAGACATTGCCCAGTACGCACAGAAAATCATTCGCCTGCGGGATGGAGACATCGAACGAATTGATATAAATGAGGTGCGAAGGACGATAGAAGGAGAATAGTCGGTAGTCCATGGTCTGTAGTATGTAACCTAAGTTCGTGTACGAAGTACACTTTTGACCACTGACCACTGACCACTGACCACTGACCACTGACCACTGACCACTGACCACTGACCGAAACCCCTCTTACTTTATCTTTAATACAATCTTCCCAATAGGTTCTGCCTTGAGGGTGTATTTACCTTTACCGGCGGTGTGAACCTTACCCAGAGCTCCACAGATGATCAAGTGGCCAGGCTCCAGGCTTATTCCTTGTAAATGTGCATACTCCGTCATCCAAAGGGCTGTCTCCCATGGCCCATACCAATTTTCTTCGCCAGATGCTGTGTGGAGTTCCTCCCCATTATAAGAAAAGGAAAGTTGAAGGTTTTTGGGGTCAAGGGAGTTAGCGTCGATTCCTTTTCCTATAACTACGCCACTTGCTAGTAGGTTGATGGCTATGTAATCCACTGCTGAAGGGGGACCTTCAGGTTTTTCCCATTGTCCTGCGGCTAACTCAATTACAGGCACAATTGCCTGTACATATTCTTTCAATTCTTCTATAGATTTAGGGGGTTCCTCAATACGCTTGCCAATGAGAAATCCAATTTCAGTCTCTAGGACCAGTTCGGGATAGTCCTTCAACCGTATGGTAGCTTTAGGACGAGCGTCTATATTTCCTTTTGACCGTAGAATCCCTGAAAGGGGTGTGTCAATTCCAAAAGTTTTCTGACTTCCTGGGGTTACGACTCCGGCCTTGACACCCCCAATTTCTTCTTTTTCTAGGGTATTCATAACCCATACCCCCTGGAGTTCATACGCTTCATCCTGTGTGATAGTAGGAAGTAGGGCTCTTACGCTCGGTAGAGAGGCATTATCCTTCCACGCCTCCTCAAATCTTTTGGCGGCATCTACCAGGTCTTCAGGAAGGTCTGTATTTGGCACTTGGGAGCATACCTGGCCTGGTAATAGGTAGAGAGTAACAAGAAAGGTGAAAACACGCAGTATGATCTTCATAGGATACTATTTTCTACAAGATAATGTATATTTTAAATTCTCAAGTGCAAGAACTGGTTGAATGACTCATTCTATGAAGATCCTGTTTTTTTCAATTGTCCTAATGGCAAGTAGTCCTTTAGGTGCTCAAGAGCCAATAGATAGCCTGATAAGAAAAATGGGAAAGAGATGTTTACCTACACCCTGGTAACCTATCCAGATGGAGGATTGCGAACCAGCATTGAAAGCCTTACCAAGCACTTCCAGGC
>JBCCTX010000507.1:0-3380 GCA_039197765.1 Bacteroidota bacterium
CTTTTTGTTTGAAAGGAGTTGGCCCATAAAATGGAACGAATCCAATACCTAATACTTATTTCCTACTAACCCATAAACTCCAACTTACTCTATGGATACCCTGACTCATGCTGCTTTGGGCGCTTCAATTGGAGAACTCACCTTTGGGAAAAAGCTTGGAAACCAAGCCCCGCTTTGGGGGGCTATCGCAGCGAATGTTCCCGACCTGGATCTGCTAAGTGGGTTATTTGTCAACCGAGTTGAAGCCTTAGGATTCCATCGGGGGCCAACCCATTCTCTGGTTTTCTGTTTTGTTGCAGCTGCTATTCTAGGGTATCTCCTGTACAAGCGCAACGGTAAAACTAGCCTTCAGCAGTGGTCCTGGTTAATGCTCTTAGGTCTTCTCTCCCATGTCTTTCTAGATTGTTGCAATAGTATAGGGGCCCAGTTGTTCTACCCTTTCTACAAAGGATACATTGCTTGGGGAAATATCTTTTATGTTGACCCTGTATATACCCTTTTGCTGGCTTCGGGGCTATTGCTTGCATTGCGATATCGAAAAGATCAAAGGGCTAGAAGGATTTTCAACTCCCTTGGGTTAACACTTAGTGGCATTTATCTCGTTTTTACCTTTACAAACCAAGCGGTAGCTAATGCCGTATTTACCAACGCACTACACCTCCAAGGACAAAGTATTCAACGAAAGCTTACCCTTCCTGCTCCTTTCAATACGTTTATCTGGTATACCGTTGCAGAAGGTCCTTCAGGGTTCAACCTGGGGTACTACAATGTATTAGACGATAATTATCAGGTTGACTTCACCTTTTTACCCAAGCACCCCCTATTGGACACATTGGTTCAAGATCCTTCTATACTTGAGCAAGTCGAATCCCTCACGGATGGCTACTTTATCAGGGAAAAACAGGGAGATACCCTCATTCTTCGAGACTTGCGCTGTGGCATTAACCTCCCGGAACTCCCTGTGTCGAGCTCACCCGAATATTTCCTCTCCTATTTTTACTCTAACACCCATAAGTCTGGTTCTGTTAAAACTCTTGAACTTTCCAAAATTTGGGCCTCCCTTCCAAGGACTTGGGAGCTCATCTGGGAGGAAAAGATCCCAAGGCTGACTGCAAACTAGCTATTGTATTCTAGAAAATAGGCGAGTATACTTGTGGAACAGAAGAGAGAAAAGAGACAGCTTTGCTGGGAGAAAAGAGACCTAATTCAATAGTATTCATTTTATTCTTTGGTTTCTCATTTCGGGACGCTGTCTTCCTAATGCTATTATATGGACACACCACATACCATTAGCTACAAGCGGAAAGGACTACAGGCTGAATTCTTACTTGAATTGTACCAGGATCTCCTGTTCCCACGAATGGTCGAGGAAAAAATGCTAATCCTCCTTAGGCAAGGACGAATTAGTAAATGGTTTTCGGGAATTGGCCAAGAAGGAATTTCTGTGGGGTTGACCAAAGCGTTAGAAGCAGCGGATTATATCCTCCCGCTTCATCGAAACCTAGGGGTATTTACTACCAGAAAAGTACCTTTAGAAAACCTAATCGGGCAGTGGCTCGGTAAGCCTTCTGGCTTCACCCAAGGGCGAGATCGTTCCTTTCATTTTGGCCTTCCTCAAAAGCATATTTTCGGGATGATTTCTCATTTAGGAGCCATGCTACCTGTAGCAGATGGGCTGGCGCTAGCAAGTAAATTAGATAAGGCACAGAGAATCGCCGTACCCTTCTTTGGAGATGGAGGGAGCAGCGAGGGCGATATCCACGAAGCCTTGAATGTAGCGGCTGTATGGGATCTGCCTGTCTTATTTGTCGTGGAAAATAATGGCTATGGGCTCTCGACTCCTACATCAGAACAATTTAAGGTAAGTAGCCTCGCATCAAGGGCAAAGGGTTATGGCATGCAAGGCATCCAAATTGATGGAAATAACGTGTTGGAGGTATATAAGACCGTTCAAGAACTTGCCTATAAAATCCGAGAAACCCACCAACCCATACTATTAGAGTGTATGACCTTCCGGATGAGGGGACATGAGGAAGCATCTGGAACAAAATATATCCCTCCACAGCTATTTGAGACATGGAAAGAAAAAGATCCTGTAGAAAACTTCGAGAAGTATTTGGAAAGTGAGGGACTATTGACCCAACAAACCATTGAAGAGACAAGGCAAACAATTAAGCAACAGATCAATAAGGCTGTAGAACATGCCTTTCATGCACCAAACGTGGCGGTAAACCTAGAAAAAGAACTCTCAGAGGTATATGCTACCCCTTCTGATCTCCCAATGGGCCCACCTTCTGATAAGGGTAGTCGATCCATTCGTTTTGTAGACGCCATTCAAGAGGGCCTTTACCAGGCTATGGAGGCCTCCCCCTCCTGTGTTATTATGGGGCAAGATGTAGCGGAATATGGGGGTGTATTCAAAATAACAGAAGGGTTTATTGATACATTTGGAAAGGATCGAGTCCGCAACACACCTCTATGCGAATCAGCTATCATTGGGGCTGGAATGGGCTTATCGCTGGGCGGAAAAAAAGCCATCGTCGAAATGCAATTTGCAGACTTCGTTTCCTGTGGATTCAACCAAATTGTAAATAACCTTGCCAAAACGCACTACAGATGGGGACATGCGCCTGACGTAGTGATCCGTATGCCTACTGGAGGAGATTTAGGTGCGGGACCCTATCATTCCCAAAGTACAGAATCCTGGTTTACCCATGTCCCAGGTCTCAAAGTCGTTTTCCCTTCTGATCCATTCGCAGCAAAAGGCCTACTAATCAGCGCTATTGCTGATCCTAATCCCGTCATGTTTTTTGAGCACAAAGCCTTATACAGAAGGATTCAGGGCGTAGTCCCAGAAAAATCCTACGGACTACCAATTGGTAACGCAAGGATGGTACAATCAGGGGAAAGACTAAGCATTGTTACTTATGGCCTGGGCGTCCACTGGGCATTGGAATTATGCCATGCGCATGGGTATGTGGATGAGATTGAGATAATTGACTTGCAAAGCCTGATCCCTTGGGATAAGGAAAGTGTATTTGAATCCATAAAAAAAACAGGAAAGTGTCTGGTTCTGTACGAGTCCACTTACACGAGCGCATTTGGAGCAGAAATTGCAGCCTCTGTTGGGCAACATTGTTTTGAATACCTAGATGGACCCGTAACCCGGGTAGGTTCACTCGATACACCAGTACCTTTCTATCCAGATCTAGAAAAACAATTTCTCCCCCCTTCACGCCTTAGCTCAGCTGTAGAAGAATTATTGGCGTATTGAGGTTTGAGGTTTGAGGTTTGAGGTTTGAGGTTTGAGGTTTGAGGTTTGAGGTTTGAGGTTTGAGGTTTGAGGTTTAGTTGTACTTTGATCTCGTATCAAAGGTTAC
>JBCCTX010000508.1:0-3330 GCA_039197765.1 Bacteroidota bacterium
ACCAAGCATTGATTCTGCGAAGAAACTCCTCTTTCTTTCGCCGGGAAACGGGAGCCTGGTGTCCTTCATGTAACAGAACATAGCCTCCTTCTCCTTTTACGTATTTTTGTATGTGCTTCAGATTGATCAGGTAGGCGTGGTGTACCCGGCAGAAGCCCGTTTCAGAAAGCACTTGTTCAAAGTCCTTGAGCTTTTTGGATACCAGAAGTTTTTTTCCCCTTTGGAGGAAGAGATGGGTATAGTTGCCCTCCGCTTCACAATAAATAATATCCGCAGTCTCCAGAAATTCTATGCCTTCCAGGGTGGGAATAGCCAGCCGTTCCATTCTTCCCTCTGGATTTTTTATATTTTTTAGTACAGAGTCGTACTGCGACTGGTTTCGCGGTTGTTCCTTGAAGCGCTTTAAGGTATATCGCAGTTCGTCAATATCTATGGGCTTCAGGAGATAATCCAATGCGCTGAATTTGATGGCTTTGATGGCATAGTGGTCGTGTGCGGTAACGAAAATCACTTCAAAATCAATAGATTCTACTTGCTCCAAAAGTTCAAAGCCTGACATTTGGGGCATTTGTATATCTAGAAAGATGAGTTCGGGCTGAAGTTGGCTGATTGCTGCAATTCCTTCTTTTGCAGATTTACACTCTGCTATAAGCTGGACTTCCGGACAATATTTTTCCAGTGTCAGCTTCAATGCTTGGCGAGCATCTTCTTCATCGTCTATGATAAGGGTGCGGATCACAATTTGGGTAGCGTTATTTCGACTCGAGTTCCTGTAGCTTGGTTTAGTGTGTTTTTTAAGTCTGTTAACACAAATTTTGGATTGAAATTGCTCCCAGACCCTCCTAATAGATTGAGTCGGTCTTTTATAATTTGGAGGCCTAAGGACTTCGTTTTCCCTTCAGGATATTCTTTTAAGTTGAGCGCTTTTTCTCTCCCAACTCCATTATCTTCAATTTTACACAGCAAATTTTCTTCTTCGCCCTGAATAGAAAGGGAAATTTCTCCTTTGCCTTCTTTATGAAGAATCCCATGCCAGATGGCATTTTCAAGTAAGGGTTGTAAAACCATTGAAGGGATTTGTATATCTTCTGGGTCCAAGTTAGGATCAATTTGCACCTTATATTGAATTTCTTCCTTCAGTCGTAATGCCTCTAATTCAATATAGGTTTGGAGCATAGATACTTCCTCAGAAAGGGTTACCCGAGACCCTTCTGCATTTTCTAGAATTTTTCGAAGTAGCTTGGAAAATTTACTTAAGTAATGGGAAGCTTGATCGTCTTCCCCACTTAGAATCAGGCGATTGATAGAGTTTAAGCAATTAAATACAAAATGGGGATTCATTTGAGCCCGCAATGCCTTCATTTCTAATTGGGACAGTTCCTTTTGGAAATAGCTTTCCTTAATTTGGAGATTCTTTCGAGCCAGTTCGTGCTGGGTCCTGAGTCTTTGGCGATAGGTATAATAGATGAGCCCAGCGATGATTGCCATTAATCCTATTCCTAGCAAAAGACCCTTATTCCACAAATCCTGCCTTCTGGCCTCTAGCTGTTGTATCTCGTTCTCCTGGGTAAGGAAGGTAATCTGGTTGTCTTTTTTAACCGTTTCATATTGGAGTTCCAACTCCTTCACCTGCCTGAGGTGTTTTTCTCCTACCAGGCTATCTTTCCAAAATTCATATTGTAATCTATGGGTATAGGCCGTTTGAAATTGCCCTTTATCTGAGTAGACTTTTGACAAAGTTTTGTGAAGATCTTTTATGACGGTTTTGTCTTCCAATGCTTCGGCTAATGTTAAGGCATCTCTTAGCCCTTTGATTCCTTTTTCAAAGCGCCCCATCTTAATCTCGACATTAGCCAAACTATACGAAGCATAGAGAACGCCTATTTTGTCATTTATCTCCTCACTTAATTCTCGTGCTCTTGTAAAGTAGGATTGCGCCTTACTGAAGTCTTCAGTAATAAGGTACAATGCACCTATATTTTGAAGGTTAATGGCAACGCTAATTTTTTTGTCCAGGCGTTCGAACATTTCTAAGGAAAGTTGATAATAAATTAAGGCTGTATCATATACTTCCTTCGATCGATAGATAAGGCCTATGTTGCCATATCGGGAGGCTATTGAGATACTGTCTCCTTCCCTTTCACCCAGGTAGGCATCTTTGAGGTAATAGGCTAATGCTTTGTCTAGGTCTCCCATTCGCCAGTACACAACTCCTATGTTCCCATAGCATTCCCGCATTCCTTCGGTATTTCCCTCGGAACTAAATAGGGATTCTGCTTGCAAAAAATGATCAGCTGCAGGCTCATAATTTCCTTCAGCCAGTTCTACTAGACCCAGAATTTGATGGTGTGTGGCCTGTAGAACAGGGAACTGATTCAAGGTGGGATATTCCTCAATATCAGATAATACTCCCCGAGATTTTTCATTTTTACCTTCACTTAAGAGGTATTCAGCGTAGCTCAGCTTAGACCATAGAAGTAAACTATCATGGCTTATTTCTGCACTGATAGCCATCGCTTTTTGAATATGGGTGTGGGCAGAAAGGGTATCAGAAAATCTAGTATGATTGTATAGCGCAAGATGAATATGGATTCTATGGACGTCGTCGAGAGGTGAGGCTAGTACGTGTTGTAAGCTGTCTATCTTGTCCAATTCTTGGGCAGGAAGTTGGGAGAATACACCCCATAAGAAGATGATTAATAGCTGAGAAAAGGATTTCATGGGATTGCTGGTTGGGTAGAAGTAAGATACAAAATTTGGGTAAATCCATTGAGAGAGACGGGCAATAGAGCTACTTTCCTTGCCCTATGAAAGGGTAGAAGGGAGAAAGGCGAAATAGTTGTGGGAGGAGGGAGATATGGGTCTCCGAGCTTAGCGTTTCTTAAAGATTCAACCAATAATTTAACTTCAAGACCAAGGCCCGGTTCTTGGGGCCCCACATTTCAACAGCATAGTTGTCCGTGTACACAATGAAGAGATCCGACATGGGCTTGTAGCGCCACTGAAGGCGACTATTTATGTTGAAGTTGTCGTTTTGGGTATTGAACTGTAGGAAGGTCGTCCAAAAGAGATTACGAGTGAAGTTGACCTCAAATCGGGGGCTGAGTAGTAAGAGATTTTCCTCTCCATACGGATCGGGAAATTCCAACTTGTTGTAGACAAAGTTGAGCCTAGAATTAGCCTACCGCGTCCAGCCATGGGGTAATTTTGGGCTCAACTTTGTCTACAACAAGTTGGAATTTCCCGATCCTTATGGAGAGGAAAATCTCTTACTACTCAGCCCCCGATTTGAGGTCAACTTCACTCGTAATCTCTTTTGGACGACCTTCC
>JBCCTX010000509.1:0-3323 GCA_039197765.1 Bacteroidota bacterium
ACTGGGATTTATTGCAACCTTATCCTACCGCAGCAATTATGACCATTTCGTAGATGGCATTGAACGACGCTTTAAGAACACAGATAGTACAGCTACTACCCTCAATAATGAGCTTAACCTGAGAAGCAACGAATCTTCTCGCAATGTGCTATTAGGGGGCTTAGTGAAGCTTTCTTTTAAGCCAAGAACAAACCATAAGTTCGGATTAAACTATATGTTGAACCGAAGTGGGGAGAGCCGCGCAAATGATTTATTTGGATCGATTCCTGAGCAAAATATCGACAACTACGAAACCCGAGTACTAGCTTACACAGAGCGTTCATTGGATGTAGTTCAATTGCAGGGAGAGCATGCTTTCGGCTCTAAGAATGCTGAAGGGGCTATTGAGAAACCTGTGTTGAAAGCAAACTGGATTGCCTCTTATTCTGAATCTAGACAAGACGAACCCGATTTGCGGTTTTTTAGTAATGAATTCAACATTTTTGAAAGAGAGCCTCAGCCAGATACGATTTACACCTTGGATCTAAGTGTCTATGCTGAGCCTTCAAGATTTTTCCGTGAGTTAGCAGAAGATAATCTAGACATTAAGTTGAACTTTGAAGTTCCACTCAACCTATCAGAAAGACCTGGGTCTTTCAAATTTGGAGGGGCTTACACCCAAAAAGAAAGAGACTTTATAGAGCGGCGCTTTACCCTGGATACGGATTTGCGAAGGGCACCCTATGAAGGAGACCCCGCAGCTTGGTTTACAGATGAAAATATTGGAATTGCGGAAATCGACACGCTTTCAAATGGGGCTATCATTCCTAGGTTTAATGGGATTTACCAGGAAAGAACAGTCCAATCCAACTCCTACGTGGGGGAACAGGAAATTGTAGCTGCATATGGGATGTTTGAACTTCCTTTAACAGAAAAGTTAAAGTTTATTGGAGGAGCTAGGTTAGAAATCACCGATGCATCTGTGGTTTCTGGAAACCCCAATGATCCGGAAGGGATACTGGACTTACAGGATGTACTTCCATCAGCTAATTTCATTTACGAGGTGCTAGACAATATGAATTTGCGTGCAGGGTACTCTCGGACCTTAGCAAGACCCAATTTTAGAGAGTTTTCATCCCTTAGGACCTTCCCTTTTGAAAGGGGCAATGAAACGGTGGGAAATCCCAATTTGGAAAGGACTTTGATTGATAACTTCGATGTTAGGTGGGAGTGGTACCCCCAGCCTAGAGAAATTATCTCCGTTAGCGTCTTTTACAAAGACTTTGAAAACCCGATTGAGAAAGTAATCATCCCAGCTCAGCAGAATTTGGCCTTCCGATTTGGCAATGTTCCCACGGGACGGGCACTTGGAGCTGAATTTGAAGTGCGGAAATCCTTAAGTTTTCTCGGAGACTTCTTTTCTAACTTTGAAATAGGAGGTAATCTTTCTATTCTAGATTCGGAAGTAGATATTAATGAAGAAGAACTTGAATTGATCCGAACAGTTGACCCAACGCGTCCTTCCACCCGTCCTATTTTTGGCCAGTCTCCTTACGTGGTGAATGGAGAACTTCTATACAATGACCCTGTGAAAGGAAGTCAAGTAAGTATCAGCTACAACATATTTGGGGAGCGAATTGTGCTGGTAGGTGGACAAAGTGCACCAGATGTGTATGAGCAGCCAAGGGGATTGTTGAATGTTTCTATTGCCCAACGTTTTGGACCCTTTCAGGTTCGTCTAAGTGGAAGAAATCTCCTCAACCCCGATTTCGAAAAGATTCAAACCCATGAATTTCTTAACCGAGATGCCAATGGAAATCGTACAGGGGGGACAAGTGAAAGAGAGTATGTATTCCAACGATTTACTAGAGGAAGTACCTATTCACTCAGTGTTGCTTATAATTTCAATTGAGTATCCCACATTATCCAGGAAGATTTGTATAGGGTAGTTTGACAGTTTGTTGATTCTTCAATGAGGAATAGATATCGTTTAATGTTGCTAATGACATAGATGGAGAATATGTGTTGAATGATTACCCTGTTTGTTTAAACAATCCTTTATCTACATTTAACACTCCCTTAACAACGAGAATATACCTTCGCAATTTGAAAGGAGGGGGTACTATTATTATGTCTGGATGATATACCAACTACTTTGCTGTACAAAATCTAAATCTCAAATAAACTCTAATCGCATGCGAAAAATTTATCTTGCTGTAACTATGTGTTTAGTTACAATTCTTTCATTTGCTCAGCCTGCTGAGACACCTACCAAGGTGATCACAGATAATGGTGGGCAAGGAACTGGGACTGCGACCTGGTCAAGCGATACGGTTTACGTCCTTGAAGGTCGAGTATTTGTCAACGCAGGGGATGTATTGACCATTGAGGCTGGTACCGTTATTAAAGGTCGAGCCAGTGAAGATCCTCAAAACGCTGCCGTGCTAGTGGTAGCTAGAGGAGCTCAGCTTATTGCTGATGGAACTGCTCAGGCTCCCATCATTTTTACTGCAGAAAGGGATGATGTAACAGTCGCAGGTGATGTTGAAGAATTTGAAAGAGGACTCTGGGGAGGACTTGTTGTCCTAGGAAATGCTACTACTAACAGGGGAGGCAATGAAGGCCAGATCGAAGGAATTGTAGATGCAGAAGATCCGCGGGTACTTTACGGCGGAGATAATGACGAAGACAATTCCGGGATACTGAGATACATATCTATCCGTCATGGTGGAACTGCTATTGCTCCTGATAACGAAATTAACGGTCTTACTTTAGGAGCCGTTGGATCTGGAACTACCATAGAGTACATCGAAGTGTATGCAAATTTTGATGACGGTGTTGAGTGGTTTGGAGGTACGGTAAATACGAAGTATTTATCGGTTGCTTTCTGTGGAGATGACTCTTACGACTACGATGAAGGATTCCGTGGTAAAGGCCAGTTTTGGTTTACGATCCAAGACGAAGACGGAGATCGCGGAGGTGAGCACGATGGAGGAACCGATCCCGAAACAGGGGAGCCTTTTGCTATTCCTATTGTGTATAACGCTACTTACCTTGGATCTGGAAATCCCAATGATGAAAGTCCCAGTAGGGCATTGACTTTGCGCGATAATGCTGGTGGTCAGTATTGGAATTCTATCTTTGCAGATTTTAGTCGTGGAATCGATGTGGAGCTTTTGGCTTCAGGTACGCATAGTTTTGACCGCTTAGAGGCAGGGGAAGCTGCTTTTGCGGGAGACATCTTCTTCAATATTGATGCGGGGGCTACTGCAGAAGACTTGTTTACCATTACCGCAGGAGAATTTGGTGATACTCCTGACTCTGCTGCAACTGTTGATGCTGCA
>JBCCTX010000510.1:0-3307 GCA_039197765.1 Bacteroidota bacterium
TAATTCTGGAAGTTCTGCATCTCCCATGGGTAGCCAGATTCTCGGACCATTAAGACTGATGACTAAGGCGCCGTTCTCAGATTGCACGGCGTCTAGGTCTACCTCGTCCAAGCATCCTGAGGGACAATTACTTAGCCCTTGGGTCCCCCATACTTCTGCAGTTAATGCACCATTTCTCTGATAGGCCAATAAAAACTCACAATATTGTCTGGGGTCCTCATTGGGGTCGCTTTCGCAGGTCTCTTCTACGGAATCTACTTCCTCACCAAAATTTCCCCCCATATAGTTTCCTCGGTAAAACTCAACCAAGCGCCTGGCAATTTCCTCCCCTTGGTCATCTTGTAAAAAGTGGCTTGCCTCTGGTAGACGTGCATGAGGTTTACCTGCCGCCCCAGGTACATTGTCAATAAACGACTGTTGTAATTCACAGGAACCCAGGTTACCCGGATCATTATTTGCCCAAATCGTAAGGAAGGGTTTTTGGTAGTTTTGGAGCCCCACCCAGGCGTCTTGGGTCGTTCCTGGTACTTCGTTAATCAAGGAAGGAAAGGTTCGAATACCCGCCATGTATGTTCGACTTGGGAAAGGCGCATCATAGGCGGCTTCCACCGCATCGGGCAAGTCAAACCAGGTCATGGCTTCTACCGTCTCCGAAGCATGGAAGGAAGACGATTTCATCGCATAGGTCATCCAATCTCCAAAAAAGCTCTCATCCTCTGGACCAAGAATTCTCGTACACCCATCGTAAAACGGAATCTGCTGAGCTGGGATAGCTGCGTATATAGAGGGGATGCCTATCACAGAATCTGGGTCTTGTACAGTAGGAAATACTTCTGTTCCTGCAGGAATTACGGGAAGCATCCCATTGCCTACGCTGATCGTAGCAAACCCATCTGGGTTCAACCCAGCTACTCTAAGACCAATTAAACTCCCCCAATCCTGGACGAATAGGTTAATATCGCTCAAGCCTAGCTCTATAATGAATTGCTCAAGTCGGTCGTTATGCCCTAGATAGGAATAGGCAGCTATATCGATGGGTTTATCTGAGCGGCCCATACCTAAGTGGTCCATCGCGATTACCCGATACCCTGCATCAGCCAATACCGGAATCATTTTTCTGTATAGGTAAGACCAACTGGGTTGCCCGTGCAGTAATAACACTACGTCCCCATCAGCTGGCCCTGATTCTGCATAGGCTTGGCGCAGGCCATCAATTTCAACGTATTGATACGGATAGGGCCAGTCAGAAAGGTTTTCGAACTGGGAGTCGGGGGTTCGAACAAATTGCACCCCACTGCTTGTGATAAGGGTATCTACTGTAGAAGAGGGTACCTCTTCAACTTCTTCTGGGTTTTCGGGTTCAATAGGTAAATCCTCATCCTTGCAACTCATCGCAAGTAAGGTTAGCAGTATGAGCGTGGGAAACAATAAATTCCTGTTCATAAGTAAATAGTTAAAGGGTTTTGGAGTTTTTGCTATGGTTGATTGTTGTAATACCAGTCATCTACAGATATTATCAGTAGCGCCTAACCCTTTAAAAATCAGCTATGAAATTCTGAATAGTTGAGAGTTTTTGAGCGAAATGAACAAAAAGGAAGGTGTATTGAACAAAGAAAAAAGGCTGATCCTAATTGAAAAATCTTTATTATTCGGAAAGGATTGATTCGCAGCTACTCTACCATTGAACAGTCTAAGGAAATAACCTTTCAGCTATATTCGGAATATCAAGTATTCGGCAACGCTCATGCTATTTTTTTAATGAGCCCTCCAAATTTTGTTACCAAGCACTTGAGCTTAGCAAAATTTACTCAATGAACTATGCCTCTTGCTTAGTAACTAAGAATTTTCTTTACGACAGCAAGAAATGAATGCAAGCGATTGGGGAAATCCTACCCTATTAGATGAAAGTCAGAGTACTTCCCGCGTGTTATCTTAGTAATCCGAATAAGAAGTCGGTAGAGGTTGTTTAAAATTGAAAGTTTAAATTTCTACTAAAACTAATTGTTGATTGTAGGCTTCAATCCTTGCATTGGCATTGTTGTCTACCAATAAAATAACCACCATCATGGCAATCGTTGTGGAGCTGATTGCCCGCCAAATAGCTGTGTCAACAAAAATCAATAACAATGCATCTACTACAATGATAAGCGGTATGCCTTAGCGATTTCGGTTTTTCCCATTTGCCAAAAGCCCGTGGAGGCCAATACAAACATGATCCCGAAAAGGATGAAAAATTGTGATGAAAAAACCTCATCTTTTGCCCAATTGGCAGCTGTTTTTAATATTTCCATGTCTATACTATATGTTTGTAGGATTTTTTATGCCAGAAGTACAGCTTCTTAGATTTTCAAGTTTACAAATCGGTTCCCTTACCCGCTCCCTTTCATTCTTAACTTAAAAGTTCCATTTACAATCCGTCTCCTTTTCGGACAAATCCCAAAGCTTACCTGCGACGGTTCTATCCAAAACAAAGGGCTCTAACTTACATTCACCAACTGGACCGGCCCAATACATTCTCCCTGTCGGTCCATAGTAAGCCTGCTGATCCAGTTTAGTCTCGGTGGCACACATCACTTCGGGGTAGGCACCTTTTTCAGCCGATTGTACCAGTGGGGATGCAGATAAAACAGACCACATAATCCTCGTCATCAAAGGAGCATCCTTAGTAATAAGGGATGTCTTAGATGCACCCGGATGGCATATGAAAATCTTTACATCCTTTTTGGCATCTCTTATTCGGTGTTGCAATTCATAGGCAACCATCATTTGAGCCAATTTACTATGGCAATAGGTATTATTGGGATGGTAATTCTTATCAAAATTCATATCTTCAAATTGAATGGTTTTCAATCCCATTTTATACCCTTCACTCCCAACAACTACTATTCTTCCTTTCGATTGTTCTACCTTGTCAAATAGTAGGTTAATCAATAAAAAATGCCCATAATGATTGATGCCCAATTGACTTTCAAAACCATCAGGGGTAAAGGTCTGCTTTGCGACTTGTGCTACAGCAGCATTACAAATCAATGCCTCAATTTTGGGTACAGTTTTAATCACCTCCATTGCGGCCTTGCGTACTGAAGAAAGCTTGGCCAGGTCCATTTTTATGAATGAAACGTTAGCCTCTGCTCCAAATTGATGGTTAAGGTCGCTAATGGCCTTTGTTGATTTTTCTTCATTACGGTTAAGCATGACTACCTTAGCACCTTTGCTTAAAAACACTTTGGTGGCTTCAAAACCTGCCCCGGCATTTGCTCCTGTTATCAAGTAAGTTTTTCCTGTTAAGCTTTCTAGCCTTTCAGGA
>JBCCTX010000511.1:0-3287 GCA_039197765.1 Bacteroidota bacterium
GTACGCACAGTACGAGGGTCAAATTCTGGAAAAGGCAATTCATATGAATCCTATTCTCATTCTTGTGGGCATATTGGGTTTTGTAGCCTCTTTCGCCATCTCCCTTGGGCCTGTCATGTGGGTCATGCTTTCGGAGCTCTATCCAAACTGGATCCGAGGTCTAGCCATTTCTGTTATAGGGTTTATCAACTCCTTTTCCAGTTGGGTTGTACAGTTTGTCTTTCCTTGGGAGCTGAGTAACCTGGGGAATGCCAAGACCTACTTAATTTATGGGGGAATAGCCTTGGTTGGATTCTTCCTGTTTTCAGCCATCCTACCTGAAACTAAAGGTAAGACACTCGAAGAGATTGAAGAGGAGTTGGTGACAGGGGTATGATGCGAAGAATAAAAAGCTTGAGGCCAAATGAAGAAATATTCACCTCTATGCAACTATTTTCTATCCTATACATCTTATAGCTAGAAGATCTATTTCTTCACTACCGAATACCTACTACTTTTTTCCTAAAATCTTTGATCCTAACCCTTACCTCCATGCTAAAGCATACGTTAACCTTAGCCTTCAGAAATTTCTTTCGCCAAAAAACTTCCTTCCTAATCAACCTCATTGGACTTTCTACAGGTTTGGCCTGTGCCATGCTCATTTATTTGTGGATTTATGACGAGCAACAAATGGATGCCGCTTTCGAACAAAACGGAACCGTATTCCAGGTGATGGAACACCAGCAATATGCCGATGAGATTATGACCACCTTATCCACACCAGGACTTTTGGCGCAAACGCTTGCAGAAGAGGTTCCAGAAATAGAATATGGCGCAACGCTATACTGGCCTTCCACCTATACGCTTAGTGTAGGAGAAAAAAATATACGTAAAACAGGGCGCTTTGTAGGAGAAGATTTCTTGCACATACTGAATTTTCCCTTAATTGAAGGTAATCCCTCCCAGGTTCTCAAAGATTTAAATACCATTATTCTGACTCGAGGTATTGCTGAAACGCTCTTTGGATCCACTGAAGCTGCCATAGGAAAAACCGTCGAGTTAGACCATGAAGAATCTTATGCGGTGCGTGGAGTATGTGAAGATGTATCTCCTCACTCTTCCCTTCAATTCGACTTTCTGCTGAATTACCAAAAGTACCTCAATGAAAATGACTGGTTGAGACCTTGGGGAAATAACAGCCCCCAAACACTCGTGCGCCTAAAACCTGGGACAGATCCAGATTTTGTAAGTGAAAAAATAGCTGGCTTCATTGCTGAGCGAAACGAAAATTCCAATGTTACGCTTTTTCTCAAACCCTATAAAGAGCGATATCTCCATAGCCGTTATGAAAATGGGAAATTGGTCGGAGGGCGAATTGAGTATATTCGCCTATTCTCAATTATTGCCCTATTCATCATTGTGATTGCCTGTATAAACTTCATGAACCTTTCCACTGCACGGGCCACTAAAAGGGCCAAAGAAATAGGGATCAAAAAGGCAGTTGGTGCAGAAAAGCGTTTATTGACCTGGCAATTTCTTACCGAGTCATTAGTCATTGCTTCTTTATCCTTTGTACTTGCGATTTTACTTGTCTTTCTGGTACTACCCTTTTTCAATGAACTTACTGAAAAGCAAATGAGCTTACTCTTCGGTTGGGAAATTTGGGGCGTTTTCATTGGCCTTACACTATTAACGGGCCTTATTGCAGGAAGCTACCCGGCACTCTACCTTTCAGGCTTCAAGCCAGTGGAGGTGCTCAAAGGGACAATTAAAGGGAGTTTGGGTGAGCTATGGGCAAGAAAAGGCTTAGTAGTCTTTCAATTTACCCTCTCTTTAATCCTCATTGTAGCCGTTTTGGTTGTTTACCGCCAAATCCAATTTGTTCAAACCCAAAATCTCGGTTACGACAAAGAAAACCTCGTGTATTTTCCACGGGAAGGAAATATGGAGGATAGACTGGAAGTATTCATCGAGGAGGCAAGTAAGCTACCTGGTATCCAATCTATTTCTTCCTCTGCACATGGGTTTGTTGGAAGACAAAATAACACTAGCGGATTAAACTGGGAGGGAAAAGATCCTCAAAGCCGTATCCTATTCGAACACATGCGGGTAAATTATGGTATGATTGAAATCCTAGGGGTAGAGATGCTAGAAGGCCGCAGCTTTTCCGAAGACTATGGGGCAGATTCCAGCAAAATCATTTTCAATGAAACAGCCATCGAAATCATGGGATTCGAAGACCCAATAGGCAAAAAAATTAGACTTTGGGATGAATATGATATGGAAATTATTGGGGTAGTTAAGGATTTCCATTTTCAGTCTATGCATGAGGAAATGAATCCTTTGTTCTTCCGATTAGACCAAGATATCAGTTGGAATATTATCGCCCGACTTGACCCTGGGAAAGAAAAGGAAGCATTAGCTGCCCTGAGCACATTTTATAGTTCCTTCAATCCCGGATTTACACTTGCCTATAAATTCATTGATGAAGAATATGCCAACCTATATGAAGCAGAAATGTTAGTAGGAACCTTGTCGCGCTATTTCGCAGGGCTGGCTATCCTGATCTCTTGCCTCGGCTTACTGGGGCTAGCAGCCTATACTGCAGATCGGAAAAAGAAGGAAATTGGCATTCGCAAGGTATTGGGGGCCTCTGTACAACAGATTATTCTATTACTTACTCGAGATTTTACGCAATTGGTAAGTATTTCTCTTTTACTAGGCCTTCCCATAGCGTATTACCTCACCCATAGCTGGTTAGATCAGTTTGCCTACAAAATTTCTCTATCCCCTTGGTTTTTCTTGGTCGCAGGTATTTTGACCCTCGGCATTGCCTGGCTTACGGTCAGTACCCAAGCTTATCGATCTGCCAATGTGGATCCCCAGGAGTGTTTGCGAAGTGAGTAACTTATATCAGGAAATCTATGGCTTGCTATTCGATTTGAACTCAAAATTACAATCTGAGGCCCATGTATTTCAAAAAATGAACATAATAGTTTTAAAACTACACATGCCTCAAGGTAAAAGCATGCATCTTTGTATCACGATGTGCAGCTAATTACTAAGGTTAAGCTCCTGGTCTCCCCGACCGGGAGTTTTCTTTTTGAGTTTAGACGCAGAAGGACGCTGAATTTTTATGAAGGACACGGAATGTTAGGGACTTAGCATAGGCTAAGAGACGCTGAGGAACCCAGAACCCTTTTCGACGCAGAAGGACACAGAATTTTAGGGACTTAGCATATGCCAAGAGACGCAGGAAACCGTGGCCTATGGACTATTCAGCTAGCTCTTTTTTTTACCACGGACTA
>JBCCTX010000512.1:0-3282 GCA_039197765.1 Bacteroidota bacterium
AGGTTAGCGGATAAGGAAATCATGTTCAGACAATTGAGAAAGTGCTGGGCGCGCTCCCTGCCCCCTTTAAGCACAAAGGTGAGCACACCACCTCCCAAGCGCATTTGCTTTATGGCAATACCATATTGGGGATGATTGGGTAGAAAGGGATAGTTTACCTGCTGAATTTCCGGGTGTTCGGAGAGACGCTGAGCGAGGGTCAATGCATTTTCGCAGTGGCGATCCATGCGCACATGGAGGGTTTCCAGGCTTTTGGACAAGATCCAGGCGTTGAAAGGGGCCATTGCAGGTCCAGCCTTACGGCAGAACTTTCGCAACTCCTCGATCAGTTCGGTCTTGCCCGTTACCACCCCACCCAAGACCCGACCTTGACCATCGATGAACTTGGTAGCAGAATGGCTGATTATATCGGCTCCATATTTTGCAGGATTCTGCAAATAGGGTGTTGCAAAACAATTATCTACGTGAAAAATGAGCTTGTGCTTTTGAGCAAAAGCTCCAGCCTTTTCTAGGTCTATGACAATCAGGCCTGGATTCGTTGGAGTTTCCAGGAACAGCATCTTGGATTCTGGCCTTACGGCAGATTCCCAGCTACTGCAATCCTCCGGATCAATAAAGGTACTGGAAATACCATATTCGGGAAGAATTTGCTCAATGATGCCCACTGTGGAGCCAAATAGTGCCCGAGAGGCAATAAGGTGGTCCCCTGCCTTTAAAAAAGCCATGAATCCGGCGAATATCGCTGCCATACCTGAGGCTGAAGCGTGCGCATCCTCACAGCCTTCCAGAATGCGAATTTTCTCTTCAAACTCCCTCACATTGGGGTTGGAGAAGCGGCTGTATATATTTCCACTTTCCTCTCCAGCAAATAGCGCCTCCATTTGCTCAGCGTCGTGGAATACAAAACTGGAGGTATTGAAAAGGGGAACCGAGTGCTCCCGATGTTGGGACCGCTCAGTCTGTATCCGGATCGCAAGCGTTTCGAAATTCATAAAAAAGCATTGGGTTCAGAGAGAATTATTCAGTAAAGGTAAAGATTAATTGTAAATGTTCTATTGACTATCATTAAGCACCTTCCTGTTTACCCTCATTTTCCACTAGAGAAGCAGTAACTTCATTCAGTCGCTCTACTTTTTCCTCAAAATCTCCAGTTAAACGGTCTCTAATAACTTTGAGGTTGGCAATAAGCTGGGGTAAGGTGTTAGGAAGCGCATCTTCCAGTATCTGTCGAAAGCGTTTGGCAAAAGTTGGCGATTGACCATTGGTAGAAATCCCCACTTTCAACGGCCCTCGGGTGACAATGCTTCCTAAATAAAAGTCGCACAATACAGGGGTGTCTGCCACATTGGTCAAAATATTTCTTGCTCTAGCCTGTTGTTTGATCCATTCGTTGCACTTAGGACGGTTTGTGGCCAAAATTACCAGGTCTTTTCCCTCTAAATCCTCTATTTGAAAAAACCGTCGCTCTAGGTGGACTTGAGGGTGCTTATCAACCAAGGCCTGCACTCGATCTTGGACCTCAAAAGCTACTACAGTAATTCGGGCATCTGGGCTACTTTTTAAAATGAAAAAGAGTTTCTCATACCCAACTTCTCCTCCTCCAACCAATAGAGTTTGTAATTCGTGCAATTTGAGAAATATGGGGTATAGTGGATTCGGAGCTTGGTTATCCATGAGTTGAGAAAGTTAGGAAGCGAAGGCAAGTGGAGCATATCGCTGATATTGCCTGTGTAGGGCAACAATATCTCCTATCAAGATTAACGCTGGGGTACCCATTCGATGGATTCGAGCTTTTTCTTCTATATCTGCAATCGTAGCAATGCATACCTTTTCGTCTTCCATGGTACCCCTTTGAACAATCATAATAGGCTGGTCCGACTTACCATTTTCCTTAAATAACGCTACAATTTCTGATAATTTCCGCATACCCATTAAAATTACGATGCTTGCCGTAGACTGGGCCGCCAAAGCCAAATCCCGAGAGAGTTCTCCCGTCTTTGTGGTTGCAGTAACGACCCAAAAACTTTCGCTTATTCCTCTTCGGGTTAAGGGGATTTCTTGGGTTGCGGGAATAGCTGTAACACTAGATATCCCGGGTACTACTGCTACCTCAATTCCAAAGGATTGAGCATACTCCATCTCCTCATGTCCACGACCAAAGATAAAAGGGTCTCCTCCCTTCAATCGAACGACATGTCCATGGGAGAATGCGGAAGAAACAATCAAGCGGTTTATCTCTCCTTGCTTCATACTATGATGACCTGCACGCTTACCTACATATGTACAGCTACATTCGGGCTTGGCGTAGGTCAGTAATTCCGGATGAACCAAGGCATCATACAGTATTACGTCTGCCTCCTGTAAGGCTTTCACTCCCTTAATGCTAATGAGTTCGGGATCACCTGGGCCAGCACCCACTAATGTAAGTTTGGGTTTCATAAATAGATTCCTTGAATGAGAGTATGAGAGAGATTGGCTAGCTAAGCCTGATAGTGGTGTCCCACGACTACCTTATCTTCTCCATTACCCTCCAATTGGTTTTTTCTGATTCCCTTGAGTTGAATGAGAAAATGTTCGGCCTCCTGGCTGTATTGGGTCGCAAACGCTGCATTTGGGGACTGCTGATTCATTCTAAGTACCCAAGACGAAAAGTCAGAAGAAACTGGAAGAGCAAGCAGTTCCGTTTGAACATAGTGCTCATGGAAGTCATCCAGGATTTTCCTATGGGTATTACAGGCTATATCTTTAGCTAGTAGCAGAGCCTTAGCACCTATTACAAATGCACTGTAGCTCAAATAGATAGATTCAGCCAAATGACCTTCCTGAATCATTTCTTTTCCTTCTGCTAAACGATCTGCCGCATCCTGAAGGATTCCCCCCACAACATCATATGCTACCCCTGCACACTCCCCTACCCCAACTTCTGGTTGGAAAAATTCCTCCTGGCCCCAGTCTTGGTAATCAGATTTCTGTAGGACCTCTAAATTGGCTAAGGGTTTCAGCAATTGGTAAAAGTAACGTTTCCCTAACCTCCGAAAATAGTCGTTGTAGTATTCTCCCTCCAGGGCTTTTTCCTCATAATCTTCTAAGAGTACCTTGAGTGCATCGGGAAGTTTTTTAGAGGGTAATTTAATAACCCGTTCCGCTATATGTCCCTGACCTGCTGGATTTATCCCTCCGCCCAACACGATCTGCATAGCAGGTACAACGAGATCTTTGTGTTTTATGGAACTTCCGTGAAGGCCAATATTAGCTGCCATATGCTGCCCACAGGCATTCATG
>JBCCTX010000513.1:0-3274 GCA_039197765.1 Bacteroidota bacterium
ACAGAAATTCAATCAATGGTAAATTTCATCAAAAATAAATATACTAACTTGTACGGTTTATGACCCAAGGTCATAACGTTATATTTCCACCTATTTTGTCCTTGTATTGCCATATCATACACGTGTCGAAGGTACCTTATGGACTAAATGGATTACTTAAAAGAAGTCCACCTATGGGGAGGGAATTGGGTAAGGGGGGGCCGTAATATCTTTCTCAGAGAAGTAGGTTAGTTAACTGGTCCACAGTTAATAGTTGCTGATGGTCGTGATATAAATCAACATCTAGCCTTTGGACTATGGAATAATAAACTGTGGACCATGGACTTTTTTGCTTAAGGCAGGATGGGTAACTGCCCCTGAAAGATCAAGCGCAATTACAAAATAGAGTTTTCCTTTATTTAACTAAAAACTGTTTGGTCAGGTGTACATCTCCCCCTAATACTTCGACAAGGTATAAGCCTTTTGAGAGACTATTTACGAGAAGGATGATATTCTCCTCTCTACTCAGCTCCTGGATACTCCGGTAGGCAGCTTTCGCTTGATAGTCATATAAAGATACCTGGAAAGTACCTGGATTGGGAAGCTTCACTTGTACTGACAGCTCGCCATTTGAATCAATGGGATTGGGGAAAATCACTAATGAGGGCTCATTCTCTTCCGCTGGACCTTCAAGGCTTTCTCCAACTCCTTCAAATTGATTCCCTGTCCCTGTTTCTTCACTTGTAACTTTACACCCCCATATTTCAACTTCTGCCAGGTGGAGAATTTCATTCGATCCTGTAAGTTGAATTCTCACATGACGACCTTCGCCATAGATGGGAACTCGCACAAATTCTCCAACAGGTCCTTCAAAAAAGTTGTTGGAGGCAGATTCAGCGCCTAATAGATCCGTAAGGCTAGCATCTGGAGGGAAAGCTTCGTCGGAGTAAAATACATAAAAATCGCTGAGGCGATCTTGGCAACAATCCGTCCGATTATAGAGGAGCACTTCGTGGATTTCGCTTTGACTAGTTAGGTCTACCTGCCACCAAGGTTGGTCTTCACGCTGCGTATGTATGATTTCCGCATTTTCCCATGGGCCTCCAGAACCGTTTGTATTACTATCCACTGCTACAGCGGCTATTCCCAATCCATAAGTACTCGATTGCTCTGCTGCTTGTCCCAATGCAAGGTTATTTGGACTAAGGCAATCGCTCCCAGCAGGAACTACAGGGATATTTTCCGAAGCCGTTTGGAAACATCCATTTTCATCGGTATAGGAATACGTAACTGTGTAAGTACCAGGACCGATAGAAGGATCAAAGGTCCCATTGCTACTTGCTGTCCCTCCCCATACTCCTCCTGGAGGGGTAGCTGATAGGGTTTGAATGTCCGAATCTGCCAGTAAGGAGGTAACTGGTGAAATCTGCACAGGTTGGGCATCCTGACAGGGATCTGTACCTCCGGCGCATCCTATCACTTCTACCTCCCTTAGATGAAGTGTGCCTGTACCTGCAAGTTGAATCCTCACATATCTCCCCGTTGCATCAATGGGTAGGATTTCTAATGATCCAGCAGCTCCTGAAAAGAACGTTTGGCTTATATTAAGGTTATTGAGTAATTCGCTTAGGCTAGCTTCTGGATTAAAGGGACTGGCAGAGACTAATACATAAAAATCATTGAGTCGACTTTGACAGCAGTCCGAGCGATTAAATACAATTACCTGATCGATCTGACTAAAACTCGACAATTCCACCTCCCACCAGGGATTCTCTTCTTCCTCTGTATGTTGCAGATCTCCAGCCCAAGGGGAAGTTCCCGATCTTTCGCCATCTACTGCTAAGTTTGCCCGTCCGTTACCCAGGGTAGTGGATTGGGTTGCTGGTTGGTTGAGCGCCATATTTGTGGGAATACTGCACACGCCAAGTGGGATAACCGGTATTTCTATCGAATCTAAGGGTGTACATCCCAAACTATCTGTATAGGTATAACTTACTACGTAAGCACCTTGGCCCATAGAGGGATCAAACGTTCCATCGCTTGCAACGGCCCCTCCCCAAGTCCCTCCAGGTGGGCTAGCCGATAAGGCCTGAATCTCTTGGCTTTCCAGGAAGGGGCCTGCGGATTCAATGTTTACGGGAATTGCCTCATCACAGGGATCATCTTTGGCACATCCATTTATTTCTACTTCTGACAAGTGGAGCACTCCCTGTGCTTCTAACTGTATCCGAATGTATTGGCCTTGAATTCCTAGCGGTAGGTCCACAACTACACCCGCTGGACTAGGGAAATAAAAATTAGTGACTGTCCCATTTGCCAATAGCTCATCCAGAGAGCTCGAACGACTGATCGGTGAAGAAGATACGAATATATAAAAATTGGAAAGCCTGCTTTGAAAAGCATTCGTTCGATTAAAAATTGTCATGGACTCCAAATCGCTTGGCTGACCCAAATCCACCTGCCACCAGGGCTGGTCTTCATTATCTGTGTGTTGAAGGTTCGCAGACCATGGAGAAGATCCTATGCGGTTCCCATCAACCGCAAGCGAAGAAACTCCCAATCCATAGGTAGAGGACTGCTCTGTACTTTGGTTGAGGGCTAGATTCTCGGGGGTTAAACAGTCTGATGACTGGGCCTGTAGGTTATGTGAAACCAGGTTCACAATCCCTACAGAGAGAAAAAAGAATAGATTCCAAAATTTTATGCTCCAAACAAGACATGCCCAAAGTTTGTAGTGTTGCATAACGCGGATAACGATTTATTTTCTCACTTATTCCTCTACATACTCCTAAAGAAAATTATTCAGAAGAATGTTTGCTTAATTATCTCCTAACTTGTATTTCGCTTGAAACGCGCCCTTTATTCAGTATTAATCTGGAAAAAACACACTTAACATATTTTTAAAACTAATTTTTTGATATAATATTTCAAATTTTTTGAATTATTGCATATGAAAAATATAGGATTTTTCCTAATAGTTTACTGTTTGTGGAATCTTATGTACGAAAAATGAGAACTCATGAAAAGAAAAGCGACTGTTTGGTCAAAACAGTCGCTTGTACTGGGTTCTGGGTCGTGGGTTTAGGGTTCTGGGTGAGGAAAAAAGCGCATGTACAAGTTCAAACGCAAAGGGGAGAGGAATTTCTCCCCCCAAGTTCTCTCTCTCAGCGCTCTCATCTAGTGTACCACCAACTGCTTCACTTCTGACCAGTCTCCTGCCTGGACCCTGAGTAAGTACACACCCTTGGCCAGTCCTTGTACCTCTATCTTCTCACGCTGTCCTCCTACCTTGCTC
>JBCCTX010000514.1:0-3261 GCA_039197765.1 Bacteroidota bacterium
AATCGCCAGTCGGAGATACCAGCGCATATTCTTTAGTAATTAGTTGTACATCGTGATACCAAAAAGGGTTCTGGGTTGGAGGGTTAGGTAGTCGGTGGTCCGTAGTCCGTGGTAAAAAAATAATCGCCAGTCGGAGATACCAGCGCATATTCTTTAGTAATTAGTTGTACATCGTGATACCAAAATGGGTTAGGGGTTAGATAGTTGAATAGTCCATGGTCCACAGTTTAATTTGTAGGTTAGGGTTTTTCAGCGTCCTTCATAATCCGTCCTAAAAAGTCAGTGTCGAAAAGCATTCAGGGTTCCTCAGCGTCTCTTAGCATATGCTAAATCCCTAAAATTCTGTGTCCTTCTGCGTCTTAATAAAAAAGAAAACTCCCAGCCGGGGAGGCTAGGAGCTTAACCTTAGTAATTAGCTGCACATCGTGAAACAAAGGTAGGGAACGAGATCCTTTGAGATGTGTAATTTTCTATCAATAATGTTTAAATTTTGAAATAATTAATTTCCGGTTTATGTGTTACCCTAGCCCGAGAAGGCCTTGCCGCGTGATTATCTTCCGTTTATATACTCTAACCTCCTATTTACTAGGGTTTTACCTTCTTTGATCCATGCGGGGTTCAACAGACCTTCTGGAATGGGATGTTTTTCTATTTTTCCAAGGTCTTGAAGGAGAACAACTGTATTTAGAATGAGATTGGCTTCCGTCAGGGTTTTTGCATTTTCCAAAACTTTGTAGAACTCAGCCTCCATTTTTTTATTTCCTATCAAGGCGAGAAATTCTGCAGCCCTCAATTTTACCAAATTATCAGGTTCGGCTTCCAGAATTTGCCGAGCGTGTTTTGAAAAGTATTTGGCCTTTTTGCCATAGCTACTACAGGCGATCATTGCCCAGTATCGCTTTCTGGGATTTTGAGAGTTTAAAGCATCCTTCAAGTGTATCTTTGCCAACGGAAAGGGCATCAAGCTTAGGTTTGCAATTTCAATTAATTCCCCAATTTCCTCTTTATGCTGTTGGCCATAGGCAACCGGATTGTTTATTCCTTCCTTTACGAAAATGGGCTCTGGAATGAAGCTCAAATCCGGTAAGGATTTAAGGTGTTCCGTTAATTCTGCACGAAGTTCTTCTAGTTTTTCCAGATACTTGGGATCTTTTACGAGGTTATTCGTCTCATGAGGATCATTTTCGAGGTCATACAAGGCTTCTGTAGATCGCTTTTCAAAAAATTGCCGTTGCGCCTGGTTCAATTTTCCCTTCCGGTACAGTTCTTCCCATTCCTGATAGGCCAGCATTCGAAAACGATAAAAGTTGTGAAGGCCATCGTAATTAAACGGTTGAAAGTTGCGGATGTACTTAAACTTACCTTTTCTCCAACCTCTTACCAAGTCGTACTTTTCGTCAAAACGATCTGCGTGACTAAAGGCCGTATTTCGAGTATTAAGCGCTTCTGTTGAAACTCCTGAACCCAGGAAGGGGGTTCCATCCATTTCCTCTGGGACAGGAATCCCCGCAAGGTGCAAAACAGTTGGACCCAAATCGATGAATTGGGTGAATCCATCTATCCGACTTCCAGGGTCGGAAGGAGCTAGGTGCTGCCATTTGGGGGGAAAGTAGACTATCAGGGGTACATGAATCCCCGATTCATAGATGTAGCCTTTACTCCTAGGTAATACTCCACCATGGTCTCCATAGTAAAAAATGATGGTGTTTTCCATTAGGTTATCGACAGCGAGTTGATCGAGAAATTCTCCAATTTGCTGGTCGAGCTTTCTGTGAAGTTCGTCATACCATGCATAGGTGTAACGAAAAGTTGGGGTATTGGGGTGGTAGGGAAAAGGCGTTATTGAATTTGGCTCTCGAGAAGTTTTTCGAGATGCCATTTGCTCAGAGGTAAAGTGCAATTGCCCTTCATGGGTTATATGGAAGTTTTGAACATGAAAGAAGGGTTGGCCTACTGCGCGATCCCGATAGCTGGATGCCTTGGAGGAATTATCCCACACATTGTCTTCCTTGAGTAAATTGTAGTCTTCTTTTGCATTATTGCTCGTGTAATACCCTGCCTTGCGCAGGTAGGCAGGAAACATTTCTAGCCCATCAGGGGCAGGGACGAACTCGGTTCTTCTGTGGTACTGGGCACCAATTCTTGGGGCATAGCATCCTGAGATGATGGTACTTCTAGCAACTGAGCAAACTGGGCCATTGGAAAACATATGATTGAATACAATTCCCTTTTTTGCCAACAGCTCCAAGTTGGGCATAGGAGTTCCTTGTGCTTCGTATAATTCCATATAGTGTTTGGAATTATCCTCGGAAACAATCCAGACGATGTTGGGCCGTTCCATAGGGTTTGTTTCTTGCGCATAATTCGTTTGGCTATAAACGAGAATCAATAGGAGTAAGGGTAGTGAATGTTTCATTTATTAGAGGTGTAAGAGTGTGGGGGTTGGGTAGTAGATAGTCGGTGGTCCGTAGTCCGTAGGTAGTAAGCAGAAAGTATTAAGTATAAAGCAATAAATTTAATTACATGATGAAAGTTAAGTTTTTTAGATACCCCCGTGTATAGTTTTAGTCCAGTTTTTGGGGGAATTGTGCCTGCATTTGATTAAGATGTTTCAGGAGTGTAGCTTTCATTTCTTCCGCTTTTTGGGGTTGAGCTTTATGTAAATCTATTCTTTCTTCCAGATCCTGAGCCAAGTTAAAAAGTTTTCCAGTCTCCTTCTCATAGTCATAAATGTATTTATAGTCTCCAACTCTCAGGGCTGAGCCAGGTCTCCACATTGAGCCATGGTAATGGGGGTAATGCCAAAGTAATGTCCTTCCTAAATCGCCTTTTGGGGCTTTCAACAAAGAAACTAGGCTTTTTCCATCTCTATGTTGTTCGGGGAGCAAGGGTAATCCAGCCATTTCGAGCAGGGTAGGGTAGAAATCCATGCTGATTATGGGTTCTTTACAAGTTTGTCCCTGATTTTCAATTCCTGGTGCATAGATTAGGGTGGGAATTCTAATACCTCCTTCATAACACCATCCTTTACCTGCTCTCAGGGGTCTTACAGAGGTTGGTCCTGGTTGACGGATGGTTGAGAGTCCGCCATTATCCGAAGTGAATACAACCACCGTATTATCCATTAATCCTAAGCTTTTCAATTTCTTGAGAATTTTCCCAACATTGGTATCTACAGAGCGAACCATTGCAGCATATTTGGGATCACTTTGGTTTGTTCGGGTAAAGCCATCCCCCTCAGATTCTTGTATAAGCTTCCCT
>JBCCTX010000515.1:0-3243 GCA_039197765.1 Bacteroidota bacterium
ATAATAGACACCCTTACAATTGCCATTTATCTAGTCGGAGCAGTGCAGGGAATTGTTTATGGGATTATTCTATTGCGAAGTACGCGAGTAAATAAGCTGGCCAATCGTATTCTGGCTATCCTAATATTTCTTTTTGCCTACCGCCTCCTGGTTCAAACTGCCCGCTTGTTTCAATTAGGGGACTATGATATCTGGTACTACTTCATGTTAGACCTGAGTTGGGTAACAGGTGCCTTACTGTATTTCTACGTCCTTGCTCAGGTATATCCGACATTTAAGCTAAAGCGTTCCGACCTCATTCATTTATTGCCTGTATGTATCCAAATAATTTGTAGCGTTTTTGTCCGACTCCAGAACCTATATTGGGATGATACTCGCGAAAGTCTCACATGGTTGGGCTATTGGGGCTACGTTGTCTGGATGAACTATTCTACGATCTATATAATAGCTAGTATACTGATTATTGTTTATGCCTATAAATCTGAGAAATTACTCCCCCCTGCTTCTTCGGTAGCGATTGTCGATCCACGAAGAATTACTTGGCTGAGGCGAATCCTGCTTTCTTTTAGGGTGTATTTTTCCATTGTACTAGCAGTCTTGGTTGTGGATTTTTTGGTTTATCGGGTAAGTCTGGGAAATGAGTACTATTATTTTACTCGATTTTATTATTACCCCTTTTTCATAGGGATTTCCCTATTGACCTATTGGATCGGTTTGGAGGGCTTCAAGCGGAAAGATTGGGAACCTACTCGAATCAAGCCCGATCTTCCCTCGGAAAAACGGGAAGAGCTAGCCGAATTGGCAGATCGAATCAATCAGCTCATGGAAACACAAAAAGTATATACAAATCCTCAATTGACCGTAGGTCTGTTAGCCGAACTCTTAGCCGTAAAGCCCTATTTAGTCTCCCAATGCCTAAGGGAGATTTTCCAAACCAAGTTTACCGATTACGTAAATGAAAAGCGGGTAGAAGAGCTTCAACGCTTACTTAAAGATCCGGTACACAACAACCTAACCTTACTCGCTTTGGCAATGAATGCGGGTTTTAACTCCAAGTCTTCCTTTAACCGCGCAGTAAAGAAGCATCTGGGGGTAGTACCCAAAGAATTACGCACAGAGGAATAAACGATCCTTTTGAAAGAAAATGGAAGGTGTCAATTCGCGAATTGACCCAAGTAGTTGCCGTTAAAAAAGGGTCAATTCCCGAATTGGGGCGATCTGTGGCGTCCTGTCGATTAGGTTTGTGAAACATTATTTCAAAATTATTATCCTATGAAAGTTGTTAACACCATTATTCTACTTATGCTTTTCACAAGCTATGCCGCCTTCCAAGCCCTTTCTCAAAACCCTTCTCATGCACAAGCAGATCCAGAGGTACTCATAGGTACCTGGAAATTAGACATGACCCCCCAAAATTCCTCAGATGAAAACTGGGCCATGATGCGGGTCAAAAAAGTGAGTGATAAAGGATTTCAAGGCACCTTTTACCGTGAGGGAGTGAAAATTCGGGAAGGAAAGCTGAACACCCAGACAGGTACACTCTATGGAGCCTTAATTTCAGGAGATAACTCAGGGGAGTACAATTCCACCTTCTATTACAAAGAAGGAAAACTCTATGGAAGCACCCATGCGGTTGATAGGGAATTTTTATCTGTTTGGACTGCAACGAAAGAAAGTTACTAAAGAAGGTTATCCGTGAGATGTAGTAGGTTCAGGGAATGTCCTGAACCTACTCGTCTTTGATTTTGGCTGTAAGTCGCTTGGCTCCGATGAAGTATTTATACCGATCTTCTAATGGAAACTGCTCCAAATTCCATATCACAGGCTTACCTATATGCTTTGCCAAATGAATGACATACTGCTGGCCTATGTATATACCCACATGTGCCCCATAAGAATCCAGATGTTTATGCCATAAGAGCAAATCCAGAGGCTCAAAGGGTTCCTCTACCTGCTTCGTATAAGTTGTATCCTCCCATAGATTGCTAGACCGGAAGTTGGGAATAGATTTGCCAAAATACCTTAGCAATTCATAGGCGAATTGTTGGCAGTTTGCCCCTCCTTTTAGTCCATTTGTATGTTTAGCACCTGGATAATGGGTACCATTATAAGGGGTTTCTAGCAAAAATTCGGGAATATCAAGCTGTGCCATTGCTGTCTTTACTCTGCTAAGGTAAAAGCCAAATAAGAATCTCCTCGTTTTGTGCCGGGTTTACCCCCACCTCCAGCAGCTATTACCACGTATTGTTTCCCATTTACTTTGTAGGTAGCTGGGGTAGCATAACCCGCTGCAGGCATTTGGTATTCCCACAAAACCTTTCCACTTCGTTTGTCGAAAGCGCGAAATCGCTCGTCTTTAGTAGCGGCAATAAATACCAGCCCTCCTTTTGTAACGATTGGCCCTCCAATGTTGAAAGTGCCAGTCGGAGCTAAGCCCCGTTTCTCAAGCTCTGGATAGGTGCCGAGTGTTTGCTGCCACAAAAGGCTACCTATATTGAGGTCTATTGCATTCAGGGTACCCCAAGGACGTTTAGAAATGGGGAACCCTTCTGGATCATAGAGTTCATCATGTCCGCTGGCATCCCATTTATAAGGATGTTCAGCACCTGCTTCCACCTCAAACATCTTAAGCCCCTCCGGTTCATTACTTGCATTCACATAGAGAATCCCTGTTTCTTTATCAAAGGCAGCCCCTCCCCAGTCAGTTCCTCCATTGAATTGGGGAACAATAAAATCGCCCGCTGTACTCAAGGGTTCAAAGAGAACGGAAGGACCATACTTTTCAAAATAGGTAGATCGGACATATTCGGCGGCTTCAGGAGATAAGTCTGTAATATCGGTTTCTTCAAAGCCTTGCATGGCATAGGGTGGGGGAAGGGTAGGGAAGGGCTGGGTGGGAGCGGTCTGTTCTCCAGGTATGGTAGACTGAGGAACGGGTCTTTCCTCTATGGGAAATATAGGTTCTCCCGTCTCTCTATCTAAGACAAAGAGATGCCCCATTTTGGTTACCTGTACAAGTGCTTCTCGCTCTTGTCCTTCATAGGTGATGGTTCCCAGGTTAGGAGGAGAGGCTAGGTCATAATCCCAAAGGTCATGGTGTACGGTTTGGAAGTGCCAGCGGTAGGTCCCCGTTCTTGCATCCAGTGCCACTACGCTATTGCCAAATAAATTGTCCCCATGTCGGTTGAATCCATTGTGATCGTAGGCTGGAGAACCTGTCGGTGCATAAACGATCCCTTTTTC
>JBCCTX010000516.1:0-3229 GCA_039197765.1 Bacteroidota bacterium
TATCTAACCCCGAACCCATTTTGGTATCACGATGTGCAGCTAAATCCTAAGGAATATGAGCTGGCTTCCCTGAATGGCGCTTTTACCACGGACTACGGACCACCGACTACCCAACTATTTACCTCCCCAAACCCATATTCGACACTGACTTTACCTGACCTATTTATGTCGGACGCTGAGAAAACTCGAACTTGCAACCTAAACTATCGACTATTCAGCTATCCTACTCTCCAACCCTGAACCCTTTTTTTACCACGGACTACGGACCACCGACTACCTTTCCCCTACAACCCTGAACCCTTTTCGACGCTGACTTTATAGGAGGGATTATGACGAACGCTGAAAAACCCTAACCTACAAATTAAACTGTGGACCATGGACTATTCAACCCCGAACCCATTTTGGTATCACGATGTGCAGCTAAATCCTAAGGAATATGAGCTGGCTTCCCTGAATGGCGCTTTTACCACGGACTACGGACCACCGACTACCCAACTATTTACCTCCCCAACCCAGAACCCTTTTCGACACTGACTTTGGATGACTTATTTAGGGCAGACGCTGAAAAACCCAGAACTCATAACCGCTAAACTAACAACCTAACCTGTGGACTGTGGACTATTTAACTATCCTACGCCTCCAACCCTTAACCCTTTTTTGTATCTCGAGGTGCAGCTAATTACTAAGGAATAAGTGTTGGTCTCTCCAACTGGCGCTTTTTTACCACAGACTATGGACCAGCAACTATCTAACCTTTTTAGTTCTTAATCGTATTGATAACTATACAACGTTTGTACATACAATAATTGTATGAAAATGAGTGAACCATTTTTCCAGGCAATTTTTCAGATCATCCGGACTGGACACAGGATCACAGATCAAGTGAGTCAGAAACTGAAGGCTGATGGTTTTACAGAGCCTCAGTACAACGTATTGAGAATTCTCAGAGGGGCAAAGGGAAAGCCCCTAACCGTTCAGACGATTCAAGAGCGCATGGTCCAGCGCAGCAGCAATGTTACCCGTATCATCGACAAACTATTGGCGAAAGAGTGTGTTGTACGAAAGGAATGCCCAAGTAATCGTAGGAAGATGGATATCACGCTTACGGACACAGGGAATAACGTATTGAAACAATTAGACGCGAAAGTATATGCCCTTCACAAACCTATGATGGACCGTCTAGAAGACCATGAATTGGACCTATTGAAGGATCTCATTTTAAAATTAATCACTACAAAAGATGAATAAGAAAATTTTGGCTTTTGGCGCGAGTAATAGTCGTAGCTCCATCAATAAGCAGCTAGCCACCTATGCTGCGCATCAGGTCAAAGATGCTACGGTTACTGTATTAGACTTAAACGACTTTGAGATGCCCCTTTATGGAATCGATCGAGAAAAAGAGGAAGGAGTCCCCCAGCTTGCTTATGATTTCAGGGACCACATAGCCCAGGCAGATGGGATTGTCATTTCCTTTGCAGAACACAATGGAAGTTATGCAGTGGCCTTCAAAAATATATTCGACTGGGTTTCCCGCATTGAGAAAGGGGTTTGGATGAAAAAGCCTTTGTTCCTCATGGCCACTTCTCCAGGAGGGAGAGGGGGTAGAACCGTTCTGGATATTGCTGTAAACAAGTTCAAGTTTATGAATGCAGGGGAGATTTATGACTTCTGTTTGCCCGCTTTCAGGACGCATTTCTCTCAGGAGGCCGGAATAGTAGACCCTGAACTCAAACGTACCTTTCAGGAGCAATTAGCTCAATTTGAGCAGGCCATGGCTCAACCAGAAGTTTCGACTGCTTGATTGGCACTTACAAAGAATAGACCCCAAGGGAGGAATTTTTCAGATTCCTCCCTATTTTGTGTTAATGAGAAAGAATTTGCTCCTTTTGTCTTGTTTGGGGATTGGGGTAGCCTGTCAACCCTCTTCTCCTTCTTCTTCACAGGAAAGTACAGAACCAATACTTACAAATACCACAGCCATTCCACAGGGCTTCGAGTTGCTCTCGGAAACCTGGGGGGACCTGAATAAAGACGGCGTCGAGGAATGGGTCCGCATATATAACACGGACAGTGTGGGAGATTTTGGAAGAGAAAGAGAACTACACATCTTCGAGAAGAACTACGTCGAAGGAAACTGGGATTTACTCTACTATGCAAAAAAGGTTGTTCTGCCAGATGCGCATGGCGGAATAATGGGAGATCCATTTGGGGAACTTTCGGTCGAAAACGGAGCGGTCGTTTTGCGTCAGCAAGGGGGAAGTCGATACAAATGGTCCTACATCCATCGCTTTCGCTACCAGGCTGAGAAATGGCAACTTATCGGTACAACGATAGAAACAGGAGCCCCATGCGAAATGTGGGAGCACTTTGATTACAACTTATCTACTGGAAAAATAATCTACACCAAGGAGTTGGAAAATTGCGAAACTGATCCCACAACTTCGGTAGAATCGCGTGAAGAACTCTTCCACAAACTTCCCAGCCTCCCCCAAATGGACGGCTTTTATCCTGGCGATAACGAGGTAGCTTTGCGGGATACTTTGTCCTTTTATTTTTGATCTACAAAATAATGGCCCTACAATTAATTCTCCCCAAACAAGCTTCTGAAGCACATATACAAATCCCTGGAACAGCCATTTTTCTTGTTCCGCCTCCTGGGTTTAAGGTAAGTGAAAACTTCAAAGGATTCCAGAATCCTACAGACCTTAACTCAATGATCAAGGTCATGGAGCTTCCTATACCATTCTATAGGATCACAGCAGGGTTCTCAAAGTTTATCTTGAGGCTCCGTAGGATGAGGCTTAAAAGCAAAACGAAAGTTGAGTTTTATGGATACCAAGGCCTGTTATTGAAGTTGGCCCAAAAAGTAAAAGGGAAAAGGGTTTACAAACATGTACTAGTTTACGGGGATTCCGCAAAATCTATAATGGTCATCGGCATTTACCCAAAAGCAGACGAATTGGTAGGAGCGGAGATTCAAAGTAGCCTAATGAGCATCTTTATAGATACGGATTATCGTTAAATACAGGAAGCTTCTGGGCTTGATAGGTAAATGGATTCTAGGAGGGATTCCAATTTGCCAACACCCAAGGAAATAATTTGACAAGATTTATGTTATTACTATAATTCATCCGCTACAACGGCTGACTTTTCTTAGTAGTACCTACACATGGCTTGTAGATTTTTCTTAGTATTTGTTCTGCTCATCACACAAATTTGTATGGCCCAA
>JBCCTX010000517.1:0-3210 GCA_039197765.1 Bacteroidota bacterium
ACTGATTTCTACATCAATGTCTGCAGGAAGGGCAAATTTTCCGGTGAGTTGGGTCGACCATTGGTCCGCATTAAAGTCAAAAGACGTATTTTGAAAGGTTCCCTTTCTATTGAAGTATTGAAAGTTAAAATCCCCGTTCAAGGTAAACCATTTGGCAGGCGTATATTTTCCATTCAATTCGATCCCGGTAGCTTGATTGGTCCCAATATTCATAGGCATGGAGATCGTAACATTGTCTTCAAAGGTAGCGACGCGTTCTACCACATCGGTAGTAAAACGATGGTATACACCAAAGTTGAGAGAGGCCTTGTTGAAAAGATAGATACTGGTAAGCTCGTAGGAATCGGTGAATTCCGGCAGAAGATTGGGATTTCCCGCCCGGATACTGAAGTTATTCCGAGGGTTGAAGAAAGGATTTAAGTCCCACATGCGAGGGCGAGAGATGCGCCGGGAGTAACCAGCTTGAAGCGAGATGAATTCGGAGAACTTATAAGATGTGTGTAAAGAAGGAAACAGATTGGTAAAGAGCTGCCGATTGGACTCATCGGTATTGACAAGCAGGATTCGTAGATCCGTATTTTCAACTCGTAAGCCAGCCTTTACGCCCCAGCGATCGTTTTCATAAGCGCCTGTTCCATAGATTCCCAGTACTTTTTGGTCATAGTCGAAGTCATTGGTTAAGGCCTCATTTTCTATCCATTCATTGTCGATGAGATCTTCAAGTGCGTATTCATTTCCCACATCCATTATGACATACTGTGCCCCCGTCTCCAAGGTCCATTCATCCGTAAACGGTTTGGTATAATCGAGTTTGAAGGTATATCGGGCTTCTTTAAAATCAGACTGGGTTCGCTGGTTGTTATTAGTGAAATCACCCAGGGTATTCTGATTCGAAAAGGTCGAGGAAAGGTCCTTTACGAAGGAATTTCCCAAAGCGCTGAACAGAAGTACATGGTCTTTGTGGTCTGTAAAATTGCGCTTGTACTGAAGTTCGTACTGGAATTTCGGATTAACTGCCTCGGTCTCTTCCGTCCGAAACCACTCTGAGCTAATCAGCCCAGTAGAGTCTTCGAAGCTAAAGTTAGTTTGAGAAGGCTGATCCTCCATTTCTAAGGCAAAACTTCCCGATAACGTGATGATATTGTTCTTATCAATGAGGTAATCTGTCCCCAGAATCAAGTTGTAAAAGGTTTCATTGCGATACTCCCGTCCGTCGGAAATGATGGCGGTATTGTTTCGCAAATCGCGGTTAATATTATCAGTGTCATTGGGCAGCTCTCGATAACCTGCTCCCAACTGGCTGAAGAGGTTGAATTTTTCTGTCCTACGATTCAAACTCAGGCCAAAGCTGTGGTTGTGGGGAGAACCTGTATTTAATGAGACAGAACCATTAACACCCTTTCTTTCCTCTTTTTTAATTACGATGTTAATAATGCCTGAAGTTCCTTCCGCTTCATATTTGGCAGAGGGATTGGTGATAACTTCAATTTTATCAATCATATCTGCTGTGATCGTGCCCAATGCATTTCCCCCTTCACTGGCCAGTACTGAGGGTTTCCCGTTGATGAGGATTTGTACTCCCTGGCTTCCCCGAAGACTTATTTCTCCTTCAATATTTACATTCACAGAAGGTACATTATCCAGAACCTCCAAAGCGCTAGCACCCGAACTACTTAGGTCCTTTCCTACATTGAAGACTCGCTTGTCCAGTTTGAATTCGGTCCTTGATTTTTCGGCCCTAATTTCAACCTCATCTAGGTTCGCCACATTCTCCGCCAACGAGATTTCCCCTACATCCAGCGTTTTCCCCTCTATCTGCAGGTCTTTTAGGGTTTGTGCCTCAAAGCCGATGAAGCTGACTTTCACATGAAAGTCCTTGGTAGGAGAAGTAAGCCGAAAAACGCCATTTTTATCTGTAGTAGTGCCAGCCATGGCTTTTTCGGTAATGGGGTTTACTAACATAACCGTAGCAAACTCCAAAGCTTGACCATTCGTAGCCGAAATAACCGTTCCCGAAACTTCAATAGCTGCATTTTGCGGCCGCACCATCTTGACAACCAACAATAGCGAAATGCAGAATAGGGTTTTGAGCGTATATAGTTTCATTGAGAATGAATTTATCATTTGAACTCGTACAAAGATGAACCTCAATTCTGAAGTTGGGTTGAATCCTTTTTGTAGAAAGGTTGAACTTATAAATGCTTTTGGGAAAAAATGGGTGAGGAAAGAACACCCTAATAGCAATCCATAAGAATTTGTCCCCGGTTTTGGTAGTAACTCAATTTTTCGCCTGTGTGTTTCTCGCAAATTTCCTCCAATAGCTTTAGCACAGCATTCTGCATCCCAATTGAGCCACACAGCATAATTACCCCTCCTTGATGGAGCCGTTCGGCTATCTCACGTTGGATATTTCGAACAATATCTTGAACATAAGCATAGGGACTTTCTTCACGAGAATACGCGACTGCAATATGATCTAGGCTTTTGCGATCGAGGGCAGCCGCAATCCAAGGCTCGTACAAGGCATAAGACTGTGAATTTCTCCCTCCCCAATACAGATAGACTTCTGTGTGCATTCGTTTTTCTTGTATCATACCCAAAAAGGGAGCTATCCCTGTTCCGTTGGAAATCAAGGTAGCACTAGGAACTCTTTCTGGGAAGTGGAATTCTTTGTTGGATTGAATACCTGCTTCTAGTTTGTCCGCTACGCCTAGTCTATTGAGGTAATTGGAGCAAACGCCTTGTTCATGTCGTTTGACACTGAGCAATACTTGGTTTCCTTGAATTTTGGCGATGGAGTATAAGCGTTCCACAGGATCTTCGGGAGGCTCGATGGCAAGCAAATCTCCAGAACGAAAAGGAACGCCATTGGCTTGGAGGGTGAGTAAAAATGTGTCTCCAAAGCCATCTTGTATGGATTGTTTTTGGATCACAGTGAAATGGGAAACCTTTGTTTTTACTGTAGGTAGGCTAGGGGCTAGGTCTAATCGCAGGTTTAGCTGATCTCCCCAGTTGTGAGCCCAGGTTTGAAAACTGGTGTAGGATTTATTGTGGATCAGATAGGCAGCATCTTGGAGTACACAGTTTTCTTGGCTTTTCAAGGCTGCTTCTACCTCGAGTGCGTATTGGCAAAAGTCGGGATAGGCATAGGAGCCAAAGCCTACTACCGCGCATTGGGTAGCTCGGGAGGGAGGAAGCTGATTCAATCGC
>JBCCTX010000518.1:0-3103 GCA_039197765.1 Bacteroidota bacterium
AGTATCGAATTTGACAGAGAGGGAAGCCTTTGGATTTCAACAGAAAAAGACGGCTTATTGAGGTATTCAGATAAAAAGATAATGGTTTTTGATGAAAAAGCTGGACTTCCCGATGAGGTAATGAATTACCGAACCCTACGTATAGATGCGAATAATCACCTGTGGGCTGGGACGTATGAAGGGCTTGTTCCCTCAAAAATTACTCCCCAAAAACTACATCGAACAAAAAAGCCTATTATAAAGCAGGTATGGGTTCATGGGCAAAATTCTACTAAGCCCGGTACGCTACGTCTCCCCCTTTCTAGGGTGCCCTTCGAGGGGGAAATATCTCTAGAGCTGAGGTGCCCGGTATTTCCTTCTGAGGATACTTGGTACCAGTTTAGGGTACTATCTGAAAATGGATTTACCGCGGATTGGTCTAGGCCCAGCCGGAAAACACAGATTGATTTGCCTCCATATCCTCCAGGTAATTACGAAATTCAGGTGAGGGCCCTTCAACAAGGAGGGTATTTTTGGAGTACCCCTACAGAGATTCAATTTTCTGTTTCCAATATTTGGTATCTCAGTACAGGAGCCTTCTTCCTTTATCTTATGGGGATCGCTATTCTAATTTGGGTGGTGAATTGGTTTATTTCAAAGCGTCTTCAGCGGAAGAACCAGTTTTTGGAAAGTTTAGTCAACACCCGTACCAATGAACTAGAAGTAGCCATAGAAAAAGCAGAAACCGCTAACCAGGCCAAATCTTATTTTCTGGCAAATATGAGCCATGAGATTCGCACCCCTATGAATGGAATTATTGGCATGTCTGATCTACTCAAGGACACGCAGCTAAATCCAGAACAAGAAGAATATGTGCATACGATTCAAAGTACCTCAAATAGCCTTTTACACATCATAAATGACATTTTGGATTTCTCAAAAGTAGAATCTGGAAAAATGGAAATAGATGAGATTCCAATGAATCTTCAGCAGTGTATTGAGGAGGTACTAAATGTCTTTGCTGCAAAGGCTGCCCAAAAGAATATAGACCTGATTTATTTTATAGAAGATGAAGTTCCCAATTTTATACTGGCTGACCCTATTCGTCTCAAGCAGGTACTACTGAATTTGGTTAATAATGCAATAAAATTTACGACCATCGGTGAGGTATTTATATTGGTAAGGAAAATGTTAGTTCCTCAGGATAGAGAAAAAATTGGCCTGGTTTTCACCGTAAAAGATACAGGGATCGGAATCCCTAAAGAAAAACAGGAAAAACTTTTCAAAGCCTTTTCTCAGGTAGATTCCTCTACTAGTCGGAAGTATGGGGGGACAGGATTGGGTCTTGCAATTTGTCAGAAACTTACCCAGCTCATGGGGGGGGGCATTCAATTGGAAAGTGAACTAAACCAAGGGACCAGTGTAACCTTTAGTATACTTACCGAGGAGGAAGACCCGCCCGAGGAGAATTTAGAACTTGTAGATGATTTTCCTATTCATGGCAAGAAAGTCCTTGTGGTAGATGATAATTTTACCAACCTAAAAATATTGTCTAAGTGGGTTGAAAAATGGGGGATGTATTCCTTCTTGGTTTCGGATGCTCAGGAGGCCATTGAATGGTTGAGATATAACTCTTTACCTGACTTAGTAATCACGGACTACCTCATGCCTGATTTAGATGGAATGAGTTTGGCAACGGAAATAGTTAAGATGTTTCCTGAGGACCAGATACCGATTATTTTATTGAGTTCACTTGGAGAAAATCAGAAAGGTTTACGGGAAAGTGGCCTTTTTTCAAGTGTGCTCACAAAGCCCCATAAGCAGAAACAGCTCTATGACGCCATATTCAGTGCATTGAATACTACGAGAAAGCCTATACCCATTCCAGATATTTCAACTGTAGATCGAAGAGATAAACTTTTGGGGGATAAATACCCTATGAAAATCTTAGTAGTTGAGGATAATACTGTAAATCAAAAAATGGTATTGAAGATGTTGAGTAAAATGGGCTATGAGGCAGAATTGGCGCAAAACGGACTGGAAGCGGTTGAAATGAGTCAAATACAGCCATTCGACTTGGTCCTAATGGATGTACAGATGCCTATTATGGATGGACTGGAAGCTACAAGGGTTATTCGAAAGCGCAATGCAGCTCTACCCAGGTTTATTGTAGCCCTGACAGCGAGTACCTTAAAAGGTGATCGAGAAAAGTGTATAAAGAGCGGGATGGATGATTTTTTAAGTAAGCCTTTCCGTAAGGTAGAATTAGAACAACTCCTTAAAAAATATGGGAAAAGGGTTTTGCTTTCTCTTGGGAATTTCTCCTAAATCTTAGCTGGCCTTTCTACAAAACCCTACATGTCTGGATAAAAAAATAGGCACTGAATACTCAGTGCCTTCTGTTGCGGGGACAGGACTCGAACCTGTGACCTTCGGGTTATGAGCCCGACGAGCTACCAACTGCTCCACCCCGCGATATATCGTAATCCTAACTAAAAGGATATTAAATTTATTTTTCTTTAATTACGGGATGACAAAGGTAAAGATTAGATGGTAAATAAACAAATTTTATTATAGTTTATTAGGATAGGGGTTTAGGCTATAAAAACTTGCCAATAAATCCCATGACCTTTGAAAATCTATGTTTTTGGGGCGAATGGTAGTAATTGACGTTTTAACGGTGACTTTTTCGAATTTTATTTGGAAATCTCAAAGAATACCCCGTTCTTTGAAGTCCGTCTCTTTGAAAAATACATAACAATACCCGCTTGTCGGGTAATTTTTATCTCCAATTTTTTGGGTTTTCTGAGGAGCTGCAATAAATAATGAACCCTTTTTTTGGATATAAAAGAAAATATGAAGATCTTCGCATTCCAATTCATTGAATGTGAAAACTTCATGAAATAAAGGGTAAGAAAAAATATGGTATAGTTATTGAAGTTAACTAAAACCAAAATATACGCGGGGCTGAAGTTGAGGGGTTAGTTCATTGACATACTGGATAAAGGTAGTACTGAGTCGGCTTATTTTACGGTATTTATACTGTAGATTAAGTTGAGTAAGGAAACGTATTTGGATTAAGATTTACACAATTGAGAGTTTGATCCTGGCTCAGGACGAACGC
>JBCCTX010000519.1:0-3083 GCA_039197765.1 Bacteroidota bacterium
CTTGTGTCAAAACTTGTACCCGAGCGTAAGAATGAAATTACGGCCCAAATCATCTGAAAAGTAACGGAGTCTGTCGGTGTAGGTACGATAACTTGTGTTTAGTAGGTTTCTTACCTGGAACCTTAGGATAAACTGCTTTTCTTGGATGGTTGAATGGAAGTTTGCCAGGAAAAAGCTTTCAGGAGGGGCCAAAATATCGAAGTCCAAAGCGTCCGAACCGAAGCGGACCGTTTCGGTACCTGGCCTCAAAAAGGTGCCAGGACTAATGATCCGTGGATGGTCCTGCTGCTCGAAGGTGTAACTTACATCTATACCCACTTGCAGTCTCTCCACTAACTGAACAGTAGGGTCATAAGTAAGGCCGTAGTCCAGTCGCAGGGGGGGAATATTGGCAAATTCATCGTCTGGATTAATCTGCCGAGCCCTGACATAGCTTGCCTTTATTTGAGATTCTAATTGAGCGGAGTGTGTCACATTTGCCTGGGCATCTACTCCATAGAAAATTGCATCTGCCTGGTCAATCAGATAGAATACAAAGAAGCCTCTGGTTGTACGGGTAAGGCCTCCTGGTTTAGAATAAATGAAATTCTCTATGTAGTTGACATAGCCGGTGAGTTCTAATTGAAATTTTTCTTGTTGAATGGAGAGGGTATTGATCCACTTATACCCAATTTCTGCGGGAACTTCTCGATCGGATTCATCCAATATACCTTGGGAGGTAGTAACAAAATCGAAGCGTTCATCAATGGTGTAGCGCCATAGGCCATATTCAAGAAAGAAGTTGTGCTGGCCAAAGCGGTACAACTCTGCCACATTGGGAGGACGCCAAGCCGTACCCAGGTTGGAGCGAAGCGTGGTATGCTCATTCAATTGATGGAGGTATCCAATCGTGCCGCTGGCGTTATTGTAAATAATCCGATTTTGATAGATCGTATTATCGGGCTCTCGACCCACAATTTCTGCGTCAAAATGATCGAAACGTGCCCCCAGTTCCAGCTGGTTGTTCCCCAAAGTGAGGGTCTCTATCCAATACCCTCCATAGCGTTTACTTTCAAAATTGGGAATAAAGGGAACCGTATTGGTACCCGGTTGGTTTTCGTTGTCTTGGTGCATGGCTTGAAAGCCAATTTTGCCAGACAAGGGTCCGAGATTGGGATGAAACCAATCTAGATCCAAACTCTCAGAAGTCAATATTAGGTCTATGTTGGGGGCATCTCCTCTACGGGCCCCAAATTCCTTTCGCTCGTTGACTTGATAACCGTATTGGGCAGAAAGGACATGTTTTTCTCCCGTGTAGGTGGCCTTAGCCTTGACCAATTCGTGGCTGGGGTTCTGTCTAGGTTGATCAATATCATAACTGAATTCCCTTTCGAACAAGGGAACAGGGCTTCCCACCGCGCGCTCCAAGTCTTCCAGATTACCAAATATAGATGCTTGCAGAATACCCAAGTTTTGGTCAAAAAAACTGTAGAAGCCTTCAATATCTAATTCGGGAATGGGGTGAATCCGAATAGCTCCATAATAGCTGTATTCTTCTTTCCCCGTATTGGTCAAAAAATAATCAGGGGCCTGTAAATCCCCTTGTTTGAGATAAGAACCTCCCGCCAGGAGACTAAACCATTTGAAGCCCTTGTGTAATTCCAAGGTACCCTCTCCAGATTGGCCATTGCTTTTACCGGTTAACTGTACTTCCCCTCCAAAAGCGGCGTTTAGGTCTACTTTGGGAGATTTGGTCAGGATCACGCCACCCAGGGCATCTGGCCCATATCGCACAGTTGCAGCTCCCTTAATAACTTCTAATTGATTTATCATGGAGGGATCTATCTCTGGAGCGTGATCAATTCCCCAGTTTTGGAATTCGTGTCGAAGTCCATTATTAATGACCAGAACCCGATTACTATGCAATCCGTGGATAATGGGCTTAGCAACATTTTGCCCCGTTCTGAGCATGCTCACCCCCGCAATCTGGCTCGCAACTTCTCCTAGGTTTCCGGTAGCTACCTTTCCCAAAGCCTCCCCATCCAATTTTTGGGAGGTTAGGGTCTTTAGGTTTCCCGCATTCTGTTCCGCTTCCACAACTACTCCTTCTAAGGTAAAATCCAATGGGGCGAGGTACACTTTCATGGAGGGGTGGTGGAAATCGTGATGGTGTGTTTGAAGCTTATACCCTAAGGAGCTAAACAATAGATCAACTTCACGATCACAAACCTCCTTTAATTCAAAGAATCCCTTTTCGTCAGATAAAGTCCCTCGCTCTGTTCCTTCAATTCGAATAGATACGAAAGACAAAGGTTCCTTAGTTTGTTGGTCATAAACGACTCCCGAAATTGAGTAATCACAACTACTCGATTGACTTATCAGCCTAGAAGAAGAAAAAAAAATAAAAAGAACTATTCCAGCCAGTTTGAATGTAGGAGAAGATACGATGTAGGATAGGTGAGTCGACATGAGAGAGGTTCAAAATGGGATAAAGGTACAATTAACTTCATATGCAATAGAGTTGCAAAATAAATTTAGATTAGATCTAAATAAACCTAGAGATAGAAAAAATATACTTCTATTTCTAGTCTCAGAAATGTTAAATGCTCTTTACCGAAAAAACCTCACCATCTTGTTCATTTAGGAGTTTGTGCAAGGGAAATTCGTTGTCCAAAGGACTTCTTTGGGTTTTTGTTAATTCTTTCACTAAAAGCACATCCTCCCTCCCCTTCTCTCTCCACCAGACCTGTCCTGCAAGCGGTACTTTATCTTGATAAAAGGTTAAAGAAACAGACTTAAGTGTTGAGGTGCCTAAAAGCTCCCAAAGGGATTAGAAAACATTTCCCTAAGTTTTACCCTTTACCGTACTGTTACTGTTTAATACCAATTCCATTTGAATATTGGCTCGTTTGTAAGGAGTATATCGTCCCGATATTTTTTGAAATCCCATTTTGTAATATAGATTGATAGCAGGCTTCAGTACGGTATTACTTTCTAAATAGATTTTTGATGCTCCCAGTTCTTTAGCCGAATTAATTACTGCTTGTCCTAGCAGCCATCCTATATTTTTCCCCTGTGCGCTTGGCGAGACCGCCATTTTTGCC
>JBCCTX010000520.1:0-3069 GCA_039197765.1 Bacteroidota bacterium
GTAAATAAAAATGAAATTCATTGGGTATGATAAAATTGACCCTATATAAGGATCTAGCGGAGCGTTTAAAGGAAATAGGTAGAATAACTGGAGGCTGGATAAAGAGCCTAAAATCCTAAAAAAAATTGCGCTTCGCGCAAAGAGGGTAAAAGGGTAAAAGTGCTCAGGGGTAAGGGTACCCAGCAACACGAAAACCCACAATGTCGTTCCTGAAGTTAGGATTGAACCTGTTGCGCGCCGAGACCCGGCAGTAGCTACCTGAATTGCCCCAGGACCCGCCACGAAGAACCCTCAAATCAGAATCCCCGCCTGAGATCCATGGAGATGCATCTTTTGGAGCGCCATGATAGTTTCCACGCCAATGATCTGCACACCATTCCCAAACATTTCCACCCATATCGAAAAGACCGAGTTCGTTGGGTAGTTTGAGGCCTACGGGATGGGTAATTCCCAAGCCGTTTTCATCGAACCATGCCACTTCTTTGGCTTTGTTACTCCCCGCATACTTCAGGCCTTGTGAAAGCCCTCCTTCGCGTGCAGCGTACTCCCACTCTGCTTCACTCGGCAGACGATACACTCTCCCTTCTATCTCACTCAACCATTGGCAGTAGGTATAGGCCCCATACCAGGTAACAGTTTGTACAGGATAAGTCTCGTAGCCTGATGCAGGCTTCCAGGTATTTCCGTCTTTTTGAATAGCCCATATGTCCTCATAGATCATATCTTCTCCTTCGTATTCCCCATCCTGGACTTTATCACTTCCATAGACCTGAAGAAATCGCGCAAACTGGGTATTAGTAACGGGATATTTCCCTAATAAAAAGTCTGCGACCTGAACTTCGTGGATGGGTTGTTCTTGTTCATTTTCTTCACTTCCCATCATAAAGCTTCCTCCTTTGATCTCTACCATTTCGGGATAGGGAGTTGGGATGTAGGGGGTATGGAGGCATGGAGTGGGCATTGTGTTTAAATGATAGAGGAGAAATGAGAAAGAGTTGAAAATTGTAAATGGAGAATGGAAAGTGGGAACTACCAAATGAGAAATGTAAGATAGGGGGAAAAGGTTATTCTACAAAAATTAGGAAAGGAGCTTAGGTAGGTTATTTTTTGTGTAAATGAGTCATTTTTTGTATATTTATTCCAATTATTATAGAATTTATTTGCCTTTATTGGTTATCTCTATAGAGAGTAGAATGTTTCTGGACGTTGCTTCTCGAAAAATGGCTTTTAAAAAATTGGCAAAATAGTAACTAATTAGATACCTTTATAAAGCTATGAAACGCAAAATCTTTGTTTATAAGCACTACTTTTGGGACTTTCTTGATCAATTGGATCCAAAGACACAGAAGAAGGTTGAATTTGTTTTACAATTAGTCCAGACCCTGGATGTCATTCCTAAGCAGTATTTCAAACACGTGAGTGGTACGGATGGGTTGTATGAAATTCGGGTCCAAGTGGAGAATAACATCTATAGGATATTTTGTTTTTTTGATAAAGAGAAATTAGTCATTGCTTTTGAATGGGTTCCAAAAGAAGAGCCAGAAGACTCCCAAAAGAGAAATTGCCTTAGCTGAGAAACTCAAAAATGAATATGAGTCAGAAAAATCCCAATAATTTGCGATCCTTTGATACATATCTAGATAGTAAATATGGCCCTGCTGGGAGCCCAGAACGAGAAGCCTTTAAGCGAGAATTTGAAGCGTTTAAGTTAGGCGTTTTGATCCGGGAAGCCCGAAAGAAAGCAAACCTTACTCAACAGGAGCTTGCAGAACGATCTCATACCAAGCGAAGTTATATTTCTCGGATAGAGCGGGATGCGAGTGATATTCGCCTATCTACCTTGATCAGAATTATTGAAGAAGGGTTGGGGGGAAAACTCAATATTCAGATCGAATTATAGAAGAAAGTTTGATTAGGGGAATTTGAATCGAAATCATTTTGGGAGGATAATTATTAGTAAAGGAATTACCACCATCTGTAAATGAGCAAGTTATGACCATGTATGAGCAAATCATGAATAAGGGTGAAGATCGAGCTAATAAAGCAAAAGAAAATTATGTAATTACCCAGGGTTTGAAGAAAGGCTTTAGCATGGAAATCCTTGCTGATCTTACAGGTTTGAGCCCTGAAGGTGTTACAGCTCGCATTAAGGAGCTATCTTTAGGTAACTAGAAGAAAAGAATGTCGGAGACAATCTTCCTGACTTACTTAATTTAGGGAAACTATCTACTAAAACTTCTCCCTCCTTTATCGCCATCCCCTTCCCAAGGGATCATAGAGCTTCTTTCTCCTTCAACCTCTGCGGTTAAAATAAATCTTCCCTTCAAAATTTTTGATGCTATTTTGATGTAAGCTATATACGCTTGGTGGCCCTATTTACGATTGATTGACGCTTCTCCCGGTACTTTAGGGTCCTAAGAGGTAAGGGTATCAACCCCTACACGACACAACAAATAGGACCCTTAGGAAAAAACGAGAATTTGTTGAAAGCGCCCTATTGGGAGGCGTGTATGCATCACTTAATCCAAATACCATGAAACAGCCTACAGGGACAAACAGCTACAAACAATTGCTCCTTCAGCGCTATCCCGGAATCCGCAGGAACCTCAAAACCAGTATTTGGGACAAACTGAACGAAAAGGATATACGAAAAATGCCCCAAGGCATGAACTCTATCGCTTAGAATATCTGGCACATGGCCCGTGCGGAAGAGGTAGGAACGAATCGCTTGTTGGCAGAGGGAAAGCAGGTTTTTGATCGGGGCGCCTATGGAAAAAAGCTCAACGTAGAAACCCGACAATTTGGAAGCCGAGGGGAAAATATTCAAAACACTCTCCTCTTACCTCTCGCTTCTACTCCCACACACTCCGACCCACAGCCAACTCCTTTCCATCACTTACCCGGATTAATCGGTGGTTTCGAGTGCCTCCTTCTCCAACTTCTACTTCGGAAAGGATCTCATCGTGCAATAAGGACTCGGCCTTGTACTGAAGCTCTACCTCCTGTACATTGGCATTTTCTAGGAGATTTTTATCTACGGACTCCAGCATCCATTGTACATAGTGGACA
>JBCCTX010000521.1:0-3063 GCA_039197765.1 Bacteroidota bacterium
GATGACATTCAGGCAATCTATGGATTCTCTGATGCAGAGGTAACAGGGTTCTTTGTTAACAACAATCCTTAAGAACTTTTCCGATACATTCGTGTTGAAACCTTGCTATATAACCTAGCAAGGTTTCATTCATCTCAAAATTAGGACAAAAATGATTGTTACATTCAGCAACAAAAAATACATAGGGATATTGCTAGCGGTACTCATTTCCACCCTAGGGATCGTCTCTTGTGATGACGATGATGAAACGGTTGATCCAGGATTCGATAGGGCGGCTATGCTGGAAAGTGTTGCGAATAACCTCATTATACCCAATTTCGAATCTCTCCAATCAAGTGTCAACGATCTTTCCAGCGCTGTGAATGCGTTTGTACAAACAACAACTGTAGAAAATTTAACTGCTACGAGAACGGCTTGGGTTCAAGCCGTGAAAGACCACCAACACAGCTCAGCCTTTGGTTTTGGGCCAGGCGAATTACTGCTAGGTCCATATGCTGAGGTCTTAGGGGCATTTCCCGTAAGTGAGGAGAAAGTAGAGCAAAACATGTTAAACGCCGACTTTGACCTCGCCAATAGTTTTGATCGCGATGTACGAGGGTTCTACGCAGTGGAATACCTGATTTATGGAAATGGAATCTCTGATGAAGAGATTATTGCAGGGTTTGATCAGAACCGAAAAGATTACCTTTTGCTTATCACAACGGAATTGAAGACCACTTTTGATAACATTGTATCAAAATGGAAGACCACTTACCTTCAAGCGTTCACCAATAGCAATGGAACTGCTGCAGGAAGCTCTATTTCCCTCTATTACAACGAGTTTGTAAAAGACTATGAGAATTTGAAAAACTTCAAAATAGAATTGCCGGCTGGCCTCACCGCCGGACAGGATGGAGTAGACGGATCTTTAGTAGAGGCGTTTTACAGTGGAATCTCAAGGGATTTGGTCGTAGAGCACTTTGAAAATTCGAAAAATATATGGTTTGGCTTATCTCGAAGCGGCCAGGAGATTATAGGATTTGAAGAATACCTGGAAACCGTAGAAGGAGGCTCTGAGCTCATCGCCACAACCAAAGAAGCTATTACAAGAATTGACAATGCAATAGCTGCTATTCCCCAAGGGCTCCTGTCTGAAAATGTTGGGACGGCTCAAGTTGAAACCCTGAGAGATGAGTTGCAAGATAATACCGCAAACTTCAAAAGTTCTATGAGTTCTTTACTTGGAATCAGCATTACATTCAACTCAGGTGATGGGGATTAACGAGCGACTCATTTGACCTACAGGGAGAATTTATACCGAAGACTTACAAATTATATGGAGCAATCGAAGTCGATTGCTCCATTAATTACTTTTCGCATGGCCTTTGGCTTGGTCATGCTCTTTAGTACGATCCGCTACATGTGGATGGGCTGGGTAGATACGCAGCTAGTAGAGCCTATACTCCACTTTAGTTATTATGGCTTTGATTGGGTACAGCCTCTCTCGCGCATGGGAATGTACTTGGTCTTTGGAATTATGTCATTCTCCTGTGTAGCGATTATACTGGGGTGGTACTATCGGCTGTTTGCCGCAGTATTCTTTCTTTCCTTTTCTTATATAGAACTAATTGATATCACCTATTACCTCAACCACTACTACTTTGTAAGTCTCATCGCATTTTTGATGATATGGGTTCCTGCAAATCGCTACTTTTCTCTAGACGTAGTTCGCAATCCTTCCATTCAACAGAAAGAGGTGAGTAGATGGTGTATTGATATCTTCAAGCTGCAAATTGCCATTGTGTATTGTTATGCAGGTTTGGCAAAAATAAATTACGACTGGTTGTTTCGCGCCTTACCCTTAGCCATTTGGTTACCTGCTAAGACCAGCGTACCCGTTATCGGATTTATCTTTAAGTACAAGGTTACGGCATATCTTTTTAGCTGGATGGGTATGCTATTTGACACCTTTATCATTGGGGCTTTAATGCTAAAAAAAACAAGGTGGCTTGCATACACAGCTGTAATAGTTTTTCACACTTTGACAGGGATACTATTTCAAATAGGGGTTTTTCCGATTGTGATGATCTTTGCAGTAACCATCTTTTTTTCTCCTGCTTGGCACGAAAGATTGCTCGAACGCCTGGCTCGGCTACTTAAAAGTTCGCCTAATTCGTCTGACTCTCTGATGACAACCCCCGTACGTGCTAACAATAGGCTGCTTTTCCCCTTTCTAATGATCTTTTTTGTATTCCAACTTCTTTTTCCATGGAGATACCTGTTGTATACAGGTAATATATTCTGGACAGAGGAAGGCTATCGTTTCTCCTGGCGAGTAATGCTCATGGAAAAGGCAGGTACAGCTACTTTTTATGTAAAAGATGGCGAGGAGGGGAGGGAAGGTTCGGTGATTAACCACCAGTTTTTGAATGCCCATCAAGAGAAGCAGATGGCTATGCAGCCCGACTTAATTTTACAATTTGCTCACTATTTAAGAGACCACTTTCAAGAACAGGGAATGCAAAACCCCAAAGTGAGGGCAGAAGTATGGGTTACCCTCAACTCTCGGCCCGCTCGACTACTGATTGACCCCGAAGTAGACTTAACGGTAAAGAAAGATACCTGGGCCCCTAAAGATTGGATTCTACCCTACAACGAAAACACGTTGAGATGAAGTTATTCCTTTGCCTTGTGGCTACCCTTTTTACTACCTCTCTCCAGGCCCAAATATATCGGGTATATGGTAAAGTATTGTCCAAAGACCTGAATGAGCCCTTTGCAGAAGCTATCGTTTCCTCACAAGCTACCAACGCCCTCGCCTATACGAATGAAGAAGGGTATTTTGAGCTTTCCTTGTCAAAAGGTAGACACAAGCTATGGGCGTTTAGCCTAGGAATGAGATCCACCGCAGTCGAGATTGACTTAGCCCAAGATACAGCGCTTGACTTCTATTTGGAGGAACTGTCTAGCTACCTCGGAGAAGTGGAAATTGTTGCTACAAAGAGAACCATGGGAATAACGAGGCTCAAGGCAGTAGATGGCTTTGGGATTTATGAAGCAAAAAAGAATGAGGTCATCGTATTA
>JBCCTX010000522.1:0-3031 GCA_039197765.1 Bacteroidota bacterium
CTACTCAATAAACTGAAAATTACCGAAATGCACCCCAAGTCCCATGGGGATCTGTATGCGGTCCTTCAAAATGGCAACCGTGTTTTAGTGAGCAGGCGCTACAAGCAAAATTTACTATAGAAAAGTGAGAATCCGATAATTCTGGAATTCAACTCCAGAATTATCGGATAAAAATGGATTTGTATTCGGTTTTTATCTATTTTTATCCTGAAACCTTGTCTATGTTAAGAAACCGGTCCATTCTTGAGGATATTAGAAATCACATTTCTAATAAGCAGTATACGATCATTACAGGAGCCCGGCAAGTAGGTAAGACTTCTCTCATACGATTGCTTTATCAAGAGCTTTCGAATGCTCATGAAAGTATCTTTTTTCTTAATTTGGAAGACCGTAGGATATTAGATGCTGTAAATGTACATCCTGAAAATATCCTTAATTTTATCCCGATTAAGCCCAGTCCTATCCTCTCTCAAGTGCAAGAAAGGCCCATTTTATTGCTACTTGATGAGGTCCAATACCTAACCAACCCTACAAATTTTCTGAAGTATCTATACGATACGTATGAAGGGAATTTGAAAATAATTGCAACAGGCAGCAGTGCGTTTTATATAGATCGAAAATTTAAGGATTCACTTGCAGGTCGAAAGCGTATTTTTCCCCTCTACCCTTTATCCTTTGATGAGTTTCTTTCCTTTAGAGATGAGCATTTGCTATTGACAGAAATCTCTTACCTGAGATCCCAAGATTCCTATCAATCTATACAAATAGATCGAATTAAGTCCTACTTAAACGAGTTTCTGCAATTTGGTGGATATCCTGCTGTCGTTTTGGAGGATAAGGAACCCGAAAAAAAGGCAATCTTGATGGAGTTAAAGAATGCTTATTTAAAGCGGGATATCCTTGAATCAGGGGTTGAGAAAGAACAAAAGTTTTACCTACTGCTTCAACTCTTGGCAGACCAAACGGGTAAACTGGTAAATAAGCAAGAGCTATCTAATACCTTGGGTATTGACTCAAAAACCATTGATCAATATGTATATATCCTACAAAAGTGTTTCCATATATATTTGTTGCGACCCTTCTTTAGGAACTTAAGGAAAGAGCTTACTAAAATGCCAAAGGTATTTTTTAATGACCTTGGACTAAGGAATGCTTTTTTAAACCGATTTTCTCCTGTAGACACAAGAGCTGATAGAGGGGAACTATTGGAAAATTTCTACTTTCTCCAATTCAGACAAGTATATAATCCTGACCAAATTAAATTTTGGCGAACTACAGAGCGCCAAGAAGTCGATTTTATCATTGAAGAAAGCTTTGGGGAAGGTAAAGCCTATGAAATTAAGTGGAATCCTTCTTCCTTTACTATTGGCAAATACAAAAAATTCACCCAGACTTACCCAAACTTTCCACTAACCTGTCTAAGTGCCCAAGATTTTTATCTTATCTCAGAAGACCTCAGATGAGTGAGTACAAACACGTAGCGAAAAGGGTTAACCTATAGAATATGTATCTTTAGGAAACCCAGTGTGCCTAGACTTCAAAAGTAGAAATTTATAAAGGAGGTAGGGGATTCACCCTCATAAAACTGTCTGGGAAGAAAGGAGTTTAAGCTACATGCGTTTCCTAAACTAATAAAGGCTTTCTATGCGTATATGTGTTAAAAAAATAGGGTGGGTATTTGTTGTGGTATGGATTATAGTTATTCCCAAAAGTGAGGCCCAAATACGATCAAAGGCTTCCGGTCATTACGAGCCCCATCAGATTATCATTTCTTATGAACCTCTTTCTGGGACACGGCAGAGTCTAGAGGGTTCTGCGATATTGCGGGAACACGAGGAATTTGTTTCTGCCTTTCAACAGCAGTATCGCGTAGCTGTCAGGCATGCAGAGCCAGTTTTTCAGGCGATGGTAGATAAAATGGTAGCACAGCGCATATCTGAGTCTGAATTACTTCAGGAATACAGAGAGCGCAGCGAGAGCCGAAGGGGCTACAGTTTTACAGGTGGGACGCCCTCCTATGAAATCCATTTTTGCCGGACACTTTGTTTGTGGGTAGAGACCAAAGACGTAGGACCACTGGTCAAACAGATCGAAGAAAACGCCACATTGCTAGGCAATGTAGGGTATAAGCTGACCAGCATCTCAGCCAATGAGGTGTATCGCCTGAACGAGGAACCCAATGATCCCTGGTTCTCCCAGCAATATGCCCATACACTTACGGGAGCTTCTGCGGCCTGGGACAAACAGCTAGGAAGTGAAGATATTGTGATTGGCGTAATCGATACGGGGATTGACCCCAACCATGAAGACTTGGTAGATAACCTCTTGCCAGGAAGAGATTTTGTGAACCTTTCCAGTGTGGAACCATGGCAACGGGTGGAAGGAGAAGATTACTTTGGGGAGGATGATGATCCTTCCGATACGGATGGACATGGGACTGCCGTTTCCGGTGTGGTTGCTGCGAAGAATAACAACGGGATCGGAGTCGCAGGGGTATGTCCCAATTGCAAAATACTTCCTATACGTGCATTTTTTCAGGCTTTTCTAGAGGATGAAATAGATGGTAGAACAGATACTATCCTAGAATCCACCAGTGATGATGTATTCCTGGCTCGATCGGTGACCTGGGCAATTGATCAAGGAGCAGATATCCTAAATTTCAGTTTTGGAGGTGAGTCCCCCAATGGTCGTTCCTTGGTACAAGCTATTCGATTGGCTGTGGACAATGGAATTGTAATGATTGGGGCTGCTGGAAATGAAGATTCTGAAGCGCCTCAATACCCTGCAGCCAATGAAAGTGTCATTTCGGTGGCAAGTACCAATGCAAATGATCAAAGGTCCTCTTTCTCAAGCTATGGAACCTGGGTGGATGTGTCGGCACCCGGTTCACAGATCCTTACTACCTGGCCTGTAGGGGAAGATTTCAGCACAGTTAGTTTTGCGCAGCTTGATTATGTAGAGGACCGCGCTTTCACCTTTAATCCCTTACCTTTGACTTTTTCGGGATTTACGAGACAAGGAGGGCTGGCTA
>JBCCTX010000523.1:0-3030 GCA_039197765.1 Bacteroidota bacterium
CAGGGGCAAAGGCCATGCTAGCAGGATCTCGCAGCTCTTTTAAAATGGCAAGATCTTCAAACTTATCAGGGAGATCTATAGAAAATGCATAAGGGATATGAAAGAAATAGATAAGGGCTATTAAACCTGAAAGATGAGAAAAGGATTGAGGAGATTTTCGGGTGTTTAGGACCATATAATTTTATCAAAATATATAGTCAAAAGATAGAAGGAAAATCTCCTCAATTTATTTTATATACATATAAATTCTAACCTATGTTATAGTTTGTATGAAAGTTGCTATTAAATCCTATTCGGCCCGAAGGTGTTTGGCAGGATCTAGCCGAGCTGCTTTAAGGGTTTCAAAACTTACTGTAAGGGCAGTTAATAGGAAAAGGATGAATATAGCCCCTGCGAACATCCACCAAGTCATATCTACCTTGTAAGCAAAATTTTGTAACCAGTCTTTCATCAGGAAGTAGGAAATAGGTGTACCGATGAGTGCCGCAATTCCCAGTACCACCAAAAAGTTTTGTGAGAGGAGGAGGAGTATATTCGAAAGCGTAGCCCCCAGAATTTTTCGAATGCCTATCTCCTTGGTTTTTCGCTCTGCCAAATAGGAAGCTAGGCCATATACACCTAAGCAAGCGACAAGAATCGCAAGGATCGACAAGATCTCAGCTAGGTCTGCCATTCTGTCTTCATCGGCATACATCCGGCCAAACTCTTCATCGACGAACCAGTAATCAAAGCCAATTCCAGGAAAAACCTCTTTCCACTTAGCCTCTAAAACGGCCAATTTTTCCGCAAATTTCCCTTTGGGAAGTGGGACATAAATAATCTTATCAACCGGGTGTGGCCAAGTACTCAGTAGGGTAGGCTCCACCTGGTTTCGCATGGATCGGTACGGAAAGTCCTTGACAACCCCTAAAACGTATCCGTTTTGGGTACCTCCATTATGGGTGATAGAAACTTGGGTTCCCAGTGCTTCTTCAGGGCTTAGCCCCAGGTTTCGAACAGCAGTTTCATTCATGACAAAGGGGGCTTGAGAAGTCGTGTCTCCAGGTAATCTTTCGGGGAATTTCTCCCCAACAACCCATTCGAGGTCAAATAAATCAGGGAAGTTTGGCTCTACATTTAACAAGCTCCAATCGTATTCCAGTTCATTGACTCCAGGAAAACGGAAATTCCAATTGATGGGCCCAAAGTATTCTTGCCGAGGCAAGTGATTGGCCAATGTAACTGCCGGAAGGTCGGGATCTTGCTCAACACTCTGCTTAAATACGGTGTACTTTTCAGTAGGAGCACTTCCTCCGAATCGGATGGAGACCATTTGATCTCCCACTTGCCCCAATTTTGAAGAATGCACGTAGCGCATTTGAGTGAGGATAATTCCCGTGCATACAATGAGTACCACAGAAACGGCAAATTGAAAGGTTACCAGGACTTTGCGGAACAATTCTGGCCCACTGCCGGGGTTGAATCGCTTGCGCAGTACTTTGATGGGAGTGAAGCTAGAAAGATATAAGGCAGGATATAGACCTGATACAATGGCAAGCAATAAACACCCTAAAAAGAGTACTCCTAAAATCCATGGATCAAAAAGAGAAACAAAGGTGAAGGATTTCCCAGATAAGCCATTGAATGCGGGAAGTGCAAGAGCCACTAAGCCTAAGGCAACTACTAATGCCAGAAGAACGGTTAGCAGGGATTCCCCAAAAAATTGTAGGATAAGCTGAATACGCCTTCCTCCCATAGTTTTTCGCAGTCCAATTTCTTTAGCCCTGCGGGTGGAACGAGCGGTTGCCAAGTTCATGTAATTGATGGCGGCTACCAGTAAAATTAAGAGAGCAATTGACCCAAATATGTATATATAGCTCATGTCTCCCGCCCCTTCAATTACCCATTCAACTTCCGTGTCAAAATGGGTATCAGTGAGCTTTACAAAAAAGGGATTGAAGGCTTCTCTATTTTCAGAAAGGTTTTTGTCTAGAAGTTCATTCATCTGTGCAGCAAGGGTTTCAGCATCTGTATCTGAGCGGACCTTTACGTAGGTGGACAACCACCACCCATTCCATTGGCTATGAAAGTTATCCCCAAATCGAGGCTCTAAGACTTCCATATTAATAAGGTAATCTGGGCGGAGGTGAGAATTTGAGGGATAGTTCTCAAACACTCCTGTGACAATTAAAGGGAAGTTTTGTCCGTTGAAGGAAACGTGTGAAATCTCAATGGTTTTTCCCAGGGGATCCTCAGTTCCAAATAAGGCCCTTGCGGCGGACTCAGAAAGTGCTATGGCATTTTTTTGGTCAAAAAGTTGTTCTTTATTTCCAGAAATTAAGGGTGTATACAGGATATCTGTATAGGCAGAGTCTATCCAAAACAGCTTTTCGGTCAAGACTATTTTATCTGCTTCCTGGTTGTGGAGTGAAGCGGGATAGCCCAACCAAAAATTCCGAGTGCCTGCCAATACATTCGGATAGGTTTCTACCAGGGCCTTGGCCCAAATTCCTGGTGCAGAACTCGAAGTGAATGCTTCTCCACCATCTTCTTGGTAACGCACTCCCATTCGGTAAATAGTGTCTGCATCAGGATGAATCTGGTCAAAGGTTAATTCGTCATGTATGAATAAGTAAATTAGGATCGCACAGGCAAGGCCGATTGCTAGGCCCAGAATGTTAATAAATGAAAATACCTTGTGAAGGAAAAAATTTCTAAATGCGATTTTGAGGAAATTGGATAGCATGGCGTAATAGGGTTAGGAATGAAAATAGCCTTACAGGAAGGAGATATACTAGTGTTAAGATGCTGTGAAATGTCTAAAGGTTTTAAGTTGCTAGTAGCTTTTCAAAAAAATATAAACCCCCATTGTTCTTGGGTATTAATCTGTACTAGAAGTACTTAGAAAAGTGTGAAATTATCCTAGAAAAAGGGAAAATTTACAGATGCATGGAAGAGATATAATTTTAGTAAGAAATATTCCCGATTATTAACTATATTAAATCCCAATCGGATTAAGCTGCTAGTTTTGTTTTTGATAACTGTAATTTA
>JBCCTX010000524.1:0-3028 GCA_039197765.1 Bacteroidota bacterium
AGTTCGATTATAACTAATCTGATAATCAGGTAAGTGATTGGCTTCAACTAGCCCCTTAAAAGACTGTCGAAAGCGCTTAAGGCTGCTTTTAGAACCCGATTTCTTGTGGAGTTTTTCCAGCGAAATGGACCATGTTCGTTGGTTTCCACAGTGTTTTCGGGCCAATTCATATACTCTGCGTTCAATAGGTTTCTCTAATCTAAAATATTCAGGATGAAGGGTAAGTACTTCCTTGGCCTGGATTGCGTTGAAAACCTAATCTGAAAGTTCTATTACACAGGAAATAAGTCTGCCATTAGGCCCATTTTTTCTAATAACAGAAGTCGTATTGATGAGCCCAAAGGTATCCGTTTGTTCCTGGTCTCCTGTTCGAATATTGGTGGTTATCATTGTGCCCTTGAGTCGCTCTAATGCTGCTTGCAGGCGTTTGTAATCCCTACCGCTGGTGCCGCGGTTGCTAAAGTGTAATAAGTCCCTGCTGCATAGTTGAACCCTCGGGGAAACAGGTTCCTTATTTTTAAGTTTATTCATAACCTGGGAGATGCAGTAAATGAGAATGTCTTTGTCATAGATAGTGGCTTGACCAACCACACTAGGAGTGATCTTGATCCAAACATCGTTGTGCTTATAGATCTGGATTTCGGTTTGGGGCTTTTTGGATAGAGAATAGAAGGGATGCTCCATGTATTGCATCACGTCTTTGGGAACTGCGTCTGCTACACCGCAAATGAATAAATCCTTCTGAACATGCCTTTCTGGCAGTAGACTAGCTTGGAGTTGCTCCATAATCTCATTCTCCCCTATTCGTGCTTTTGGGTACCCTAGTCGGTTGGGGATAAGTTGTCAAGCCAGTTCGTGCTATCAGGTGCCTTTTTACGTGCTTTTAGGTACCATTCTTCGTGCTTTTAGGTACCTGAGGTTAGAAAAGGGAGATTTTTTCCGGGCGATTTCAATAGCATGGAGAAAGCTTAAATTTCATAACACCATTATCTAACACATAATAACACTGGAAGGCTTGTGGATAAGTAGGCCTCACCTTTCTTTTTGGTCGGGTGGATTGATCTAAAAAAGGCTTAGCAATAGTGTTTTTCTCTAGTTCGGGGGGTTGTTTATGGGCAGGTTACTTCTGACAGGCCAAAGTTGAAATACAACGACTTCCTTTTTCGCCTCAAAGACTTTGAAAATGAGCTCAAAGGGAAAGCGCTTGGCATATTGTTTCCTGGAAGATCGAATTTTTACCTGAAAGCCTCTAACACCTTCATCTATGGAGGAACGTCTTTTGCCTGTATGAGGATAAACAGAGATATGGTCTAGGGTTTCCAGAACGGCATTTAGAAAGTCTTCTGCACCTGATGTGAATTTGAGGCTATACGCATAGGCTTCCTCCTCAATTTCCTGCTCTGCATCCTCAAATAGGATAACGGTATAACTCATGAAATCCCAAGCCTTTGACGAATATCAGCAATGGCTTCCTTATAGGGCCTTCCTTTCTTTTCGCCTTTCTCATAGGCAGCGATTCGTTTTTGCAGGGCTAAATCGTCTTCTGGGGGGAGGAAAAAATCCTGGTCATCTGTACCCACCTCTTCTTCAACCAGATTGAGACTCAGGGCTGCAATCAGGGATAATTGCTCCTGGCGGTTGAGGCTTTGTACCTCTTTCAATATGGAATAGTATCGTTCTGTCATAACCCTAGTCTATAGGATAAATATACGAAGATCCAGTGAATTGGATGGCAATGCTATCTTTTCTTGGTGAATTAACAATATTGATCGAGAAGGTATTCCATCATTAAAACCATTCTCTATCTTGAGAAGAAGGTTGAATTCGATCCTCCATGAAATCCTCTGTAAAGGCATCCACGCTATCGATGACACTTTGCCAGAGGTTGTGAAAAGGGATCACATAGATAACTCCCCCTATTTTTCGTAGGTATACTTTGTCGTCATCAATTTTTAAGCTTTCAGGAATTTGTATGGCTTCTCCTATTTTCAACTTACCGCTACCTATGATCCCAATATCCTTACTAGGTATTCCTAAAAATGCCTGAATTCGGTCCACCCATTGTTCCAGGATTTGTTTTCTGTGAACGATGACCAGGCTAGGTTGCTGCTTTCCTCAATGATTTTTAATCCGATGATGGTTTTTCCCAAACCGGGAGGAGCTGCTATTACCCCAAAATCTTTTTTAGAGGATTGTACCAAGACAAGCTTTTGGTGTTCGAGTAAATTAATGGTGGAATGGTAGTTGGATTGGGGTAGCTTCTTTCTATCATCCTGGAATTGATAAGCAATGTTTTTATGCTGACAATACCTGAGAAGTTTTCCTATGAACCCTCTGGGTAGGATAATTTCATCTCCCTTTTCCTCTATCAGATTGAAGTACCGTTGGGTCCCCCAAGTCTTTTTTCCAGCGTTCTTTTTGATGAAGAATTCTGAATGGGTCAGGTTGAGTTCCTCTCTAAGAAATTGCTTGAGAGTGGGTGTGATACCTGATCGGGGAATCCGGATGGAATTATTGAGTCGAATAGGGAGCTTACTTGAGGAACTGGGTTGAAAAGGGATATGTGATTTTTCAGGACCGACAAGGCCCTGTTTATTTCTATGTTGATGGAAAATGACAAACTTTCTCTAGAATGGAAGGCTGAGATCGACCGCCGGTGGAAAAATTACAAGGTAGGACGGACGGTTGCCTTTGATGGCGAAGAGGTAGAACGAAGGCTAGCAAACAAGTATAATTTACGTTTGCCAGGTGATGTGTAAAGGAGGAAAAGGACCCCATGGCTAATAAAAATCAGACTAAATTTAAAATGGATTTTATTTGGGATACCTCGATTCGCATTCACTGTATTAGGAAATCCGCTAGTTTTAATAAATGGGAAAATGAATTTGAGTTGAGGGCTTCTACCAATCGATCATTTATTTCGGTTGTATCTTTAGGCGAGATTTATTCAATTGCCTTGCAGAGAGATTGGGGGAAATCCAAAATTGACAGGCTTCCAAGAATCATTCAAAATCATCCGAAAACTCCA
>JBCCTX010000525.1:0-2985 GCA_039197765.1 Bacteroidota bacterium
ATAGAAAAAAGGAGGCATAAGCCTCCTTTCCACCATTTAATCATTGTGTAAGTCTTTCTTTCGGGAGAGAGGCCAAGGCCAATTTTCCACTCGGTAGCCTTTGTGTAGCTAGAATGTATTTTTCATTGAAATTATCGAGCTGTTGGGTACCAGACCCCGACTTAGGCGTGTAGGGGATTCCAGCTAAGTAGCCCTCAACTTCTGTAGTGATTTCTCCTTCATAGGCCTCAACCTCTTTTGGATCGAATACCATCAAGGGCAAAGCACTATTTGACATCAGGATGAGTTTCTTACCATTACTTTCGTAGGCTACCATATCTATTGGATAATTTCCTGAGCCAAACTCAGCCACAGTTTTCCCCTTTATATGGTCTTGATCTGTGAGTTTATCCAGTTCAAAAGTAACGAGCGGCGTACAAAGATAGGCAGCAATTATATGGCTGGCTTGGTTGAGTTCATAGGGAATAAAGGTGCGAATGGGGGCATGCGTCTCATATTCCCCATGGGCGCCATGGAAAATTTCTAGGGTAGAAATCTCTACCTCCTTTTCAAACGGAAAGGGGGCAACCCACATAGATGCAGCAAACTCTTCATTGGAGAGGCCTGCCACATAAATCTTACCCGCGTGATAGGAGAGGTCCGTAATCGCATCTACGCGCAGCTTCACTCCTTTCTTCCAGCGGTGTTCTTGATCCGATCCTACTGGGTTGGGGAGGTTCATCTCAGAAAATAAAATATTCTCTAAGTCTACCAGGTCGAAATCTCCACCAGGACTCAAGCGAATCAATACATCTGCATGCGCTAATTCGTTGGGCAGCTGCCAACGCGAAGCCCACTCAGCTCTCGCTCTAGAAACACTGAAATAGACATTCTTGGAGCGGGGGTTAACAGCCATATCGTGAATCAGGACATTTTCAGCAGAAGTGCCTAAAATACTCCCAATTTCACCTTCCAGATCACCGATATTTATTCCTTTATCGACGCTCAGTTGTTCTTCATCGCCTAAATCGAGTGCGAATACCTTAGCAGATATGGCATCACCCAGAAATAGAATCCCTTGATCGCCAAATGCTAGTTTACTGATAGATTGTATCTCAGGAGTGCCCTTCTTCATTTGGAAGTCTGTCGCAAAAAGACAGACAACGCCAAGCAATAACGTGCTCGTTAGTAGGTTCTTACGCATGAGTAGAATGTTTGGGTTAAACGAAATTTTCTTGGAGATACGAGATTGTTGGCAAAACGTTTTCACGAGCGCTTATGCCAAATCCTCATACACCAGATTTCCCTCGTCATCCCACTTTGCTTCTACTTCCCTATGTTCTTGCGTGATATATTGGTTAACGTATTTCTCTTCGTGGACAAATCCATGTTTCTCCAATACATCTGTGGGAACACCATCCCAAAAATTGGTCACATTCCCCATGTAGCCGAGATCTTTGACTCCTTCCTGAGAGCTATAGAACCCCGTCATTACCAAATCGCGTACTTTAGAGAATAGCTTGGTAGCCGCCTCAAAGCCTGGCTTAGCATCCTCCGGGTAGGCGATATCCTCTACAATTTCTATTTGTTGCTCATTGCTGAGGGCCTGGAAATTCTTTTCAAAACGGTTTTGGGCCTCTCGATCTACCCACCCGACGGCGGAGCGCATAGGAATTTGGTGTTGGACCATATCTTTTACGATAAAGTCTATAAACTCTACTACTCCAGCCTCTGTAGCAGAGCTGGAAAGATCATCTGCAGGTAGGATAATATCTGCAAAAACTGCCAGGGTGCCTAATTCATGGTCATTAAAAATGGAAGGCATCGCCTTTATGCGCTGGTCTAAGAGTACTTCTTCTTCCGTTCGACCATACCCTCCTCCAGGCTTTACCTCGGGGCTGCTTTCCTTTCCGCTCGCTTCTTTCGCGGGAACTTGACAGGAGCTTACTACCGCCCCCGTACCAATAGAGCCGATCAGCAGGGCTCTTAGGGAATCTCTTCTATCCATGGTTATATATTCTGTTTCTTAAATTCATCAATAATACGCTCAGAGGCCCTCCATGAGAGCGCCATAATCGTCCAGGTGGGGTTTTTATCTGCTTGAGAAGGAAAAGGTCCAGCATCGACGACATAGAGGTTGTCGACATCATGTGCCTGACTGTACTTATTGACCACAGACTTGTTGGGATCGTCTCCCATACGCGTCGTTCCCACTTCATGGATGATTCGTCCAGGTGCGGCAAGACCATATTGGGTATCGGCACCCGGTTTTTTCCAAATACCTTTTGCTCCCATGTTATGTAGGATTTCTTCAAACGTATCCATCATATGGGCAGCTTGCTTTACTTCGTAGTCCGTCCATTTATAGTGAAAGCGGAGAACCGGAATTCCCCATTGATCCACCACTTCAGGGTCAATTTCACAATAGTTGTCAAATTGAGGCACGGACTCTCCCCTTCCAGATAGTCCAATTCCCGCTCCATAAAAGCGACGCATATCTTCCTTGAGTTGGGTTCCATAGCCGCCCAACTTCCGGTCTACTCCCATTACTTTTTGAATCCCCTGGATGCCAAATCCCGTTCCATATCCGGGCATTCCCATCCCTCCCCAGACCTCAATGTGGTATCCCCTGGGGAAATTCAACTTCTTATTATCCATCCACCAAGGCGTGTAGACGTGCATGCCTCCGACTCCATCTTCATTGTACCTTTTGCGATCTAGCAACTCAGGGATATATCCCCCAAGGGATGCCCCAGTAGAGTCGTGAACATAATGCCCCAATACGCCACTGGAGTTTGCAAGGCCATTTGCATGGCGGGGGCCTTTAGAGTTCAGCATAATACGCGCTGTGCTACAGGCAGAAGCTGCGAGCATCACGACCTTCCCTTTCACAGTGTATTCAAGGCGGTCTCCTTTGTTGATATAGGAAACACCTGTAGCCTTTCCCTCCTTATTAGTTTTCACCTCAAATGCCATCGCATTGAGGTATATATCTACATTATTGTC
>JBCCTX010000526.1:0-2983 GCA_039197765.1 Bacteroidota bacterium
GAGTTAGTGGAAAAATATGATTTCGGAGATACGCAGCTTTTTTTAGAGGATATTCAAAGTCAGTTGGAAGCTAATAGCATTTTGCAGAATTTTTATGATAACAGCATCCTTGAACCCGTTATCTCCCCCATTCAATTGGGAATCACTTTGGGAAAAAAATTTTACTTCAAGAAAGCGAGTAGACTGTTCTTGGAGGTAGAAATTTCTTATCAATTGAATGTAAGTAATACAGTTAAGATACATTCTGATTCCTTTATTGGCCAGATTCTAGTAGATAGTTTTATCACTCCCGTTCTAGAAGAAGGCAGCAATGATAGTTTCGAAGGCTTTAATTTACCTTCCCTAAGTTTTCGTCTTGGCTACCAATTGGGGAAGAAAACCTTCAGGAAATTTTAGAAACAAAGGGAGCGTCCCAAACTTACTGAGTCATTGGGCACTCCCCCAAAAAATGGCTTACCACCTACTTACAACTCCTATTTCTGTCTTCGGATTGGGATCATCATTAGGATCTATGGCGACATTTTCATTCACTTGTACCCAAATGGGGGTACCCTCTTGATTTAAGCAAAGGTCAATGTTGTTATCATTATCGGATAAATCTGCGAGTTGGAAGGGGGTTACGAGAGTAGTATCTGAGCCATTAACCATCTTTACGGTAAAATCGTTAAGTTCATTTTCTCCCAATTCTTTTCCATTAAGTGCTCTTACCCCTCCAGACCATACTACTTTTACGACCATTTTGGTACCTTCCCTTGGGCAGTCACATCCTCCCCCACTCTCAATATATGGATAGTCTTCATCAAAGGTAAAGTATTCCGAGTAGCTCAAAATAGGTCCTTCTTCTAGTGGAATTACCTCCTTACTTTGTCCCTTATAATTGACTCCTGTCCTAGTCATTAAGTCCCCAACTACTTTGAAGCTAACAGGTGGATTGTCTGGGTGATTTCCATATTCTCCAATGAGTAGGAGGGTTCTCAGCTCAAAGGCTTCTTCAGCGGGCATTAAGGTAATAGCTTCAATTTGGAATACCTCTCCGTTCTGGGTAGTGACTTCAAAGTCAGAAGCATCTAAGGTACTGGGATCCAGTTCATGAGAAAATACCACGGGCATACCGTCTTGACCGGGTGCATTTTTATATAAAAATCTCGACAGCCGATTTAACGCGTTGTCTAACCCAAAGAAGACAGTAAGTATTGTTACTTCTCGGCTTTTATCCACATCAGGGACCGAATTCGATAATTGGATGTCACGACCACGGTTATATTTTAACTTTTGCACATTCTTACATCCGCTAATGGTTGCAATGAATAATAATGAAATGAAGGTTAATCGAAGTACATGGAAGTTTGATAGTGTTTGCATCTTACTGGAAGTTAATAATGACTCAAAATCTTGGTTGGGGTTTGTTGCAAAAGCAAATTAGTATTTTAGTACTAATTAAACAATAATATTAGTATAAATTAACTATTTATTAATATGGAATGACTCTACCTCTTAAAAGTTTGAACGGCTAATACAATACCCCCGTTCCCACATATTCCTACAGGTAAGATTAGGTGTAGGAAAGATGCATTAGGAGAATGCTTTATTATGACCTTATTTCTAGTGGTAAATCGCCTTTAGACAATACTAAGAGCTACCCTTCCCAATACCTAAGGAAAAACAGCTGGAATCAAATATTTTTAGTACTTTAGTACTAATCATATGAAACTGAAAGAAAGGATTCTTGTAAAGGCGGTTGACTTGTTCAATGAAAGGGGCATATCCTCCACATCCCCCAATCAGATTGCAGCTGAATTGAAAATTAGTCCCGGTAACTTGACGTATCACTATAAGACCAAGGCAATTTTGGTTAAGGAGGTCTATGAGAAAATGCACGCAGATTCCCTAAACTTTCTAAAACTGGAAGGCTATTTGACTTTGGATGATTTTAGGAAGATTATGCGCACTTTTCAGGATTTCATGCGAAAGCATAATTTTTTCTTTCAAGACTTATTTTTTATCCTCCACAATTATCCTGAAGTGGGTAAACTCTATGAGGAAACCAACTTAATGCGTTTAAAACAGGGAAGATTGCTGTTTGAACACTACATAGAAACCGGGAGAATGATCCCTGAAGGCGAAGGAATTAATTATGACTTTCTTGCCCATAATGTATGGATGGTGGGTGCATTTTGGAATTTGCAAGGTAAAATATTCACCTCTGGGGTTTTATTTGAAAAGTCCATGGATATGGTGGAAATGACCTGGTACATGATTTTACCCTATCTGACTGAAAAGGGAAAGGAGGAGTATGTCCAGATCGATGATTTTTTGAAAAAACGCGCTTAAACCAAAATTATATGCCATTGCCGAAATCTGTATTGAGCCTAGGTGAGGTGGCCTCCGAAGTCCCCTTGTTTTACTCCTTTTCTCCCAAAAATCCATTCCAGGAGGATGGGCGTTTCAGAGAATTTTGTGAGAAGGATCTAGTATTTTGGTGGTTTTACCTACGCTCTTATCCACAAAGAAGGATTAAAACTTGTACCCGAGCGTAAGAATGAAATTACGGCCCAAATCATCTGCAAAGTAACGGAGCCTGTCGGTGTAGGTACGATAACTCGTGTTCAGTAGGTTTCTTACCTGGAACCTTAGGATAAACTGCTTTTCTTGGATGGTTGAATGGAAGTTTGCCAGGAAAAAGCTTTCAGGAGGGGCCAAAATATCGAAGTCCAAAGCATCCGAACCGAAGCGGACCGTTTCGGTACCTGGCCTCAAAAAGGTGCCAGGGCTAATGATCCGTGGATGGTCCTGCTGCTCGAAGGTGTAACTCACATCTATACCCACTTGCAGTCTCTCCACTAACTGAACAGTAGGGTCATAAGTAAGGCCGTAGTCCAATCGCAGGGGGGGAATATTGGCAAATTCATCGTCTGGATTAATCTGCCGAGCCCTGACATAGCTTGCCTTTATTTGAGATTCTAATTGAGCAGAGTGTGTCACA
>JBCCTX010000527.1:0-2973 GCA_039197765.1 Bacteroidota bacterium
AGGTACTTCTATAGACTGAACCCATTCTTCCGTCAGCCCAAATACACTTATTCCCGGATAGCGTACAGCTCCTTCAGGACCCCAGCGCATTGCCAAAGAATCCGTTTCTTGACAGGCAGTCCAAACCGGACCTATAATTGCCGGGTCTACCTGGTCAAAGCAGTTTGCTGCCGCTGCAAACTCCTGAATTCTATTTCGGGTGAAAGTGGATACAGGAGAACCCTCAGGGGGCAAGGAGGTTGGTGGGTCAATAGGGAGATAGGATCGTCCCCCGAAGCCATGCACTATGAGCTTATCTACTTCTTCTGGAAATCTACTGGTATATAGCATGGCCCTACCTCCTCCCATGGAATGCCCAAAGAGGTGAATTTTTTCCACCCCTCTCAATTCCTTTACATAGTCCACCCCTCGTTTTAGGTCATCCATTTCGCTATCTGACGTGGTCATTAGGAAGGGATAAGTGCCTGCGCAGAGATAGCCTAAGGATAATTTTGAAATCACATCCAAGTAGTTCCCTCTTCCTCTGTTTCCTCATTGATGTGGTAGTGTCGGGCAATCCCTGAATTGATGTAATACATGTGCTCTATTACATCACCTAGCGCTAAAATGTGCTCTCCTAAAGCAAAATGTTTCTCTTTAATACGGGATAATAGTGCCCGAATCGCTTGGGGACCTTGTCCAATGACTCCTTGCAAGAGCTGGTCAAGCGCTGAGGTATTCATAACAGAAAATACGGTAAAAAGTTGAATAGTTACATCAGTAACCTTTCAGGGTTTTACAGTGTCCGTCATAATCCGTCCTAAAAAGTCTGTGTCAGAGAAACAAGAAAGCGAGTGGTATTTCGAATTAAATCCTCACCCCTACAGCCGCATAGAAACTGCGAAGGGTAGCAGGGATAATGCCCGGCCCCGGATAACTTTCCGCCCTTCTGGTAAAATACTTTTCATTGCTAAGGTTATTCACCCCCGCCGAGAACTTAAAACGGTCGAATTGATACTCTGTGGATACGTCAAAGACAACATAAGAGGGAATCGTTCCTGTCAAGGCATTGGGATTAAAGGTAGAATTTGTAGCATCAGAAAACTGGTCCCCGAGATGAGAAAGCTGGAAAGTGGCTTTTAATTCTTTCCATCTATAGTTAAGTCCCGTACGCAACATGACATTGGGAACGTATTCCACCCTACGACCTCTGATAGCCGAAATATCGGATTGTATATAAGTAGCTTCCGTAACTGCAAGGTTGAGAAACATAGAGAGTTTAGCATTTCCGGGCGCCCAGTTCATCATGTCAAACACATCTACTTCTGCAAATAATTCTACCCCAATATGCCGTGAATTTCCAATATTGGTTCTAAACAAGGTAGTGCTCCCTGGCAGTTCATACTGTCCTATGCGATCGTTGTAACGCAGGAGAAATAGGCTCATATCCATATTCAACCAATTCCACAAAGTTCCTCGAAGCCCTAGATCCATGTTAAAGCCATTCTCATCCGTGATGAGGCTATCCAATTGGAAATTGGGATTCACTACCCGCAGATCGCTAAAAGTAATCGAGCGGAAATTCTGTGCATAATTGGCGTATAGGTGTAGATCTTCCTTGAAGTAGTAACTCATACCCAGTCCAAAAAGGGCAAATGATCGCCTTTGGGAAGTCTCATCAAAGTTTACCGTGGAAGAGACAAGGTTACCCGCAAAATCAAATCTGTTGAGCTTCCAGACTCCATCAGAATCCGTTCGGATATTTTCCAATCTCAGGCCAGCTGTAAACCTTAGCTTAGGCGTAAAGTATAGGAGATTTTCAACAAAGAGGGACTGGTTACCACTGGGAAAATCGTAGTCGAATTCCTCTGGATCTTCAGGATTGAGAAAGCGAAAATCCGGAGAGCTATCGGCACTAGCCTGCCCCTGCTTTCGCTCGGTGAGTCCATCATAACCCCTAAAGCCGAAGACCAAGGCAGAACGCTTATTTCCTATCTCATAGCGATGCAATAGGCGTGCTTCCACTCCGAAATTTTGGAAGACATCTCGGATCAATGTACGTTCCTCATTGGGATTGTCGGGCACACCAATTTGCTGTAAGTTCCCCAGGGCATCTCTACGAGAGAATAGGCCAAAGCTTCTAATGTTGAGCTTGGTTGTACTGGATAGGCGATAGTCTAGGGTAGTGGCAATGAGATTCCAGGAGACGCTAAACCAATTTCTCCCCCGATTCGATTGTTCCAGGTCTCCGCTGTTAAATTCTTCATCCGTCAAGCCGCCGGGCTGCTGTGCCTCGTAGTTTAAAAAAGAATATTCAACCCCTAATTTTAGGCGATCATTGATTTGATAGCCTAGGCGAGCAAAGGCTGTGTGGGCATAAAAACCCGAATTATCCCTCCAGCCATTTCCTGTGCGGTACTGGTAATAGCCATAGTAGTCTATCCGATCTTTTTTCCCTCCTACACTCACAAAGGAGTTGAGTAAGCCAAAAGATCCCACCGCTTGCTCGGCTTGTAACTCAAAGGGCTTATCAGGGGCCTCCTTTAGCTTAAAATTGAGCATCCCCCCAAACTGTGTCCCGTATTGTAGTGAAGCTGCTCCCCGAACGACCTCAATCCTTTCCACCGCTTGCAAAGCAGGAAGATAGTAACTCTCAGGATAGCCCAGTGCATCTGCACTCATATCGTAGCCATTTTGGCGCGTATTAAAATTCGCCGTACGGCTTGGCCCCAAGCCCCTGGCTGCGATGTCCAATTGCAATCCGGCAAAATCGCTTTCCCAAATATTTAGACCTGGAACCTTGGCAAATACTTGTCTAGCATTATTGGCAACCTTATTTGCAGCAAAATCATCTAATACGATGACCTCATTCTTTTTTGCTTCATAAATCCCAAAGCCATCTACTGCCTTGAGCCTCGTTATTCCCATGGTTCTCTTTGTAGCAACAATTTCCACTTCTCCGAGGTAGCTAGACAGTTCCTCCAAATAGAAGTC
>JBCCTX010000528.1:0-2931 GCA_039197765.1 Bacteroidota bacterium
CCCATAACAGAGATAGGTCAACACTGTAAATCGCGGGATATACTATTTTTGGTCGATGCCTGCCAATCTGTTGGCCAAATGCCCTTAGATGTAAATGCCATTGCCTGTGATTTCCTGACAGCTTCCTTCCGCAAGTTTCTCCGAGGCCCAAGGGGCTTGGGTTTCTTATATGTATCGGATAAGGCCCTGGAAAAGAACTTAGAGCCCCTTTTCATCGACCTACGAGGTTCCTATTGGAAAGAGGCAGAAGTATATGAGGCTAAACCCGATGCCAAGCGCTTTGAATTCTGGGAGCAATCCTTTGCCTTAATCTTAGGCGCAGGGGCCTGTGTTGAGTATGCCCTGCACATTGGTTTGGAAAGCATCCAGCAGCGAACTTTTTCCCTTGCAGCTTACACACGGGAGAAATTAGCTAACCTACCTGGAATTCGAGTACTAGACGAAGGAAGGGTAAAAAGTGGTATCGTTACCTTTCACCAGGAAGAGATTGAGGCTACCGAGCTTCAGCAGCGATTGACCCAGAAGGGTATTAATTGCTCGATTGCTTTTCGGGAAAATGCGGTTCGGGATTTTGACCGGAAGGGAGTACCCTGGGCTTTACGGCTGTCGCCACACTATTACAATACCTATGAGGAGGTAGATCGGGCTCTGGGGGTTTTGGGGTGATAGGTGATACGAGGAATGAGGGAGTTGGGGACTATGGGTTAGGCGAACGCTATAGGGGGGAAAATGATTTATTTTCTGCCGTTTGGGTAGGGCGAGATGATCATCTCACCTCAGAGGAAGTAGTTGAAAACTGTCAATATAAGCTTTTGACATCTGGAAATTTTTGATAAACAGAAAAAAACTTCTACTTTTCACTTTCTGGGGTCAAATATTTCTAGCCATGCAATTCAGAATCACTTTACGCCTGAAACAACCCGGGCAATTGTTGCCACTATCCTACCAGTATGAACTCAGTGCCTGGATATACCACCTGCTAGAGCAGGCCAATTCGGATTTTGCCAAATTTCTTCACGAAGAAGGCTACTTAGCAGGGAAAAAACGCTTTAAACTCTTTGTGTTTTCCAATCTCCACATTCCCCATGGAGGGTACACTATTTTGGATGATCGAATGAAGATTCATGCTAGGGAGATTTCTTTTGTCATTTCCTTTTTGGTACCCCAAGCTGCCCAAGACCTTCTGATGGGACTTTTTAAGGAACAACGGTTTCGTTTGGGAGACCGCATTACGGGAATTGATTTTCAAGTTCATACCATAGAGTGCCTTCCTCTACCCCACTTTTCTGAGCGAGTTATTCGATTTAAGTGTACGGCACCTTTGGTAGTAAGTCAGCCCAAAATCAGTTCAAAGGGAAAACTGATCTCCGATTATCTGGCTCCAAGTGATCCTACCTACAGCCAATACTTCTGGGGAAACTTACGAGATAAACATAAGGCGGCTCTGGCTGTTCAGCTAGCTACTCCTATTCCCAAAAGTCCTGAATACAGCTTTCGCTGCCTCACGGAAAGGCCCAAAGCACGACTCATCCGGATTAAGGCCCATACACCTGCCGAAACTAAGGTCAAGGGCTATTTATTTGATTTTGAGCTGGAGGCTCCGCAAGAATTGCTTCGATTAGGACTTCTGGCAGGCTTCGGAGTGGAAAATGCCTTGGGCTTTGGGGCGGTGCGGGTAATTAAGTAGAAAGGACCGAGAGAAAATGAAAAATGGTTATGGGAAAAGAACACGAAGACCGAACCAAAGTACGTATTTTACGGGTTATGATGGCCTTGTTGGATAGACCCTTTGGCTATACCAAACGGGATTTGTCAGAAATGACTGGATATAGTCCTGATACGATCAAACACGATTTCGACTGTTTTCGAAATGTGGGCTTAGTGCTAAAAAGAGACGACAAACATCGGTACGCTTTTCAAGAAAGTCAGCCCTATAAACAACTGAAAAACCTTCTTCATTTCTCTGAAGATGATCAATATCTCTTGGAGCAGGCCATTGATCAAGTATCTGCCCATTCTAAACAGGGAAAACGCTTAAAAAAGAAGTTGCATTCCTTGTATGACTACCACCTGCTAGGACATTCTTATCTAAGGAAACCTTATTTGAGTAAAGTGGATCTCCTTCTACAGGCAAAGGAAGAGCAAAAGCAAGCTAAGCTAATTGATTATCCCTCCTCACATAGCAACAGCACTCAAAATCGCCAGGTAGAGCCTTTCCATGTAAGCCCGCCAGATGATATGCTCCATGCCTTTGATGTAGAAAAGAAGAAACTGAGACATTTTCGTATTTCGCGCATCAAGCGGGTTAAATTATTAGATACATCCTGGGAATATCCAGGTCATCATCGCATCATATATACAGATCCCTTTCGCATTGTAAGCGAGGGCTTGGTTACCATTCATTTACGGCTGTCTGTTGGCGCGCGCAACGAACTCATAGAACGCTTTCCCAATACCTTGCGCCATATTGAACCCGCAGCTGAAGAAGATATGTTCGACTTTCAATGCGAAGTCAATAATAAATTCTTTGGAATCGCCAATTTCATCCTGGGAAGCTACGTCCAGGGGGTAGAAGTACTTTCCCCAGATAGCTTAAAGGAACATTTGAGGGGTTTATTGAGGAAAATGGAGTTTTAACTTTGACAAAAATAAACCGTATATTTGGGTGTAGTACTTCTGATTGAGCTATGAATAACTATAAGGACTATATAACAATAGAACCAGGAAAAAGAAGTGGGCAACCTTGTATTAGAGGTATGCGCATAACTGTTGCTGATGTTTTAGGATATCTAGCGGCTGGAATGACCATTGATGAGGTTTTAGATGATTTTCCTAAACTTACTAAAGAAGATATTTTGGCCTCTCTTGCATTTGCTTCTGATTCGTTGAAAGAAGAGCTAAAGCTTCAACCCACAGAAAAGAGTTAAAAAA
>JBCCTX010000529.1:0-2920 GCA_039197765.1 Bacteroidota bacterium
CGTATACAGCCCATTTTTCTCCAGGCTTAACCCTCCAGTCAAGGGGCCCAAGAATGCTTTTTCCCCCATACTGAATGTGTACCTGATCCATACGAATGACCTCGTCGCAGTTTTCGAGGTAGGATGGGGAGTGAAAATACGCTTGGATGGACTCTATTTTCTTTGAATCTATTGGGAGAAAAGACCGAGGGGCTGGATGTTCAAGGGGTGTTTCTTCGACCCTATGGTTCTTATCTATAAATAGGCGTTTGTTGATACATTGGGGGAGTTCCCGGTGATGGCCTGCTAATATTAGAGATATCTCCCGGGTGTATACCAACCCATCCAGGACCTGATTGAGAACCTTTCTGCTTAAGGTGTCTAGTCCGATGTAGGCATTATCGAGGACGAGAACTTTGGGTTGAGACATAAGGACTTTGGTAAGGAGCATTTTTCGGGTTTGCCCACTGGATAGCTTAATGCGCTCTACCTTTAATAAGTGATAAATTCCTATGCCCTCCAGCAGGTCTCGATATTTTTCAATTTCTTCCCTCTCCTTTTCGAAATACTCCTCCATAGTAAGGTGGCCTTCAGCGTCAAAGGCATTGAATCGCTGTTGGTAATAGTTGATGTCGCGGTAGTTGAGGAAGAGGTCGCCCGTATCAGTAAAGGATATGAGACGTAGGCCTGTTTTGAGTTGCTCAGAAAGGGGTAGGCTAGGGTAGAGGGAGTAATTGCGGGAGCCTTCGGCAAGTCGGTGTTTATTTGCTAGGAATTCCGCAAAGATAGTTTTTCCTGAACCGCAGGGGCCGCTGATGACCCAGTGCTCCCCAGGGTTAAGGTGCCATGTGATGGTTGGGAGGAGTACCTTGGGGCCTACGGCTATGCTGGCATTTTGGAGAGAAATTAAGGGAGATTCTTGCACGGTTTCGCCTTTTAGGCAGTGAAGCTAGGGAAAAATTGAACAATTTAAAGAGGCATTGATATACTTGTTTTATCCAAGCGTATTAATTCTCAATTGCTTTTTACCCCAGAGTTGAAGGAGGAGATGGACCCTTATAATCCCCTTAGAAAGGGGATGAGAAGTTTCGCAAAGATTTATTTGAATTTATATCCTTGATTTTATTGATCAAAACCCGCCTTTACCTCTTTTAATTTCTCCTGGCCCTCTGCGGTAAAGTAAAAGTGCTTTCAAGATTTATCTTATTCCCAGACAATTTAAAAGCCAATAATTGGGTTAGCCTGGTATATTATATACATCTAAAGAAGGCAGGGGAAAGTGTAAGTCCAAGGAATGCTTTGAGGATAATCGAAGCGATACAATGGACCATTTTACTACCTACCCTAACTCCCTAAAAGGCAAACCTATAGTCTTCAGTTTCTCACCATTGGGAGTCTGGATGGAAAGAAAGGTCTGTTTTTCCTGGTGGTAGGGAGTTCCTTCTAGTTCTTCAATCTCTAAAACAGGAGCAACACACACATCTTGGCCTTGAAATAGCTGCATCCATTCAGCTTGTGAACGGGTTTTGAACAGCGCCTCCACCTCCTCTTTGGGAAAAACGGATCGGAGTAATTCAAACTCATTGGAGCGTTTCCAGTCGGATTTTTCGATAACCTCGCAGAGGTTATTCCAAAACTTGATTTCCATGGCAGCTACTGCCAGCCATTTATCATCTGAACATTGGTATACCGCATAATTCACGGTGGTTTTCCCATTTATTAGGTTGAACTGCTTGGGGTCTAGGCCTCCGCTCTGAAGTCCGTAGGGAATAGCTAGATAGGGTGTGAGAGAATCACTTAGTGAGACGTCAACCCAACTTCCTTCCCCAGTTTGGAATCGCTTAATCAAAGCAGCTTGCAGAGCCATTATGGCCATGTAGGCACCGCTTATGTCTGCAAACTGAGTTCCAGGAACCACGGGTTTTCCTGTTTCGTCCTTTAGAAGACTCATGATACCCGAAAAGGCCAGATAGTTCATGTCGTGGCCTGCTTCGTTTCGGAAACTGCCCTCCTGGCCATAGCCGGACAAAGATAGATAGACAATTTTTGGGTTGACTTTCTTGATATCCTCATATCCCAAGCCCCAAGCTTGCATTGCTCCCGGTCGAAATTGCTCAGTGAGTACATCTGCATGCTTAATAAGTTCCAGTACTTCAATTTTCCCTGCTTCTGTGTTATAGTCGATTTTTCTTAACTCTTTGTTGTGGTTGAGTTGATGGAACAGTACACTCGCTCCATCTACTTGAGCTCCAGACATACGGACATAATCCATGCGTTTGGGGCTCTCAATCTTAATGATCTCTGCTCCCATTTGGGCCAAAATATGGGTAGCCAATGGGCCGGGAAGAAGGCGAGTGAAGTCTATAATGCGGATGCCTGATAAAAAATTCATTCTGAATTTATTTTGGGAGAGAGGTTTGAAGAGTGAGTACCCTAGGGCAAATCAGGAGCTTAGTTTTCTATTCCCCAAAATAATTTGAATTTCTAGCCTCCCCCTTTAATACTCACTCCTCTAAAATTCTTACGCTCTTACCTCTTTATTCCTTTCGTGTACGGACTTACCCCCTTCAGCCAGATTGCGCAAGCTATCCGGTACTGCCCAGCGATCGCCACCAAAGCGATTGCGAAAATCGTCGCAGTCAGCTACAAACTGTTGGATTCCAACAAAGTCAATGTAGGATAAGGAACCTCCTGTATAAATGGGGAACCCCCATCCCAGTACGGAACCCAGGTCTCCATCTGTGGTAGACCTTAGCACGCCTTCTTCTAGGCAGCGATAGCTTTCCAGTGCTTGGCGGTGCATAATTCGTTTGGCAATGGTCTCCTCGTCGAGGGCCTCTACGCGGGAGTTAAACATATCCTTCAGGCCCTTCCAAAGTTTCTTCTTTCCCCCAGTTGGGTAGTCGTAAAAGCCTGCGCCATCTTTTTTACTGGTTCGCCC
>JBCCTX010000530.1:0-2868 GCA_039197765.1 Bacteroidota bacterium
TTGGTGGGGCGTTTAATGAGCAGTTGATCTGTAATTTCCAGGTTGTAGGAGGGGGGCTAGCTACAGTTAATAGTCCACTAAGTAATCGACCTTCCATTTCTGCGCACTCCGCAGGAATAGAAGTTTATCCCAATCCAGGAGGAGATTGGGTTCAAGTAAACTGGTTAGGTTCAGAGCTAGCCCTTACTAATTATACAGTCTATTCTCTAAATGGAGTAAAAATTCAGGAAGGATCTCTATTTACCTTAAATTCAGATGCTACAGCCACTATCGATGTGTCGAACTTTCCATCAGGGATTTACTTTTTCCATATTAGGGATTCAAAAAATCACCTATTTACAACCAAGTGGATTAAACAATAAGCTAGTCAAAAAATTATTTTGCGAGATAAGTAATTTTTTTTATTATGAAAAATAATAAATGATAGATTATTTTTCACTTGCACTGCTATGGATTGCCACAGAGTATGGCTGATAGTTCTCATTCTTTTTCCTTATCAGTCCTTTACCCAACAATTTGACCCTCAATTTAAGTTTAAGCATATATCCTTAGAAGAAGGCCTTCCTCAGGCTTCGGTATATGCCATGCTGCAGGATTCTATAGGATATATGTGGATTGCTACTAGAGGAGGACTTTCAAAATATGATGGTTTTTCTTTTACCAACTACCTTGGAGATCCTCATTCTGTATTTGGGAAAAAGATCATGTGTCTGGCTAATGGCAAACAGGAGGGAGGAGATTTTTATTTTGGAACGGAAAGAAATGGCATAGGGAAATACCTGCAAAAGAAAGATACACTTGTCCTTCTAGGTAAAGACTCCACCAAAAAGGTGCTTAGCAGAATGGTTGTTAGATCGATACTTCCGGTCAAAAAAAACCATCTATTTTTTGTCTCGGACTCAGGATTATTTGAGTTTGAGGCCATCAAGGGCCTCACTCAACTATCCAAAGGAAACTACTATGACCTATGCTGGGGGGCTCCTAATCACTTGTGGTATGGAGGAAAAAGTGGGATTCTCCTCTATGACCTAGCTCAAAATATACAAACCCCTATCGCAAGGCTAAATAAGTTAAACCTCTCAGTAAGCCATCTTCAGAAAGATCCTTCAACGGGCGAAAATCTCATATGGGGAGCAAGTGATCTAGGACTTTTTTCCATTTCACAGTCCTATCCCTATGCTTACACATTTCATTCTCCTAAGCTAGACCAACCTTCTGTTAAGGAGCTTTGGATTTCAGAAGATCATATTTGGACGACTTCTTCACATTATGGTCTTATTCAGTACACACCTTCCAATGGCACTTTCAGGATTTATCCTAATCAGCGGTGCGCCCCGATGGGATTGGGTTATGTATGGTTTGAGTCACTGTATGAAGATCGAGATGGTATTCTTTGGGTTGGGACTTATCAGGGTATAAGGCTCTGGGATGGAAATCGGCCCTTGTTCGAAACGCCATTTCAAACTAATTGCAACCCTCCTACCTTGAAGGGAATTAGGAGTATCTGGGTAGATTCTCTCAATCATGTCTGGGTAGGTGGAGAAGATTCTAGCATATATGAAGTAGACCCTAATTGGAAGGTCTGTAAATACAACTATATGCAATACAGTTCTGAGCTTGGAGCCATCACATGGATTAGCCCCTCTCCTTCAAAATCTGATGAACTATGGCTATCTTCCTCCAAGGGCATACTGTTCTTCAATAGATCTACCTTAGAATTTGAATATTCGAAATTCTCTAGCCATACATTCAAGGATCTAAACCACTCACTTTCAAGCAGTCTTCCCTTACCTCTCCTAAGAACCCAACTCTCCCATCCTTCAGGAAACGTTTGGATTGGGACGCAGAATCAGGGACTCTTTATTTGGGATAGAAACACAAATCGAATAGTATCTCCAAATGAAACAAAAAAACTCGATATAAGACACTTGGGGTATGATTCGAGAAATCCTTCCTGGATATGGATTGGAACTGAAACAGGCCTCTGGCTAGTTAAACCCAATTCCAACCAAAAAAATAAAGTACAACTAGAAACTTATAAGGATTTCTTTCCAGAGGCCAAAATTCTGGAAAAAATTCCGGTTATTCATACTTACAGTACAGACACTTCGCTATGGATTGCTACGCGATATTTTGGTCTAATCGAGTTGAACTTTCATAGATGTACCAGCAGAATCCACCTTGTGGATCATTCTCCTGAGTTTCAGACTATATATGCTATTGCCAGTGAGAAAGCTCATTTCCTATGGCTGAGTACCAATAGTGGAATCATTAGGTATGATATTCTCAAAAATCAATTAAGAAAATTCACTGTTTTTGATGGACTCCCTTCCAATGAATTTCAAAGTGGCGTGGTACATACGGATACAGAAGGGAAATTTTACTTCGGCAGCATAAGTGGCTACGTCAGCTTTCATCCGGATAGCATCAGGATGCAGGAAAAATATGCAGCACCTTCCTTTACCAAATTTTTGGTTAATGGTAAAAACTATCTGAATATAATTAGGGCTCATTCAGGGAAAGGCTCATATTTTGAACTACCCTACAACAAAAATTCATTACAAATTTCAATTTCCAATTTTCAATTTCAAAATCCTGCTAACCTTCCTTTCTTTTTTGAGCTTTGGGGCCCTGGAATAGATTCGCTTAAAGTATCCGATAAGAAAATTAACCTTGCAGGACTAGCCCCCGGAACCTACCGGCTTTCTTATGGAGTAGGACAAGGCATTCAACGCGTCCAAAAAGAATTAAAATTGAGGATAAAACCCCCATTTTGGCAATCAAATTCCATAAAAATTCTTTCCCTTCTTACATTCTTTGCCACGCTAGTATTCTTTTGGCGATATGAGCAAAACCGAAGAGAGAAAA
>JBCCTX010000531.1:0-2832 GCA_039197765.1 Bacteroidota bacterium
CACAGCTTAGGTTATAAGTTCAGGGTATCTCAGTGTCCGTCATAATCCGTCCTAAAAAGTCAGTGTCGAAAAGAGTTCTGGAGGGGAGGGGTTAGGTAGTCGATGGTCCGTAGTCCGTGGTAAAAAAAGCTAGCTGAATAGTCCATAGTCCACGGTTTCCTGCGTCTCTTAGCATATGCTAAGTCCCTAACATTCCGTGTCCTTCATAAAAATTCAGCGTCCTTCTGTGTCTTAACCCCAAAAGAAAACTCCCAGCCGGGGAGGCCAGGAGTCATTCCTTAGTAATTAGCTGCACATCGTGATACAAAGGTGCACACTTTCCTCCTTTCCAATGTGTAGTTTTAAACACATATTGTTCAAAAATTGAAATAAATGACTCAGAATACCGAGTTTACTCTCTTTTCAAACTCTCCACCGGGTTTGTACGTGCCGCGCGAACCGTATGTAGGCTTACTGTTAGCCAGGTAAGAAGTAAGACACTCACTCCGGCGAGGACAAAATACCCTGCATGCAGCGGAATCCGATAGGCAAAATTCTCAAGCCATTTCTGGGCGATTAGGTAGCCGAGTGGAGTAGCCATTACAATGGCCCAAAGAACCATTTGGGTAAAATCTTTGGACAGTAGTAAAATGAGGTCCTTAAACTTTGCTCCGAGAACCTTACGCACCCCCATTTCTTTCTCTCTTCTCTCAGCGGTGTAAGCTGCTAATCCCCATAAACCCAAGCAGGATATAAGGAGAGAAATAGCAGAAAAATAGGTGTATAGGGTATAGGTACGACTTTCAGATTGGTACAAATCGTTGTAAGACTGATCTAAAAATTCGTATTCAAAAGGATAGCCCGAGTTATAGTTCGAATGTAGTGACTCCATTTGTTTCAGGGTATTCCTTAGATTTTTTGGGCTTAGATTTACGATGATTTGCTCTGTATCATCTGGTTCAAAAAAGAAGACCAATGGTTTTATTTGCTCATATAAGGGCTGGAAATGAAAGTCATATACAACTCCAATAACTTCCCATTCGTCTCCCCAAACCGTTATCCTTTTGCCTAGGGATTTTTTTAGCTCAAAAAGCTTTACAGCAGTTTCATTTAGGATAACTTTATTTTCCTCGTTGCTATATGCTCTTGAGAAGTCCCTACCTTCTTTAAGCTCGATTCCTAAGGTTTTCAATCCATCATAGCCGAAGGACTCATTACTGAGTTTTACGGTTCCTTTCTCTCCCTTTACCTCATATCCCCCTGTTGCCCCTTCCATATCTACAGGATTCCCCCCGATAATTGATGCAAAATTTACCCCCGGAATTTTTCGAGACTCTCTCACAAAGGTTTCTAGATCTGTAGAATCCATGAGCTGACCCTGTCGTTCAAATAGAATGACATGCTCTCTTTCATACCCGAGGTTTTTCGTTGTAATGAGCTTAAATTGGTTGTGCATTACGTAGACGGATCCAATGAACAACAGCGCTAAAACGAACTGAAATATTACTAGGCCTTTTCGGGTCCACAATTCCCGAATAGAATGCGGGTTACTTCCTTTCAACACCACTAGCGGTTTAATCTTTGAAAGGTAAAGTGCTGGGTAACTACCCGCTAATAGTCCAGTGGCTAAGATAAGGGCAAGGCTTGAAAAGAAGAGGGGATATCCCAAACCCATGCTTAAGTTTTTATCAGTGAGATCGTTGACTCCTGGCAATACTGCTACTACCCAAATGAAGGAAAGTAATAACGCCAGGAGAGAATTGAACAAGGATTCAAAAAAATGCTGAGCAATCAGGGTTTTCCTTTGAGCACCAACTACTTTTTTCACCCCCATTTCCTTTGCCCTTCTTCCTGACTGAGCTGTGGATAGGTTCATGAAGTTGATACATGCCATAAACAGAATGAAAATACCGATCAAAACAAAACTTTTTACATATTCAATCCGGCCTCCAGCTTGGGTTCCATTTTCGTATCGATTGTAAAGGTATTTATGGGAAAAATCTCGTATAAAGAGTTTCCCCACCCAGTCCAGGTTTTCTTCTGAATTGCCTAAAGCCAGAAATTTATCCCTGCTAAAGTCTTCGATTTTTCTGTTAAATGTAGGAAGGTCTATAGACTTTTGGCGGAAGGTAAGATAGACCTCTGATGGGAAATTCGCCCAGTGCATTTGGTCAGCTTCCATAGTTGATAGGAAATAGTCATGGGATAGGAAAAATTCGAATTCTTCAGAAGCTTTTATAGAGGTTGGATTAAAGACGCCAGAAACCATAAAATCGCCAGATACTTCATTATGGTTTACCTTAAGTGTTTGATTTAGTGCCGCTTTGGATGAACCAAATATTTTTTCGGCAAGGTCTATGGAAAGGACGATAGAGGAGGGGTCCGTCAATATATTCTGTTTATTCCCTTCAATTAGACGATAAGGGAACACTTTAAAGAAATTCTTTCCAGCAAAAGCTCCCTGAGCTTTTATTGACTGGTCTTCTATCGAAAGGTATGTTGCCAAAGAAAGCGTTCTAAGTGGGGTTACATACGCTATTTCTGGGATTTCCGCCTTTAGTGAGGGGGCGAGTAAAGTGGATTGGTTTGAGGAGGTATATATCTCACCAGAATTGCTATTCAGGTTCTGCATTACCTGATAGATGGCCTTTTGCCCTTGAGGGATTTTATCTATTATCCATTCATCTTGAACCCATAGAAAAATTAGCAAGGCCGTGGCCAATCCGGTTGAAAGGCCGATAAGGTTGATGAGAAAGGTACTTTTATTTCGCAAGGCACTGCGATAGGAGATAAGGATATGATGCTTAAACATAAAAGTGGTTTGGGTAAAAGGGCTATGGAATATAGACGGTC
>JBCCTX010000532.1:0-2799 GCA_039197765.1 Bacteroidota bacterium
CAATCGCTTCAGATATCTGCCCCCTGTGTTTAAGCATTCCCTCCTTACCTGACATGTCAATAAATTCGGCGAAAGTCAGGGGAGGAAGGACGAAGTCCGTAAATCTTCCCGCGCCAGATTCATTGCTCTTCCTTTTTAACGCAGCAGCTGCACTACCGGAAACTACGAATTTAGTTTCATGATAGAAATCAACCATAGATTTGAGATAGTTTTCCCAGTTTTTTAAATATTGTATTTCATCAAAGAAAAAATAACAGCCTTCTGGGTGCGTTAAGCCAGAAGCTTTTAGGGAAAGCTCAATTAAGTATTCTGGATCCAAACCTGAATAAATGGGTTTATCAAGGCTTAAAAAAACAATCTTTCTAGCAGGGACCCCAGCATCTATTAGCTTTTTGATAGACTGGTTCAACATTACAGTCTTACCAACTCTTCTTGGCCCCATTAACACAAGCGCTCTTCTAGGCTTCTCAGATCGGACTAACTCATGAAAGGATTCAAAATAGGCTCTGTAGGGAAAGGGTTGATAGAATTTTGCGATTTCATTACTTTGCCACCAAGGATTATCAACAACAATCCGTTTTTTTATATCATTTTCATTATATTTAACAAAAGCCATTTAAGCAAAAATAACTTTTTGGTGAAAAATTACAAAAATAGTTTTTAACTTCTTTTCTTATATAGGGTTGTTCCATCCCATATAATTTTTAAAACCTAAGTATACCTCCTAAGTACAGCCTCAATAAATACCTCTTGCAGGTGGCTAAAAATCCTAAGATTACAAGTATATTAAGCCTTATTATTCTAGGTCTAGTCCATATCTAAAGTGGACAATAAATATTCAAAACGAGATGAATATTTACAATGCTTTCAGAACCTTATGGATATCGCTTTCCCTACTTCTGCTAGGGTTAAATCCAGGATGGGCACAGGAAACATTTACTCCCAAACTTTTGCAAGAAGATTTATCCCACCTGAAGGAGATCCTTCTAGGAGTTTCCCCCAAACTGACAGAAGATGATCGGCAGCGGATTAGCGATCTGGTTGCGTTTCAGAAAAAGGAGTTGGAGGAAAAATCCCTCAATTCCATGGAGTTTTTCAACTTCTTAGCGGAGATAGACTTCCAAACCAAGTTTGATGAACACGCCTCCATGTCAATTTCCGAGGAAGTCTTAATGCCTCTTCTCGAAAAGAGCAAACTTTTTCCTTTACCCCTAAAGATTTTAGCCAATCGGGTACTAGTCAATTCTGAAGATGCAGCAATACCTTTTGGCAGCGTCCTACACTCCATCAATGGAGTACCCATGGATACCCTATTCAAGTCCTTCACCCGTAAATACGAGGATACCTTTATCCAAAAAAGGCTGGAGTCAACTTTCTCATTTATATACCTGCTCAAAAAGGGAAGCCCAGCGTTATTCCACATTGAGTATACCCAACCGTCAACTCATGGGAAAAGGGCTGTTACGGAATTGGAAGGGTTGGACTTAGAAGCCTACCGAGAAAGATTTCAGCAAAAGGTATATCCGGTAAACAAAGATCAACTCACACAGCTGACCCATGCCCATTACTTCCCAAAGGATCACACATTTTACCTACAGCTCAATAGTTTTAGCTGGGATAGGGACGCCCCCAAAAGTTTTCTCAATTTTTTTCGCGGGGAGTCTCAAAAGTTCGATCAGCTTTTCAAAGCGCTCTTTAAAGAAATTTCAAGCTTGGAAGTGGAAAACCTCATCCTCGACTTGCGTTTTAATGGAGGAGGCAATGTGATGGTCCCAGGGATACTATTTAAGTACCTCGCAAAAGAAGCCTTTCACGAAAGTGTTTGGGCAGAAGTACCGGATTTTGACATTCCTGAAGCGGAACTTATTAGCGAAATAGGAAGTAAAAGGGTAAAGGACCCTAAGAAGGTGGGAAAATACCTCCAAAGACTCTCAAAAAGATTCCAAAGAGAAGACTCCACTTTCATTTGGCCAGTAATAGAAAATGAGGTAACCCATCCGCATTCATTTGCTTTTAAGGGAAATGTATACGTATTGGTAGGCGGTCGCTCAGCCTCTGCAAGTGCGTATTTCGCTGCCCTGTTTAAGGCAAACCAAAGAGGAACAATTGTGGGAGAAGTAATGGGGGGCGACTACCAATCTTTAACGGCTGGGGAAATTTTTACCTACCAGCTCCCCCATACGAAAATAGAGCTAGAAACCCCTATTATGGTGGTGAACTTTTCTGAGGAACTTTCCCAAAAAATAGAAGGAAATAGAATCCAACCCGATGTAAGGGTCCCGTCAGATGATGCATTTCAGTATTTCCTTTCCAAAAAGGATATCGAGGTAGCGCATATAATGAAACAGGTAACGGGGAGAGAGTAAGTGATTGAATGAAAAAAGAAAGCGATATGAACAAATGGTATTTGATGGTTGGGCTTTTCGGATTGTTTTCCCAACACGCCTTTCCCCAGGCCTTTGAAGTCCAAACCAATGGACGCTCCGTTCTGGGAACCTACAAGGAACGAACGGCTTCTCTATCCTGTGGTGACATCGATGGGGATGGGGATAAAGATATAGTAGTAGCCAATGGAAGGCACTGGCCCGGACAGAACCGCATCTTCATCAATAATGGAAGTGGAATTTTCACCGTAGAAAGAGGCCTGGGAAACCTACGGTCTACCACATACGCTACAGAGCTTGCCGATTTGGATGGGGATGGCGACTTAGATATTGCCGTGGGAAATGACAGGGCTCCCAATAATATCTTCTTGAATGATGGTACCGGTATTTTTTCTATTGGTACTCCCTTTGGAGA
>JBCCTX010000533.1:0-2791 GCA_039197765.1 Bacteroidota bacterium
CCAGGCTACCAAGTAAAAGGACACACCGTTTGGGGGGCTACTGCAATGATCTTAGCAGAGTTTGCAGCGATTCTTGAAAAAGGAACATGATAAGCTGAGAGGATACTAAATTTCTAGGATAATCATTGGCTAACTCCAAACTACTCGTTGACTGCTAATTGTCCCCCTTTTAGTTTTTCATACCCTTCGAGAATCCCAATACACATAAGGATCAGGCAAATGATTTCCAGGAAATGACTGATGTCATTGAAATCAAACCACTCGTGAAAGGAGATTTTATAATTGTAAAAGATTACGGTTGTTGCCAAGGTTGCAATACCACCGATTACCCACCATGCTCCTGTGTTTTGCCTTTGGATAAGGGAAAAAATATGGATAGGCAAAATGACTACTAGGAGTGCATATACAGAATGGAATCGAACAATGTCAAAGTGATTGAAATTTCCTAGGTTGTATTCATGAGAGTAATACAGAAAGAAAATATAGTATAAAAGGACCAACGTTGATAGTACTTGTAGAATCTTCCGAATGGTCTTGTTGGGAATAAATTGAATGGCTGCCAATTCTCCTAAAAACAATCCTGCCCCTCCTACCGACCAAGCGATTTTGTGCAAGTAGGTATGTCTAACCTCAGGAAAATCGTAATTAAAGGCATGAGCAAAGCCTCCAATCGTTCCACCTAATCCCACTAAGAGAAAAAAACCCATCCACAGGTATAGGTAAGAATCCTTCTGTTGGTTCTTGCGATCAACCCGTAGAAACAGATAAATTCCTACCATCCCCACAAGGATATTGGTAAGTAGGTTATTGGGTCGAAACCATGTGATCCCAAATAATTCTACAGTAATGAAATCCATGGGTGCGAAGGTACAAAAAGTTTTTTGAGGGCTATATACCTGCTAATTGCTCACTGTGGCAGGAAGGACTCCCAAACGCGCCAATTCTGCTAAAACCTGTTGATTTTTACGGAAATGAATAGCTTCCAAACCCAAATTCCGCGCAGTAGCGATGTTTTTCAATGAGTCATCGATAAATATGGTTTTTGCTGGATCTATAGAATAGCGATCAAATAATATCTTGAAGATTTTCTCCCCAGGCTTTGCACATTTCTCCTCCCCTGAAACGACCATTCCATCGAACGTATCCAAGAACGAAAATCGCTCTTTGGCAATAGGCATAGTCTCGGCTGACCAATTAGTTAGGGCATATACTTTGAATGCATTTGATTTAAGAAACTCCTTTTGCAGAGCCACCATTTCTCCATTTGCATCCCCAAGCATTTCCTCCCACCTCTCCCAATAGGCCATAATGTTGGGCTCATATAAGGGATATTGTGCACTGAGCTCTTTGACAGCTTCTTCAAAGGACCTTCCCTCATCCAACTGGTGGTTCCAGTTTTCATCACATACCATTTTCAGAAAAAACTCCATTTCTGCGTGATTTCTGAATATGTGTTGATACAGGTGTCGGGGATTCCAATCGATGAGTACGCCTCCCAAATCAAATACGATGGTATTATATTCTCTTTTCATAATTCAGCTAGGTGAAAGGTGAATGTAAAGCAGCCGGGAGCAATAAAGGAGAATCAGCAACTTCCACACACGTCTTATTACAAAGAAACGCTAAACGGCAACGGGTATTATGTGTCTTTTCTTTTACAGATGTATAGAACGGAGCTAGATTGTTCAGATCTTCCACGCGCATTCATCCACGAGCGAAAACCTTCCCACGAACCTGAAATCACTCTATTTGCATTGTGGATATATTTCTCGCTGAGTAAACTTACGTAAAATGCATCAAATGGCATGGATTTTATCCGAAGCAGTTCAAAATTGTGTGTGTCCAGTAAAACTTGCATGGCCTGTGGGCTGAAGTGATATAAGTGCCTAGGAACGTCATAAGCGGCCCAGTTAGCCTGATAGATGGCAGCATCCTTCGACAAATAATTGGGGACTGCGATAAAGAGTATTCCCTCTGGAGCTAAAATTCTATGGAATTCTACCATTACTTCATGTAAGTCATGAATATGTTCCAAGACATGCCAAAGGGTTACCGCATCAAAATATTCACTAGAAATTTCTTTAAGCTTATCAGGACTTTCTACAAGTAAGTTATGTTTGCTTTTTGCAAAACTTCGAGCCTTTTGATCGGGCTCTAAGCCTAGGGTTTCCCACCCATCTTCCTTCATAACATGTAAAAACTCACCTGTACCACACCCCATATCTAGTAAGGCTCCCTGCTCTTTTCCCGTAAGGGTTTTGACCTGTTGGGACTTAATCTGCAAGGTGTACTTCCTCACTCTTTGGTAGACCGAATTGATAATGCCTCGATTACTATTGGAATGTGAGACATAGGCCTCGGACTGATAATATTTGCCGATACTTCCCTCTCTGGGAACATCTTGAGTAAAGCGAAGCGTACAATTTTTACACTGCCATACAGGAAAGGTTTCATTTGAAACCAGATAATCCTGTGCTTTAAAGACAAAGTATATATCCTTGCTATTACATAGGGGACAGGCGGTGTAATGAATGATGGAAGAAGATTCTACGATACGCTGGTCCATGGGTAAATTGTTGGGTAGAGTTCCTGATTTCTAGGGGCAGGTTACATGCATTTCTTTGATAAAACGTTCATCAAGAGGTGTCTCTGACACTCTTCTCAAAATTACGAGAATTATCAATTCCCCAAACTAGCCTATCGTGAATGGTCAAGTTTCCTGCAAATTCTGCTATACATTCAAGAGCATTCTTGCAGGATCTTCCAAGCGTTCTTTTACGCGATAGAGAAA
>JBCCTX010000534.1:0-2779 GCA_039197765.1 Bacteroidota bacterium
AACATGGGCTTTCCCAATAATGGGTACAAAGTGGTGCTCGCAATTAGAGTAGAAGGTTATATCCTTCTCAACCAGCATTTCTTTGTATTGGTATTTGTTGTCAAAGAGACGGACAGTGGGTTTGTTTTCTGGGTTTAGGCCACTAAAAATTTCCTGTACGTACATCTTGGCTACACGTTTAGGAGTACCTTTTAGACTATCGTCATTTAGGTCCAACCCAAGTATGTGCATAATTTTTTTGAAATGCTGCTCTATCAGTTCCATCTTCGACTCATCGTCCATTTCAAAAGCGTCTTGACGCATAGGAGTATCGATCGAGGTAGCAATGTGGTTATCCCCGATCTCATCTGACTCATCGGAATAAACTGCAATCCCATTTTTGTGGGAAGTTCCATTATGCTGCGGGGTATTCCACGAAGTTTCTTTCGGTTTCATATAATCTAATAGTTATTTCTAAAGAAGATTCTATTTGCTCGCGCAAAATATTGTAGATGACTATGGCTATGTTTTCAGCTGTAGGATTTGTCTCTCGAAATTCTTCTGTATCTAAGTTTAAGTTTTTATGGTCAAATCTATCCAGCACATATTCTTTAATGATATCTTTCAATACCTTCATATCCATTACATATCCTGTCCTAGGATCGACCTCTCCTGTGACCTTTACCACTAAGTCGTAATTATGTCCGTGATAATTAGGATTACTACATTTTCCAAACACGCGTAGATTGGTCGCTTCGTCCCAATCTTTGTTATACAAACGATGCGCTGCGTTGAAGTGTGTTTTTCTGTAAACGGATACTCTCATATGCGTATATAGGAACAATATTTATTATACTTTGTTTAATATTTGCATGATAAAAGTCTACAAAACAAGGCATGCAGGGTTAATGTAACGCAACATATGGTCACTCAAAAACGCGATGTCATTATAATAGGAGGAGGAATCGCAGGTTTAACCACAGCCTGTTTGTTAACAAAGGCAGGTATCTCTTGTACGGTTATAGAACAGAATTGGTTACCCGGCGGATGTGCCTCTTCCTATCCTCGAAAGCACTATATTTTTGAAAGTGGTGCTACCACCCTTGTAGGGCTAGATCAAGATATGCCCTTGCGCTATTTAATGGATCACCTTCAAATTGATTTCTCTCCCACCTATTTAGAGGTACCCATGAAGGTTTACCTACCAAATGGTAAGTATCTAACGCGATACCATGACTTGGATACCTGGATAGCAGAGGCTGAACGTATATTTGGCCCTAAGAACCAGCGCCCCTTCTGGGAATACTGCTACAAAATCAGCAAAGCGGTCTGGAAATGCTCTCTGCAGCAGCGGAATTTTCCTCCTTCGCGCTGGATTGACTGGGTGCATATGGCAAAGAACTTCCGCTTTCCACAGCTTCAACTTCCTGCAGGAGCCTTCTCCTCTATATTCCAATTACTCAAGAAATTTGACTTACATACTCATCCTGATTTTGTTCCCTTTGTTAATGAACAACTCCTGATTACTGCCCAAAATCATATGGAAGAGGTGAACGTTCTATTTGGGGCTACAGCTTTATGTTACACCAACTATGGAAACTATTATGTAAATGGAGGCTTGATTAATCTGGTCAAGCCTTTAGTGAACTACCTTGAATCACACGGCTCTTTTGTTCAACTTAGAGAACCTGTTCAACAAATAGAGAAAAAAGGTCAACATTATGTCGTCCAAACAAAAAAGGAAATATATAGCGCTAAACATGTCGTCTCTGCGATACCTATCAACAATACGTTGGATTTGTTTGAGCAAAATGGTATTCAAAAGAAATATAAGGGAAAGATCTTACAGTCTGACCAGCTCAACTCGGCCTTTCAACTAGGCTTTGTCGCTAAAAAAAGGAAGCGCTTTGACTGTCTCCATCACCAGATTCACTTGGGAACCCCTTTACCCTATGCCGGATCTGCAAGTATTTTTCTCAGCCTTAGCCATCCAGATGATCCAGAAAGATGTGGTGAAGAAGAATTCATCGGTTCAGTATCCACACATGTCCATCATCCCGAAGAAACCTTTATTGAAGACAAAGAAAAAGTTACAGAAGTAATTTTTGAGGAATTGGAAAAATTGGGATTCATTGCACGAGAGGATATCATCTTTTACCATGCTTCTACCCCAAAAGCCTGGAAAAAGTGGACAGCTCGTCAATGGGGGTTTGTAGGAGGATATCCTCAGTTTATGCACATAAAACCTTGGCAAATGCTGGACGCGAGGCTAGACCATCAGGGTGCCTACATCTGTGGAGATTCTACCTACCCGGGTCAAGGAATACCAGGGGCTTGCTTGAGTGGGATTATTGCTTTTGAAAAGATGAAGGTAGATGGGGTGGTGGGGTAATGGTCGGTGGTTGAGAGTGTACTTTGATCCCTAATCAAAGGTTACAACTATCGACTAGCAACTCACTATCTTACGACTGTCTCTCTACTCTTCAATGTCTTCCAAAGACACCTTATTCAACACAGACCCTAGCAGTTTCTCTCGTATGCTCTTCAAAAATTTGATGGACTGCTTATCGGGCTGCTTGATGGTTGCCTTAGCAGAAAATACGGGAATTACTTTATCCGCAAATTGGATGAGCTCTTTAGAGCCAGAATATTGATTGAGAGCGGGTCCTTCCATGAATATATATTCATAGGTTTCGGAAAGCTCTTCTAAAAGTTGCTGAAACTTTTCTTGAGGGACAAATACCTCTAGGGGCGTATAGTTTCCCCCTTCTGAACCTAAAATATCTACTCCTTCCAACCC
>JBCCTX010000535.1:0-2755 GCA_039197765.1 Bacteroidota bacterium
CTTTGTCGGAAGACGGACCCTAAAACCGGAAACTCAAAGGGAACAGCTCTATGCACCAACTCTATGGCATTGTCTTCATCTGAAGCTGCCTGAAAATTGATATTGGGGCAGTCGTAATTCGCATTGGCTTTGGGAGCAGCCGGTTCGTTTAAGTTGTGCCCTTGGCATACACAAGCCATAGACTCTGTCGCAAAGGCCGCTACCAACCCCCATTGGGGCATAATGAGCAAGGAAGACTCATTTAGCCCATTGGGGAAGGGCATAGTAGGCCCTCCCTGCATTTGGAGGTTAATCACATCATTGGAATACGTGTATGCGCCTTTAAAGGTAAAGTCTTCATGGGTGTCTGTGGTGAACATGACGTCAAAGCTGCCATCTTGGTTAAATAAAAAATACCATGCAAGCTGAGAGTTGGCACGTGCACACAGGTATAAGGCCTCAAAGTTTTGATTGGGAGTGAAAGCAAACTGCCTTTCTGCTTCTTCGAGTACCTGTTCAGGGGTTAAAGGGTTATTTTCATTTGGCCCTGGAGATTCATCTACCTCACAGGCTCCTAGTATTAACAGAACAAAGATTACTGGTACCAAACATTGTTTCATAGCCCAATGGATTGAGAAGTAATTTGTATTGATCGTTAGCAGCATAGGGGAAACCTGATGGGATACATCAAGCCTGCCCATACATCTCAATTATTCGGAGCTAAAGTTGGTTGATCATTGGTAAATTGAGGAAATGCCAGTAATTCGGTACGTGCCTCCTTCGATAGGAGCGGATCAGGAGATTTCTCCTTGAATGAGTTCTGGATTTCTATTAAAAACTTAGCCAGGTCACTAGGTGTGGTCCAGAGCCCAGCGGCTGCCATCTGAGGATATACATGGTACGTTCCTTTTATTAACTTTCCGTTCTTTTTGTGCCCTTTACTGGCGTTCATTTCCTGGGATTGTGTGAGAGAATAACTGTAAAAACTATTTTCCATCTGGCAAGGCTTAAATACATAAGTCTGTGCGAGTTGATCAAAAGATTCCTCTTGTACCTCACAAAGTGCCTTCTCTAGTACGCAATACCCTCCCCCAGCATACCTAAATGCTTCATTAGGGGGATATTTACTTTTTATTCTTGTCTCCCAGAAATGAACATGCTTCCCTTGAAGAACCTGATCGAGGGTAGGAATTCTTTTTCTGATTTTGCTATATCCCAAAAAGCCACTCCTGTTGACCCCTCCTGTGTGGCTCAGCAATTGACGGACTGTCGCCGATGAATATGCCTCTTTTTTATATCCCGACAATTTCCACGTTTGCAAATAGGAGTTAATAAGAGAGTCTAAGGCTACTATACCCTCCTGAATATTTCTCAAATATAAAATGGAGGCTACACTCTTACTGATGGAAGCTGCTTGAAATAAGGTTTCGGTGGAAACTTCCTCTTGAGTCTGACTATTCTTTACCCCAAAGCCCCTAGCGTACTGAATTTCATTGTCCAACACCACAGCGATACTTACTCCAGGGATTTTATTTTCTGCCATAAGTGCACGAATGAACCTCTCGTCGTCTTCCGTAAATTGTCCTAAGACGGTAGTTAGGAGCAAATGAGGAATTAAGCATATGAGTGTGATTGTTATCCTTCTTTGCATGAGGCTTATCTATGAAATGAATCCTTCTCCTAGCCTATTTGGCTCCAATCAAATTAGCATTTTCAAAAAATTTAAAAAAGTACTTGACCCTTACCTTGCGTCATAGCCTACCTTTGTATTGTCGATCATAAAAAAGAATGGAATGAAGCAATACGGCGTAAAGGAATTATCGCAGTTGTCAGGGATCACCGTACGGACCCTGCATCACTACGACAAGATTGGCCTACTCAAACCCCAGAATCGTACCGAAGCCGGCTATAGGTACTATGGGGAGATGGAATTCTTAAGACTTCAACAAATTCTGTTTTACAGAGAACTCGATTTTTCCTTAAAAGAAATTCAGGAAATCCTCGATGATCCAGCATTTGATCTGTTGGAAGCCTTAGAGAGCCATCGATCGGCCTTACGCATGCGCCAAAAACGCATCAGTACCTTACTCCATACGATCGACCACACAATTATTCATGTAAAACAACGAACAATGATGACGAATCCAGAAGAACTATACAAAGGCTTGCCCAAAGAAATGGGTACTACCTATCGAGATGCTGCTATAGAGGAATACGGTGATGAAGTAGAACACGCCGAGCAAGAACTCCTTAAACTTGGCAAAGAGGGCTTTGAACAACTCAAACGGGACTTTGACCAGGTAACTAGGGACCTATTTGCCCTCCGGAATGAAGCCCCAGATTCGGAGGCTGTCCAAACACTCATCGCTACCCATTACAAACTCATTCGGGCATTCTGGGGTACTAGCAATGCGGAGAATTCTCAAGCAGAAGCCTATGCAGGTCTTGGGAAACTGTACGAGGCTGATGAACGCTTTACCAAGGTGGATGGGGAAGCTCAACCGGAGTTTGCCTCCTTTTTAAGCCAGGCGATGAAGCACTTTGCAGATACGCAATTGGGAGGATCAGATGTATAATTGATCCTATCAAAGCAAGTTTTGAAAAACTTCATGGGCTATAAATAGCCCCAATAATTCAGGGTCAAGGCACGCCTTGACCCTACCCTACCCATAGGGTTGCCGTGTCATCCAATCGGTTGACCCGTTTCAATACGTCGGCTGGGACGATACCCATGATAGCTTTCAGGTACTTGCTGTCATGATCTGCAACGGTTGTA
>JBCCTX010000536.1:0-2742 GCA_039197765.1 Bacteroidota bacterium
AAAAATCTCTGTGTACCTCCCCATCCCCTTCTAGGGGATAATAGGGGTCCAAATCCTCCCAAAACTCTGCGGTAAAAACGCTCGAATAGTAAACCCTTCTGGGTACCAATGAATTTTCTGATCTATTCCCACAATCATTTTGCTTAAGTACTCATTTAACCACAGAGAGAAGGAGGAGCTAAGGAGTTTAAAGGAGGGCTATGTAGGATAAGACCAGCCATAATTCGCCCTCTATACCTTTCTCTCTATGCTATTTTGAAGGGCTCTCGGGATCGTACACCAATCCCACAAACAAGATATTCCCTCGCTCATAGTCGTGTAAGACCACCATAAAGGGGCGATCTATTGTGATTTCCTTTTCAATGATAGGGAGACTGGTTTCTACAATTCCCACTGAGGTAACCGCCGCTGCTTCTGCTCCATACTCATCTATTTTCAAGTAGGTTTTGTGTTTTACCTCATCTATATACACTTGAATATCCGTCATAGGGGAAAAATCTGCGATGCCTGCAGAAAAAGCGGCTTCCATTCCCATATCCTTTAGCAAATCATTCAGTTTCTTTTCATAGGTCAACTCAAATTTGGGGAGAGAGAGTTTGACTAAGGGAGGTCTATTTTCGGGTGTGGGATAGGCTAACTTTTCGTTCCATTCTTGCCATTGGTCCACGGTGACTGACTGTGACCAGGTAGAGAGGGGTAGGCCTTGACTGGGCAGAAAAAGACTCATTCCAATCGTAGAATCCTTAAAGGGCAGGGATACCGCCAAAAAGTCTGAGCCTTCAAGGTAGACTAAGCGTTCTTCTTGAATCATGAATTCCCGATCCTCTGAGGAACCCGCTTCTAGGGTAAACGGGAGGGTCTGCGTGCGAAACGTATCAAAGGGGGAAAGCCAATTCCCCTGGAAGTAAATGGCATTTATGAGATACATAACTGCATCTGCAGGAATTTTATCTAGTATGGTGGGAATTTTATCCTGTGTTTTCTCTGAGACCCATCCATTGATTTGATCTAGGGCATCTGCTGCGCCAAAATCCAGTTCCCGAACGGTAGCTTGATAATAACTTTCGTTTGTCTCTAAGAAGGCGGACTTTACGGGGAAACCCTCTCTTATCCAGATAGAATTTGCCAGGTTTAGCTCAACTTTCTCACGGGCATTGTAATCATTCGTAAGGCTCAGAAAATGGGAATTGACCACCTCTTGTAGTACACCTTTTTGGAATAGGGTTTCTTTCATCCCTTCATAGGTTTCTCCAGTAGTACCATTGGCAGTCATGCTCAAGGCAAGTTCAATGCTCAAGGGAGATAGGATAATATTAGAACTGGGAGATTCTTCAGCAAGCTGCTGAAGCCCCGTAAAACCAAATTGGGGATTGATTTTGCTCCAGTCAGGAGTCACTGGATCCGCGGGATTTTCATTGGGTGGAATGGTTCCCAATTGATCGAGTTCTTCACAGGAGAGTACTCCGAAGGCAAATAGTATGAGAAAAAGTAATTTGGATGTCTTGTTCATGTCTATAGGTTATTTCTCACTAGACGGAACGAAAGCAGACATTGCTGCTTTACCCTGTGATAAAACCCATATGTTAACTTGAGAAAGCTATCGTTAGGCTGTTAAATGACTTTCTTCGGAGAGCCTTGTTCCCGATTCAGGATCATGAGAGGGTAGATAAATAAGCGGCTTTTCTTTCGCAAAATTGAGGATAGACTGGTAGGTTGCTCGGGCCTTCTTTCCATCCACACATATACCCGCAACCTTCCTTTTTACGAGTTGGCTTTGGGAAAAGGAGACATCCCCTGCGATAAAAACTCGATATGTATCCATCTCTACCACAACCGATTGATGGCCATGCGTGTGTCCAGGAGTAGGTACAATGCGGATTGCTCCATCCTGGGTAAGGGAATAACTTCCCGCAAAATGAGGATCGTCATTTTCTCTATATTGGATCTGATGGGGCTTAAACCATGGAGGTAATAAACAGGTTACTGCACCATACGGGTTTTGATATTCTACTTGATTAACGAGGATTTCTGTACGGGGAAAATGATGAAGCCCATCTACATGGTCCAAGTGGAGGTGGGTGAGTACGAGCCATCGAATGTCTTCAGGGCTGTATGAAAGTTGGCGGAGATAACTAGTAACTTCATCTTGAGCGATAAGGTTGAATTGTAGTATTTGCTTGTTGACCCAACCTACTGTAGGATCGCAGGCAAAATACCCGTCCTCCATGACTTGTGTATTTTCGCCGGTATCAATGAGCAGATTTCCCTCTGGGTGTTCAATCAACCAAGAATATATGGGCATCCATTCTGTCCACCGAAAGTCTAATAAAATCTGTGGCATGCCCAATCCTGGTCCTTTATGGGAACGCTTGACTTTCACCCATCCTGTCGGTAAGGCATGGATAGTTATCGGAGTCCCACAAAATTGACCATTGAGGGTAGCAATGTCTTGTCGTTCATTCATGGAAAACAAAGTGGGTGTCGAAAGCAATAGATGGGCACCTAGTAAGCCTGTATGCTTTACAAAGTCTCTTCGGTTCATTCCTTCTCTTCCATCCTTCCATCTGCATGTTTGGCAAAGCGTCCCTTTTCACGAGGGTGGACATGGTCATGCTTGGGCCAAGGCCAACCCCCAAATTGCGTTGTTTGATAGTTGAGAAACGCTTGTTTGATTTCCCCAGGGCTATTGGCTACAAAAGGCCCCTGCTGTACAACGGGTTCTCCAATTGCTTTGCCTTGTAA
>JBCCTX010000537.1:0-2729 GCA_039197765.1 Bacteroidota bacterium
AGAGTCAAAGGCGATCATGTACGGCCTCAAAGAGGAGGCTTCAAAGATAATAGACCTTGCCCCAAATATTCCCAGTGAGGCAAAAATTGCCCTTGAAAATATAGAGAGCCTTAGCTTTCTTGCGAATTTTATTGCAGCAAACCTCAATCTAGAAGTAGAGGAAAAACAAGAGATACTTGAGATTGACCTGTTGCAGGACCGCTGCCAACTGGTACTCCAACACCTACACAGTGAACTCCAGGTACTAGAACTTAGTGAAGAAATTCAAACACGCGTTAAGAGCGACTTAGATAAACAGCAACGGGAGTATATCCTAAGGCAGCAAATACGCGCTATCCAAGATGAACTAGGGGAAGACACCTATGAGTCTGAAATACAGGAGCTGAGAAAACGTGGGGACTCCAAAGTATGGCCCTTTGAGGTGGCCAAGGTATTTGACAAAGAATTGATACGGCTGTCGCGGCTAAATCCAGCCATGCCCGACTATGCGGTGGTAATGAACTATGTTGAATGGCTCCTTGAACTCCCTTGGCAAAACTATTCCCAAGACAGTTTCGACTTTTCTGAGGTAAAGAAAATTTTAGACCAAGACCACTACGGGTTAGAAAAAGTAAAGGCGCGCATTCTTGAATACCTGGCAGTTCTCAAACTCAAAGCGGATAAGAAGGCTCCTATCATGTGTTTTTACGGACCTCCAGGAGTGGGGAAAACTTCTCTAGGTAAATCCATTGCCCGATCTTTGGGTAAAGAATTCATTCGGGTTTCCCTAGGAGGGGTTAGAGATGAAGCAGAAATTCGGGGGCATAGGAGAACCTACATTGGCGCATTGCCAGGGCGTATCATTCAGGGATTAAAAAAGGCGAAAACGAGCAACCCCATTTTTATGCTCGATGAAATCGACAAAGTGGGGAATGATTTTCGAGGAGATCCCTCCTCAGCCTTATTGGAGGTACTAGATCCAGAACAGAACCACTCTTTTAGAGACCACTTCCTGGAAGTAGAGTATGATCTTTCTCGGGTGATGTTTATTGCTACAGCCAATACACTCAATACGGTTCATCCTGCTCTTAGAGATCGGATGGAGATCATCCAAATCAATAGTTATTCCCAGGAAGAAAAACAACAGATAGCCAAAAAGCACCTCATTCCAAAGCTTCGGAAAGAACATGGACTGAAAGGAACCCAGGTAACCATCAGCCCAAAGACGATCTCTCAAATCATACAATCCTACACACGGGAAGCTGGCGTGCGGGCCTTGAATCAACAGCTTGCCTCCTTATTTCGGGGTGCTGCAAAACGCATTGTGATTGACAACGAACAGAAAATACGGATTAACCCGGCAAATCTCGAAAAATTTCTAGGGGTAAAACGCTTTGAAAATGAGCTCTACCAACGCATTGAAGATCCCGGTGTAGCTATAGGCCTATCCTGGACAGCTGTAGGGGGAGAAATCCTTTTTGTCGAGTCAACCTTAACGCGTGGAAAGGGGCGTCTCAGCATGACGGGGAGATTGGGAGAAGTTATTAAAGAGTCTGCCACCTTGGCTTTTACCTATCTTCAAGCCCATTGCGATGAATTTGAAATCCCCTTTGAAGTGTTCAAAGATTGGGATGTACATATACATCTTCCTGCAGGCGCTATTCCTAAAGATGGTCCTTCTGCAGGTATTACTATGTTCACTTCACTAGCTTCCCTTTTCACACAGCGCTTGGTGAAACCCTCTCTTGCTATGACTGGGGAAATAACCCTGAGAGGAAAAGTTCTCCCCGTTGGAGGGATAAAGGAAAAGGTTCTTGCAGCTATCCGTGCAGGTATTACGCATATCATCATGTGCCGTGACAATGAGAAAGACGTAAGGGAAATAAAGGAAGACTACATTAAAGATGTACAAATATCCTATGTCTCCCGTATGGAAGAAGTATTTAAGCTCGCCCTTGAGGATAAACCCTATCGTCGGGCTCAGAATCTTGTAGTTCCCAGACCTTCTATTACCAACAACCGGGCATCTGACTAAGGCATAATTATTGCCTTTTCACTGCTGCCGTTTATTCCTAACTTACTTTCCATGAATAATTGTATCTCATCCTCCCTCCTTCGATCCAGCTTCATATTGGGATTTTTGAGTATAATATTGTTCCATCTAGGATTTTCCCAAAGACCTCGTTTTTATCCTCAAACCCATGAAATTGGCTTCAGAGCAGCCAATGTTCAAATGGCCCCTTCCATCAACGAATTTCGGAAGGAAGGAGAATCTTTACAATTTGCAAATGGAATTCAATACAAATATCACTGGGACCTTTTCCATGTTTTTAGGTTGAGTATAGGGCAACAGGCAAATACCTATCAGACTACAGACCCTGTATCAAATCCAGACATGTTTCGGATCGAAGTTGAAAACACAAATTTCGCTTTGGGGTATGAAGGAAATCTTCCGCTAGGAGCCATGACCCTTTTTGGGGGAGCTGAAGGAGTTTATTCACGGCAGTCCCATGGCTTATCTACGGTTTTTTCTGGAACAGATGAAACTTTCTGGGAAGAAACACGAGATACAGATACCTGGGGGGCAAATGTTTTTGGTGGGATGAGAGTTTTCTTCACCCAACACCTCTCTACCACGTTAGAAGCATATGGAAGTTTTCTGAATCAGGACAGCGATTCTGAGCAATTTATCAATGACCTACACAGACAAGTAGCCCAAAACAATTGGAACTACGGCCTGAATCTTTACC
>JBCCTX010000538.1:0-2711 GCA_039197765.1 Bacteroidota bacterium
GGGATTGATCTTACCCTGACTCAACAATTGACTGTAGTACTTACCGCCACCCTGGCCTCTGTAGGTGCAGCAGGAGTTCCGGGTGCAGGAATGATAACCCTAGCCTTGGTACTGGGGACCATAGGCGTGCCCGAAACGGGACTTGCCCTGATCTTTGGCGTTGACCGACTGATTGACATGTGCCGCACGACAATCAACATTATCGGAGACCTAACCCTCACCCTTGTAATGGCTAAGACAGAAGGAGAAGATGTGGCGATACAGCTCGATCGAGATTTGATTCCTGGATAAAAAGCAAAAGATAGGAATGGGGTAGCTGAGTGTTCAATAATACTTATCGATCCCTCCAAATCCCTTTATGAGCTTGTGTTCCTTTGTCTTCTCTATAAAATTGCGTAGCCGCTTGGCAAATTCTTCCGGTCGCTTTCTTGCGCTCTCTATATAGGCTATGCGAATTCTCTTATAGGGATCAGAAAACTGCTGGTAATTTTCCCATACTTCTTCGTCTGCCTTTAACGCTTTCAGAATATCTGCTGGGAAATGAAAGGGTTCTGAAAGAATCGCTTGTACCTGAGACTTGAGAGAGGAATGAATCATCCCTTTTTCAGATAACCATTTAAGCCGTTCCTTATTTGCCTGAGAATAAGATGAGTTGGCTCTTCTAGGGCAAAATCGCTGGATGGTAGTATCTGGGTTCTGCGATTTAACGGTGCTATCTATCCAACCAAAGCACAAGGCTTCCTCAACAGCATCGTTGTAGAGAATCCGTGGTTTCCCCGTGTGCTTTTTGGGATATTCCAGCCAAATATCTGGAGAAGTCTTGAAATGCGTTTCTAGCCAGGATCGCCATTCGGATCGATCGATGAAGTATAGGGATTGAATGGATTCCATTCTTAATGTTTTAAATTTTTTTCTGACTGAGTAAATAAATCCAAGGGGGAAGGCAGGAAGCGTAATGTTCCCAGCTTCCAGGAGGATGGTCAAAATTATCTCTTACTTCTTCTTGGTATCTACAAATTTCCAAGCCTCTTTGGATCAAACCATTTAAAAGGGTACCCATGGTATGGCGGTATTCCTGAGGGCTTTTTATACGAATTTCCTTATTTTCTGGACTGTTGAAGTTCCAATTGGGATCTTGCGTTTGGATGGGATATCCTTCTCGATAAGGTTGCCAGATTGGATAGCCCTTTCCCTGCCAAAGTTCATTAGGCTGCCATTCTTTTCCCCAGCATCCATCTTTCCAAGAGCCATGGACATAGGGATTGTGAACCATTAAATCGTATAAACCGCCAGGCTTAAGGACTCGAGCGACTTCATCAAAAACTTCATCTACTTTTGGGATATAATTAAGTGAATAGGGCTGATAGACAATGTCAAATTCTTCGTCCTTGCAAAAGGAAAGGTCTCTCATATCCGCTTTAACAATTCGTAAGGGCTTATTGTATTGTTTGGAAACCAATTGATCTCTTTTCAACTGTTCTAAGCTGAAGTCTACAACTGTAACCTCTGCACCCAATAAAGCAAAAGCTATACTTTGCTGCCCTCCCCCACAGGCCAGACATAGGACCTGTTTTCCTGTTAAGTCTTCTTTATATACACCCTGTCTATTGAGGTATTGATGAGCCGCTTTGTAGTCCATACCTGATTTAGGCTGTGAACACAGAACGCCATGTTGAGCAAGTTGATCCCATATTTGCTCATTGGGGGAGGGGCTATACGCCATAATTCTTTTTATTGATATACCGATTCATTAGCTTATCTATAGGCTCCAATAAGGAAAGGACCTATGAATATACCTTCTGTTGATAGATTCAACTAATACAATTTTCCTGGATAGCCCCCAGAATCCTTAACTCTAGAACTAAAAACTCAGAAATCATTTTCCCATGAACCTCAACATCGAAAAAGAAGTATACGACCGCATTGCCCAGGAAATTCACAGTGACAAAAGTCCTGTTGGAATCGACGCCAAAAAGACACATATTATTATCTTACAGAAGCTACTTGCATTGGAGGAAAGACTGGAACGGATGGAGAAGAAGTTGGAAGAGAAGGAGTGATGGAGGTATGGGAAGATGATGCTTGGAAAGCTTAACTACCAGGTAACAGTTCCTTCCTTAGGTGAGAAAGGTCAAAACCGCCTCTTGATTTTCTGATGCCATGCGATAGAATTCTTTGTAGTGAGGAATCCGAGAGGTATTCCGTTAACTCTTTTTGAGAGACCCTTTCCAAACTTCCTACTATTCCTATATAGAACATGTCTAACTAATATCTCGAATCTTCACGATCTTTTCTCCTTGAAGGAAGAATTCAGATCTTCCTTTCATTTTCAAGGTATCTCCTGCCTTCATTCCATTGGGAAAATCCATGGCAAGAACGGCCTCATAATCAATTTCGACGGTTACCTTCTCTTGTTCAAATTTCCAGGTAGAGATCGTTTGTTTTCTTTTGCTAAAATAGCTTTTCGCGGATTCGGCTTGTTCTTGAAACGCATTGATTCCTACCGTTTGTAAGGTGATTTCTCCATTGGAGATGTTCTCAAATACAACCTGATCGTCTAACATGCGGATCATCCCTTCAACATCAAAATGGTTGTACGCATGGATATAGAATTCGATGAGTTCTTGATGGCGTTCTTTCATTGAGGCATTTTTTTGTGTGCGACTTTCGTACAAATTTTTCTTCTCAAGAAGTAAGTGATAAATTAACGA
>JBCCTX010000539.1:0-2682 GCA_039197765.1 Bacteroidota bacterium
GAAAATCGCGGAAGCTATGTCTATTTTCCCCTTGAGGGAATTACACAGAAGGAGGTTGATGGGATTAGTAAAGCTCATGGTACGACTCCCTTTGTATTCTTTTTGGCTGTGTACAAAGTATTCTTGTATCGATATAGTTTGCAAAAGGACATAAGAGTAGGTACTCCTTTCTCTAATCGAGATAAGTCAGCTTTGGAACAGGTAATGGGGTTCTTCAACGAAACGCAAGTGTTGCGGTCCTATATAGAAGGGGATATGCCTTTTACCCAAGTCTTATCAGAGGTTAAAGAAACGGTAATGGAGGCATTTACGCATAAAAACATGCCGTTTGAATCCCTGGTCTCGGCTTTAAATCCCGATCGTATTCCGGGGGTAAATCCCCTGTTCCAGGTTATGTTTTTATACAGTGAAGCCCCAAAAGTTGACCAACTGGCTCCTGGACTGAAGCTTTCTCAAAAACACTTCGATTTCGGGGTCTCTAAATTTGATTTAACCTTGATGGTTGCCGAAGAAGGGGTGGGATACACCGGATTATTCGAATATTCCCAGGAGTTGTTCACCTTCGAGACCTTGTCAGGCTTTCAGACGGCCTATAAAACATTATTAGCAGCTGTTCTGGAAAACCCTGAAAATGTAATTGGAAACTTGCCTCTGTATTCCAAAGGAGAGCAACGGCGTCTTTTGGATTTCTCTCAATCAGCTCGCGTAGAGAGACCTCAGGTTTCCTCCATCGTAGAATCGATTGAGCAGTGGATGAAACGCACGCCGCAGGCGATTGCCGTCCGCTACCAAGGCGAAGCATTGAGCTATGAAGCGTTAGGAGCTAGGTCTCGATCCCTAGCCAAAGTACTCATCCAACAAGGCGCAGGACCTAATACTTTTATCGGGCTTTGTGCAAAGCCCTCTGTCAACCTACTCGTGGGAATTGTGGGTATTCTACAAGCGGGTTCTGCCTATGTACCCTTAGATCCCGCTTATCCCTCCGAGCGGATTGATGCCATGCTAGAAGATGCCGAAGTAGGCTTGGTGGTTATTGAGAACGAATGGTTGGAACGGTTTTCAACCGGAAGGTGTACGTGTATTAGTTTGGAAGAATCCATACATGAGGAGCTTACTTTTGAAGCCCTAGAGGCTATGCTAGCACCTCGAGCTGAGGATCAGCTGGCGTATGCCATTTTTACCTCTGGAAGTAGTGGTAAACCCAAAGGGGTGCCTATTAGCCACAAGAATTTGTACAATTCTACACAAGCTAGAACTGAATTTTACTCCAAAGATCCTTCCTGTTTTTTATTGCTGTCTTCTTATTCTTTCGACAGTTCCATCGCAGGTATCTTTTGGACTCTTTGTACTGGGGGGACATTGGTTCTGACTAAAAAACGAATTGAACAGGATATCGAAGAGCTTGCCCAAATCATTGAGACCCATAAGGTAAGCCATACCCTGATGCTTCCTTCCCTGTATGGAATGTTGCTTCGACATAGTGAGAAGGGTTCACTCAACTCCTTGCAGACGGTAATTGTAGCAGGTGAGGCCTGTACAAACAGATTGGTTGAAGATCACTTCCAATATCTTCCGAAGGCAGATTTATACAACGAATACGGACCTACAGAGGCGACAGTCTGGTGTACAGGGTATCAACTGACAGAGGCTGATATCCATAGACCTATTTCCATTGGAAGGCCTATTACTAATATGGAAACCTATGTATTGAACGAGCAGATGGAATTGCTCCCAATTGGCGTACCCGGAGAATTGTACATAGGAGGGAGGGGACTGGCAGAACATTACCTAAAGCGACCTGAACTTTCAGAGGAGCGGTTTGTGTCTCATCCCTTTTCCCAAGGATTAAAACTATACAAGAGTGGAGATTTGGCTAGCTTTCGTTCAGATGGAAACCTCCTATTTCATGGCCGAGCAGATGACCAAGTCAAGATTCGTGGATATCGAGTTGAGTTGGGGGAAATACAAGACGCCATACAATTGCAAGACAACATTCTGGAGGCGATTGTGCATACTTTTTCCCCTAAACGAGGAAAAAACGAGACCCAAAAGCAGTTGATAGCCTATTATACAGCAGAGGAAGAAGTGGACAGCTCTGAATTGGCGAAGGCGCTACATAAACTGTTACCCGATTACATGGTACCTACAGTCTTTATGTGTATAGATGCAATTCCCAAACTTCCCAATGGGAAAGTAAACTATAAGAAACTCCCAAAACCACAGCAGAAGGATTTTGGACAGAAGGGTATATTCAAAGCTGCCCAAAGCCCTTTTGAACAAAAGATGGTACAGGTTTGGGAGCGTGTATTGGGGGTAAAGCCCATAGGAATAGACCAAAATTTTTTCCAGTTGGGAGGAGATTCTTTACAAAGTATTCAGCTCATCGCAGAAACCCGAAAGGTAGGCATTCCTTTATCTCCCGTTTTACTGTTTAGGCACCCTACCATAGCTGCACTTGCGCTCGAATTGGACAAGGAAGGAACCCCTGAAAATGGAACTCCGATTCAAGAGGATACTGAGGACTCAACTAATCAAAATGCGCATGTAGATTCTGATGTATCGATGGAAGTAGATTTAAGTCCAGAGGAAATTCAAATTATCCTTCGTCAAATGGGAAAGAATAAGCAGGAGTAGCCTAGCGAACCCCCAATGTTTGTCATAACCAGAAATGTAGAATACACA
>JBCCTX010000540.1:0-2665 GCA_039197765.1 Bacteroidota bacterium
TATTTAGACCCCAAAGGGCGTAATTCGTACCCCGTATTCCTGGAGAAGGTAGAAGCTTCTTTACAGGCAGAGGAGTTGTTGCTTGGTCCTCGGATCGCATTGAGAACATCTCTTGCAAACGAAGGGGGAAATAATATGTGGGAGTGGATCCAACAGCATATTCACTTATTAAAAGACGGTCTTCTCCTCATGCAATTTGCTTCCCAACGGGGAAATCCCACACATCCTCTCGCTAAACTTCGTAAGGGATTTTCTGATGAAGAAATTACCCAGTATTCCCCTGAGTTTGGACAACCCATTCAGCTTCCTGTACTTGCTGTAGCTATTGGATTGTGTAAAGCCACTCGCCAGTTCCAATCTATTTTTCCTAAAGATTGGTTTGAACAAAGATTTACCAAGGTATTTGATGCGTGGAAATTGGGCTTAGCATCTCAGGGTAAAAAAGACCTACCCTATTTGCCTTTTCCCATCCACCCATTTCAATGGCCTTTCATTCAGGAACGCTTTGCTAATGCCTTGGCCGAAGGACATATTGTCCATATTCCAGGAGTCACTATTCCTGCGCAAGCTACCATGTCCGTCCGAACCCTCATCCCCTTAGTACCTGGAAAACCTTACCTAAAACTTCCGCTGAATATTCAAACGACCAGCATGGTTCGTACTCATTCTCCTCCACGGGTTCATGCTGGACCTCTACTCTCTCGAACAATTGAGCGAATATTACAACGGGATGTGACCCTTTCTGCTTATCTCCAGGTCGTACCAGAACCCATTGGGATCTATATAGATGATGCCGATTATTTTCAACACAGTCAGAATCCCTCTTATTTCCTAAATGTCCTTTTCCGCGAAAATCCCCTCAATCTCTTGAGAAAAGATGAGATACATCTACCTTTGAGTGCGCTATTTGAGGTCTCTCCATTTAGTCAACAACTCCTCTTCCTAGACATAGTTGAGGCCAATGGAGTCAATAGTGCTGAAGATGCTTTTCAATATTTTTATGCTTATGCCTGGAAGGTTATTCGTGCACAGGTAGGCCTATATGTTGGATATGGCATTGCACTAGAAGGACACCAGCAAAATACCTGGCTGGTTCTGGACGGCCAGGGGAAGTTAACTCGCACCCTGGTAGGAGATTTAGCAGGTGGAGTAGAAATCTACGAGCCGCTTCTAGTAATGACAGGATTTGATGTGTACCAAGACCTCCACCCTGTACAAAAGCACATGTTTAGTGAGGGTGAAATCCCCGAACAACAGATTCTACATACAACGTTTAACTACCATCTTATTCCCCTCGCTATTATTCTCTCCAAAAATTATAACATTAGCTTCAAAAAACTGCTAAAAACCCTAGCGGATATGATTAGGAAGACGATCAATTACTATCGCAGCGATACACGCCATATCGTTCTTTCTTCAGATGTTCCTAGGTATCTCCAGGAATTAGATCGGATCGAACGGGTATTCCTCTTAGAGGATATTCAGGTCAGAAGTCTCCTCCGGATGGGACTTGCTGACACCCAAAAGAATATGTATACGCCCTCTCCTAATCCGTTCCGCAATATGGATTTTCCCCTTTGATAAATTCGAATAATTATCATTTAGTTTAGAATAAGTCTAAATAAAAATAGTATCTTGCTTGCTAGATTTTTATCCATCTAAACAGATGGAAGTGTTCGGCTTGAGAAAGCTACTGGAAAAAAGCAACCTATGTGCTCATATATTCACCTATCGCACTGTCCAAATGGAACGATAAAATGGTGTAAGACCTGTAAGAAGTTTAGTGTTATTTACAATAACCTATCTATGTGTTTTTCTTCCAAGGCCTTTCGCCAGTTCAAATCTAATCTGGCCGATTGCTATGAGTTCCATGTTCATATCTCTTTCCCAAGGGAAAACCAAGATATATTCTTCGAAACCAAAGAGGCAGGACTCAACTTGCGATTCTCGCTCGATGAAATAGGAGAGCTTCTATCCCTACTTCAAGAAGCCGAATTGAAGTTTTTGTGGAGTCAACCTGTGAAAGGAGCCCCCTTATAAAAATTCCCCAACCCGTCCCAATGAAGACCTTTACTCTTGCACTTGTATGGACTTTTTTACTTGGAGGCTTCTCCTCCCTACTCGCCCAGAAAAAGTCTCCTTATGCCTTATACAATAAGTCAGGGAAAAAAGTCAGCTTTAAGAAAATGCTTAAACAGTTGCAAAAGGCTGATATCATTTTGTTTGGAGAACACCACAATAATCCCATTGTTCACTGGCTACAACTGGAAGTATTGGAGGAGTTGAGTGCCTCAAGGGCTATGGCCCTAGGACTTGAAATGTTTGAAAGAGATAACCAAAGGTATCTCAGTCAATACCTACAATCAGAAATCGAACACGAGGGCCTAGACTCCTTGGCGCGCCTTTGGTCCAACTACGAAACAGATTACAAACCGTTTATAGATTCGGCTAAGTCAAAACGATTTCCTGTCATTGCGACCAATATCCCTAGAAAGTATGCTCGACAAGTGTATGCTTCGGGCTTCGAAAGTTTGGAGAGTCTCTCTCTTGAGGAGAAAGCTTGGATTGCTCCTCTCCCGATTGCCTACGATGCAGAGTTGCCCGGATACAAGAATATGCTCACAATGTTCGAAAGCCATTCAGGGGAAAATCTTCCCAAGGCACA
>JBCCTX010000541.1:0-2649 GCA_039197765.1 Bacteroidota bacterium
ATACCTGGTGAGAAAAAGGGATATCCTCACATTGGATCTACCCAACCAAGCCCCCATTCTCAATCCAGATCCTCAGCTTTTGTCCTTACACCTTCCCTCCTGTGAAAGTATTTCTCCCTCCATCTCTACCCAGTCAGCTAGTTCGAGGTTAAGCCTAAGAAAACAACCCATCACTCCCTCTCGAAAGAGCTATCTAGGAAAAACTCGTGGTGCGACTCAATTCGCCTATCATATGGTGGAAGAAGGAGAAAGCCTTTACAGCATATCTGTACTGTCAGGCATAACCATAGAGGAGCTACAAGATTTAAATGATCAGCCCTTGGATGACTTATATGTTGGGAAAGAAATAAGGGTACCCGCTACCTTTGGAGGGACAGTATATTCAAGCCGCCACTTTACACTTCCAGAAAAAGAGAAGCGGTATCTCGATTTCGATTCAGACCCCTCCTTATTGCATACAGTTTATAGAGTTGGAGGAACACCCCCAAACAACCAGCGGGCTTCTTCTCAGCATATGGGTAGCCAGAATTTTCTCCACAATGCCAGAAGGGGAGAAACGGTCATTTCCATTAGCCTAAAGTACGACATATCTCCTATTGAACTTATGAAAGCCAACCAGTTGCGAGATTTAGATGGAATTGTTGAAGGCCAGTTGTTAGAAATTCCTCGTTAGCAAAGCTACTCCAACTCCTTTTCTTCCTTTTTACTGATCCCTACACTGGATTTGATGCCTTCCACAATAGATTTGATCCAGTATACGAGGAAACCCTTATTGTGCTCACGCTCAAATTCGATGCGTCCTACGCGCATGAATCGGTTTCGCTTGGGATTGTCTGTGTGAAGGACAAAAGTGTTGGCCAGACCGGATCCTACCAGCCGTCCCAGTCCTCGCTTTTTCTGCGGCTTGGGATTGAGGAGGTTTACCTTTAAGTCGTTGTAGCGCATGCGCATTTTTCCTCGACTGATTTGGTTATCTGCTCGAAATCTGAAATGAACTTCGTGAATATTCCCACTCATTGCGCGAATATTCGCTGTTTTTTCAATAATGGGATTTAGGGCATGGGCTGGCAGTTCAAAGACATCTCCTTCGATCGTATGGTAATTGGAAGTATCTGTATAGGGTATACTCGCGCGGAAATTCAGCAGGGCTTCATCCATCACAATAGCGGAGGAATTCAGGTAGAGTTCTGGATCTTGCATTAACAGGAATGAATCATTGGATATGGGTTTGATCGTTGCATCCAGTTCGTCTAATTTAAACCAGGAAGTGGTATCAGCTCCTTCATTGTGCTCCTCATAGAAAACATAGCCATTGAGAACTGTAACGCTATCTAAGTGCAAATAGGTAGACATATTGCGGAGTTCTTCCCAGGGCATTTTCGGCCGCTTAAAAGGAAAGGGATAGCGCTTGTCCTTAAAGATCTCCAAACGAGGATCCTTGAGTCGAATTTCACGTGCCCGTATAGCCTGTTGGCTTAATAGGAGCCTCAAGTTCAGGTCCTGGATCTCTAGCCGTCTTTGAGACACTTCCCATCGATCGACCACTTCGCCCTTGATGGCACCAAATTCATAGCGACCATACTTGGGAGTGAGTTGGATATTGTTGGCATAGACGAATTGGTTGCGGGTTGATAGACCTAGTTCTCCCAAGTTCAATCGATACATAGCTGAATCCCCAAGCGGAACTTCAAAGTCCTTCAACACAATCGTCAGGGCATCAGAAAACAGATAGGTATTATCCAATAATTCATACGCCATGGAATCCAGGCGAAAATGGTGGGCTTTTACGGTAAAATTATTTATGCCAATAGCATCTCTTTCCTTGCTGCTAACCACTAGCCTACCCTCTTTTAACTCTACCGTCCCAATATCTACATATTTAAAGACTTCCGAAAGTTGCGGATAAGGATCTTGGGTAATAAAGGTTCGTTGATCAAAGCCTTTCTTTTTCTGCTTTTCTCCACCAGGCTCCTTATTGACAACTAGTAGTATTTGGGGCTTTGCCAGGTGCAGACTAGCCAAATTAAGGGTTTGACCAAAATAAATTTCTGTAAGGTCTACCCCCTTCATTTCCAAGCGATCCAAAATCAAGTCTACCTCTAGGGCGTCCTGTTTACTCCCAAATAAGGGTTCTAGCCGAAGGCTATCAATGTAGAAGAGGGAATCCTGGGTTGAAAGCCCAATGTCTCGAAATTCAATGCGATAAGAGCTATCAGGTAAAATCACACTATAAGGGGGGATATCTGCACTGAGGTCAATGTTATTAGCATAAAATGGTTTTGCAGAACGCGCCTTTGCCAGAGAATCCAACAGAAATCCATCCACATTGAGGGAAATATCTCGGATGGTGAGCTTTCGATTTTTCTCTTCTGGATTCATTAAGCTTACGCTTCCCCTACTCACCCGAAACGAATCAATGGAAAGCAAGTCCATAATAGGCTGAATCGCAGGATACAAGTCAATGGGAGGTAGAGAATCCTTATTCGCATCGGGCAAGCTTAAACTGAGCGGAACTTCCAAGTAGGGATCCAAGACGTTGACCTCAGTCAGGGCCAATTTCCTTTCTGCCAACATCTCGTATACATCTGTATTGGCTATGTTGATCTGGGGAACAGAAATCTTTAAGGAGGGCTTGTTGCTAGGGCTGAT
>JBCCTX010000542.1:0-2624 GCA_039197765.1 Bacteroidota bacterium
CCTCTTTCCTCTTTACACTTCTTCAAAAACCATGTCAAAATGTGATAATTGGACAAATTCTTGTACACGTAGGTCTATAACCTCTTGCAAAAGGCCTTGAAGTTTTGCAGGTCCAAATTCCTCCACACAAAAGCTTGCCATAGCACTGCCATAGATTACCGCTCGCTTCATACTCTCGAAGCTCACCTCTCCTGACTGCGCCAAATGCCCGATGAAGCCTCCAGCAAACGTATCTCCCGCACCTGTTGGGTCAAATACTTCTTCTAAGGGGAGGCCTGGAGCAGAAAATACCTCTTCTCCATAAAATAGAAGGGCCCCATGTTCCCCTTTTTTGATAATTAAATAGGATGGACCCATTCCCATAATCTTCTTGGCAGCCTTTACTAGGGAATATTCTTTGGATAGCTGCCTAGCTTCTTCATCATTGATTACCAAAACATCTACCAATTGGAGGGTTTGTATCAAACTATCCCAGGTCGTATCCATCCAAAAATTCATGGTATCCATAACGATCAGTTCGGGACGCTGGTCCATACGCTCAATTACCTGGCGTTGAACGTCGGGCTGAAGATTCCCCAACATGAGAAACTTACACCCTTGGTAGGAATCAGGCACGATGGGATCAAAAGAACCTAGTACGTTCAACTGGGTATCCAAGGTATCACGGGTGTTCATATCGTTGTGGTATCTCCCTGACCAGAAAAAAGACTTTTCATCCGTTTTCCGTTGAACTCCTGTCATATTCACCCCGTGCTGCTCCAGCATAGATACATCCTCTTCCGTGAAGTCGTAGCCGATAACGGAGATGGCATGGACAGGTTTGACAAAATAAGAAGCAGCAAGGCTGATGAAGGTAGCAGCTCCCCCTAAAATCCGATCTACTTTACCAAAAGGCGTCTCTATTGCATCATACGCCATAGATCCTACAACGACTAAACTCATATAATGGATAATTTGAATCTTACATAGTTTCCAGGGTCAAAGGTAATGGTTTTTACAAGAAGCCCCAATCTATCTACTAGGAAACTTTCTCAATCTTTTTCGTATAAACAGGGTGGATTTAAAATCCTTTGAGCTCACTTCCATTTCACCCTATTGAATAAGCCCCAACATGATAGCTCGGTTCCTACGAAAGTATCCTTTGCTCATCGCCTCCCTTTTGTTACTAGGCTTTAATACCGCTTTGATTGCCATGCGAATAGCGTATAGCCATAGGCTATACTATGTTTTCCTCATGTGGAACCTGTTCCTTGCAGTCATTCCCTTTCTTTTTATGGAGCTAGGGAGGCTGTTATATAATCGAAAAAAAATTCTATGGGCTTCTTGGAGCCTTTTCTTCCTGAGTCTTCTGTTTTTGCCTAATTCTCCCTATATCATTACTGATCTATTCCACCTAAAACCCAGACATTCCGTTCCTTTCTGGTACGATACCTTGATGATTTTCTCTTTTGCTACAACGGGAGTGGTCTTCTTTTTTGCTACGTTAAAAAGCATGTACCGCTTTTTGAAACATTTTTCCCAACCCTTGGTGGCCCAATTGAGTATTTCTCTTATCATCTATCTCTGCGCTTTTGGCGTCTACCTGGGAAGATACCTTCGCTTCAATAGTTGGGATATACTCACGCACCCGGGATACCTATTTTCCCAAATATTCGAACGCATACTATTTCCCTTGGATCACCCCAAAACCTGGGCTATGACGCTGGTTTATGGCACGCTCCTGTGTTTAGGCTGGATGTTAATGAATTTGTTGGGGGATAAGCAAGAAACCCGTGCCCTACCTTAGCACAGATTAAAGTTGGGATATGCCTGACTGCTAGAAAAATAGAATGGGCTTGACTGAGAGTACCTTAGAATACTTAATCCTACATCCAGAAACCTTGCAATTAACGCCAGAAGATATCAAGGAATTAAAAAGGGGGCTAACTCTTCAAACTTCCAAACAAAATATTCACCTGTAAGGGTTGCTCTTCCTTTAACGGAGTTGAAACTACATAGTATAGACTTAGGTCTTATAATGAAATTTGATTGGTCTTTTTCCTCACAGATAAGGAGAAATAGGATTCTAGCTTCCCAATGTTGGGTACATCGAATAATTTTTCCATCACAAACTCCTTATATTTCTCCATATCCTCCACGAGGATTACAATGATGAAATCCGAATCTCCTGTGACATAGTGGCATTCCATTACCTCTGGAAATTCTATGATGCACCGTACAAAGTTTTCTACTAATTCTTTTGAGTGATCTTTAAGGGAAATGTGTGCAAAGGCTTTCAGCTTGATTCCCAGTTTATCCGTATTCAAAACTGCTGCATAGTGATCTATAATGCCTGCACGTTCCAATTTTTTGATCCGTTCGAAGACGGGAGTTGTAGAGAGGTTTAACTGTTTTGACAGCTCTTTTACCGTCATCCTTCCATCCTGCTGGAGCAGTTCTAGGATTTTGTGATCGATATTGTCTAAGGCTTTCATAAGGGAGAAGAAAATTATTCTTAAAGGTCTCTATTGCTTAAAGCAGTATGGGTATTTATTCTTAAAATAGGTAATAAATTAGAATAAAATACTAAATTTTAAAAAAAATAAGAATATAGAGCTAATATTTCGTATATAATTAGAATAAAA
>JBCCTX010000543.1:0-2606 GCA_039197765.1 Bacteroidota bacterium
CCTCTTTTTCTAACCCGAAAGTGAAAATCAGAAAAATTAATTCGCGTAGCTATTCAGACGTTGTTTGAGCTGTGTTCTTGCTTGATGAATTCTATTCTTTACCGTCCCTATAGGAATATTTAAGTGATCAGCTATTTCTTTGTATTTGAAGCCTTGGAAATACATTTCAAAGGGCCTGCTGAACTTTTCGTCAACTTCGTGTATGGCGAGCTGTATGTCTTGCATGATGAGAGAACCTAAGGCCTCATTTTCAACTGTTCTACCCATCTGGTCCCATTTGTACCCTTCGTCATTGGTATCAACCGTAGTGTATCGACAGATCACCCGATGGTACTTTGTGATGAAGGTATTACGCATGATGGTATACATCCATCCTTTGAGGTTGGTACCTTCCTTGAACTTAGATTTGTACCGTATCGCCTTGACCATTGTCTCTTGAAGCAACTCCCTTGCTTCTTCAGTATCTCTGGTGAGCTTCATCGCCATAGGTTGGAGATAGCTCTGGGAATCGATGATGTCTCTATCTAGCGTAGTCATATATGTGGTTTTTTCTAAATTTTCAATAATTATTGAAAGTTAAGGAATTTTACGAACTTTACAAACAAGGGTTCGGGGTTTTTGCCATAAATTCATACCCTTTTGAGTATACCTTAGCTCCTCAGCCATTGCCTCCTACCGATTTATACACACCGTTCAGCTTGTATTTTTTACTGAAAGCCGCAATATATCGCCACAAATAAATACATATTTATATACTATTCATTATTTGTACTATATTGATTTCAAATTTGTTTTAGTAAAACTATTCGAATGTTAGAGCGCTACACGGCACTTTTTAAAAAATCAACTTTCTCTCTTACCTATTTAAAACTTTTTTTTCTTTCGTTAATAGTCCTTTTTCTTTCCGGACTATTAGCTATTTACCCCTACAACTCTTTAGATGGGTCTTCTATTCGTATAGAGCAAGTGGATGATCAGTTCTATGTGGCAACTGCTAAAGATTACTCTCTAGGTTTGTCGAGCAAAGAGCTTATCTTCCAATCCAAGGAACTTCCCGTTTCGCTATCTTGGCAGATCGAGCGAGATCGAGACCTGGGAACTATCCTTCCAGACGAGTCATCCCAAGAACTCTGGTACAAAGGGATGTACGAGGGAGTCGATATGCGGGTCTATAACAAAGGAGATGGAAACGCGGGCTATGACTTAATCCTGGAACCTGGAGCAGATCCCCGGGATATAATGTTTTTGATGGAGGGGGCTAACAGTGCCTCAATTGCCAAAAATGGAGACCTTTTGATCGAGGTACCTAAGGGTCGCTTTCGGCATTCGGCCCCTATTGCCTATCAGGAAATAGGGGAAGAGAAAGTAGACGTATCTGCTAGCTTTCTAGTGAGTGAGGATCATGTGGGGTTTCAGTTGGGGAGGTATAACAACAATTACGCCGTGGTGATAGATCCTACCATCTCATTTGAGCCTTTCCGAGAGAGTATTTCTACTACCACTGTCATAATGGGAACGGACTTTTCTATTGATATAGGTATTCCATCTCCTGCAGATGGAATTGACCAATTTACAGAATGTGGAGGGGGAAGGGTATTGACCCTAAGTATGCAAAACTTATCTGGCGTTACGCTAAGCGATGTTGAGGCAGTGATAACACTTCCCAGTGATTATGGATATATTTCAGGTAGTGCCGATGGGGATGCATCAGAAATAAGTATCTCTCCCATTACACTAGACCTAGGGTCAGTAAACAATGGGGAATTTATCAATTTTACTTTCGAAGCCGAAGCCTTGTGTGGGGCTTTAGATAACCAGAGTATTGACTTTGTATTCACTTATACAGGTGGAGAGGGAAGTTGTTCAGCTAGCTCTGATCCCATTACGGTCCTGGAAGCGGATTTATCTATTATAGATGTAACGGGGAATGCCGAAGCCCCCCTTGCGACTAATGTCCTAGGAGCTTACCTTGGATTGAAGGACTCAGTCTCTGCGATAGTTAGAAACGCTGGCAATGGAGCTATTGATAGTTTTTTCTTTTATACCCTTTCTCATCCTTACCTGACCGTAGACTCCATTTTAGAATGTAACTCTGGAACCAAACTAAGTGTGGCTGGGACTTCTGGTGATACCACTTTTTATTATGTGGGAACAGATGTCATCAACCAAAGTACCGGTGGCGCCGGACCTGTAGATATTAACCGTTTTGAAAGAAATGAAAATATCGACTTCTGTATGGTTTTTACAATAAACCAATGTGCATCTGTTGCCCCGGATTTGGAATTTGGGGTTGTATCCAGTTGTTCTATGTCTTTTGATGACCTGTGCAATACAACAGATGAATCACTAGGGGTTGATTACGATTTATTTGCCCCTCATATCGATGCTGCGCTGTATACAGAAGATGAACCGTATCCTTTATGTTACGGTCCTAATAGTCCTGCTAAGCAGGGCTTTATGTTGATCAATACAGGAAACGCACCTACAGATACGTTTGCGTTTGAACTTCGATCCAATGCGGATTGGAGGGGTATCGATACCACTTCTTTACGATTCAAGGTAGGAGCTTCTGGTACCTATGCTCCAGCGGGTGCTTATATTCTTTC
>JBCCTX010000544.1:0-2583 GCA_039197765.1 Bacteroidota bacterium
AATTTACAATGATTAAAATCATTTGGTTTTAACCATAGGAAAAAAAATTGAACAAGGGTATAATTTAGAGCCTTCTTAGTACCCAAAACTTATTTCCACCTCGTTTGAGGTAGGCCGGGCCTGACACGTTAGGACTACTCCTTTTTGCCTTTCGCTTTCCAGTAAAATGATAGAATCTGAATGCTCGACCTCACCCTTTTTTACTCTTCCCATACAAGTGGTACAAACCCCTCCCTTGCAGGAATAGGGAGCGTCCAACCCTGCATCCAAAGCAGCATCCAAAATACTTTTACCAGGGAGGACTGTGACCTCGTATTGTTCATCGTCTAGGGTAATAGAGATGGAAAAGGTTTCGTCCTTAGTTTCGGATACTTTTTCCTTATCTTCTAATACCTGGCTTTGTTCTTCTAGGGACAATACATTTCCCACAAAGCGCTCTTGAAATACGTACCGAGGATCAATGGCATGAATATCCATTGCCTCCTGGGCAGCGATCATGAGCCCTTCAGGCCCACAGAGATAGTATGCCTTTTGGTACTCGTCCACCATGAACAATTCAAGGATGTACTCATAGATTTTGTCTCGATCTAATCTCCCGCGCGGGCCTTTCCAATCTTCAGGTGCCTGGGACAGCACATGGATTAACGTAAAACGCTCTCTGTATTTCTTTTTTAACTCCAGGAGGGCTTCTTTAAAGATAATGTCTTCCTCCTTCCTATTTCCATACCATAGGGTAACCTTACTATCGGGTTCGATGGCTAATACCGTTTTTAGGATAGACATCAATGGAGTAATTCCACTCCCCCCCCCAATGAGTATATAGTGTCGAATGCGTAGAGGGGTAGGGTCTACCAGAAAATTCCCTAAGGGAGGGAAAACCTCTACCTCATCGCCAGGCGTTAGGTGGTCTCTTAGGTAATTGGAGACCAAGCCCTCAGGCAGCCGCTTAACTGTTACAGATAGAAATTCCTCCTCTAAAGGGGAACTGGACAGGGAATAGGGACGTCTGTGGGCTTCTTCTTCTATGTACAGTTGAATGGTAAGGTATTGTCCTGCACGAAAATCCCACATGGACCCTGCGGGACGATCAAATGTTAGTGTATATGCTTGCTCTGTTTCGTCTACAATCTGACGTAAGCGTAGTTTGTGAAATTGCATAGGCGAAAGTATTCAGAAATCACAAACATATAAAAAACCTACTATCTGCCCTTAGGTTTCCATTTGGCCATGTTAAAATTAGGAAGCCCAAGTTTGCGCGCTAAATCGTAAAGCATAGGTAGGTGCATAAAAAAATACTCCAATGAAGTAGCAGTCTCTCTAATCAATCCAACCCATTGTAATAGCGCATGATCTGGACCAAATCTTCTTCATATCGGGCAAATAGGACATTTTCCTTCATATAAGATTTAAGTAATTCGCGATGTTCGCCCAACTGATTGATCAGGGAACGATTTCCTCGCTTAATGGGAATGATGTAATCTTGCCCCTCTTCCCACAAAAAGTACTGGGATTTAAGGGATTTAAATTCTGAATATTGCTGAACATTGTAGGTAATATTGCTCATATCTGCTGGGACAAAATATTTTCTCCGATATATCATCACATTTACCTTACCGTGAATGAGCAATTCACAAAATATATCTGTTGACTTTTTCTTTTTTGGATGGGGAAATTGGTAGAAAACCCGTACAGAATCTTGACTATAGAGTTCAAAATGGTCTACCAAAAGAGGAGCAATGTAAATAGGTTCTCCCTTATCCCCAATTATTACAGGGGACTCTTCCACTTCATCGTAATTGGCCAGATCGTGTTCACGTACCTGTCCTGAACGAAGAAAGATGACCCCTGGCCGCCAGGAATCAGCGGTGTATTGCGTACCTTTAGCCCCGTGGTAACGGAGGTCAAAAAGGCGACCTGAATTTTCACTGATCGCCCTTCCATCATGAAGGGTTCTATACCCCATTTCCAACTCTGCACCTGTAAGTTGGGCCCATGCAAAGCTCGCAGAGCATAAGTAATATAGCAGAAGATAGCGTTTCATATGTACGAACCTATTAGTGCTTAGCGAGAGTAATCCATTTTTTCGAACATTCTTACAAAAGTTACATGAGTTCCATGAGGAATACAACCTATAAAAATATTATTCTCGCTTCTGTATTTATTCTTTTCTCCATTTGGTTTGGAGGCTTTACATTTTATGCAGCAGTTGTCATCCCCATAGGTACGGAAGTAATTGGCAGCACCGAGCAAGGCTTTATAACCCAGCAAGTAAGCAATTGGTTGAATGGAATAGGCGGGATAGCCCTAATAGGGCTTGCCTGGTTAGCCTTTAGAATTTATCAACACCGCGGATTCAAATGGCTTTGGTTTTTTTTATGCATATCCTGGCTCTTACTCCTAATCCTACATCCCGTGTTAGACCGCTTTCTTCTCCCAGGAACCTATGAAGTAGCAGACCCTGAAGAGTTTTATGGTTGGCACAGGATCTATTTACTCATTCATACTATACAATGGCTCGCCTCTTTGGGGATCTGGGGATTTTGGGCAAATCAAAGTGTGCAAAAGCTCGCAAATCCCTTTCTG
>JBCCTX010000545.1:0-2523 GCA_039197765.1 Bacteroidota bacterium
CTTGTAGTGAAAACTATGGATAAACTCTCCTGAGAAATTTCCAGAAATTTTGGGGAGGTTCAAATGCCAGGTAATCCCAGTCGCACAAATTACCCCCTTATAGGTCTTACAGCTTTGGTCATCAAAGCCAACCTCCCAATGTTGGCCTTGAGGCCTTGCAGATATTACCTTTGTATGAAACCGAATGTAAGGCTCGAGTTGGTGATGACATGCATAGTCTTCAATATAGGCATGGACCAAGGCATGGCTGGGATAGTCCGGATAGGAGGTAGGCATGGGAAAATCTCGAAAACCCGAAAGGGATTTTGAAGAAATGAAATGGGCAGAAGTATACATGGGCGTTTCCTTTCGGTTAATGTCCCAGACTCCTCCAACTTTGTTTCCAGCATCCACTACCTCAAATTTGACCCCTGCCTGTTTGAGTGCTACTGCAGTTGCCAAACCTGCTGGCCCCGCTCCTATTATCAGATATGTTGACATATATTCCGTTTTGATTCTACACAATAGGCCAAAAGTAGCCGCTTGGAACTCGAAAATCTGTGATATTTGTCAAGAAATACCTGAGCGTATCCTGCTTAGGGTCTCGCGGGTAATCCCCAGGTAACTGGCTAAATGCTTATTAGAAATATGCTGAATCAAATGGGGTTCATGTTGTAAAATGGCTTTGTACTTCTCAGACGCCGTAAGGGTCTGAATGAGAAACAGTCGCTTCTCTAATTGAATAGTATAAAGTAGGCTGAAATAATTAATGCTCCGTTCAATTTCGAGGGAAGCGCTTCTAATGGCATGCAATCTTTCATAACTGATTTGGTAGAGCATTCCATCACTTAACATTTCAATGCTTTCATAACTGGGAACTCTCGGAAAAAAACTCGTGAAAGAAGTGATGAAATCATTTGTAAAGCTAAACCATGTGGTAATTTCTTCTTCATCTTTTGTGGAAAAAGACCTACAAATTCCCTCAGATAGGAAATAAAGATTTTTACAGACGTCTCCCTGGGAAAGCAGAAGCGCTCCTTTCTTCCAATTTTTTTGTACAAACGAATCCTCAATTATTTGTATCGCATTCTTACTTATGTCCGGAAGGTTTGCCTGAATGAAGGTTATGAGTGAATTCATTGTAAGAGGTTTTCGGGTAAATCAGCCTACTAAATGGAATCTAATTCCCTTATATAAATATCCTATTTTCAACGTTACTTAGTTATGGATTCCTTCCGGGTAGATAAACGCTTTTCAATAGCTGAATTTGAAACTGATAAAAGTATTTCCTTAAAGAACCTAAATAACTTTGATGAAACGCCAATAGGCGCTGATTTCAATTACTATAATAGCTGGGTAAATAAGGTTGATATAGGCTTTGACATGAGTAAGGTAACCGGAATATTATTTTTAATATAACGTGGATTTTGGATTACATATACTGACAACCCATTCGCTGCAACAGAATATGTAGGGCCAGATGATCATCTGGCAGGTACATAGTACCGATACACCTAAACATGAAAATTTCGCATTTTTTCCGGTCTCAGGTGTATGAATACACAGCAGATGATCATCTGCAGCTACATATTTCTTTCAAAGAAAGAGAATCTTCTGCTCCCTAATTCAAAACTCACTTTAATATAAGTTGCACATGGAAATTCTTTTCGAGCAAACTTGGATCTTATTCATCGTTGCCACCCTTATCAATGGATTCCTCTTCAAAGTCCGATCGAAAACATACATTGCCGAAAAGCCCGAATTAGAGAAGGGCTATGGAGATATTTTTATGGGGTATATCATTTTGGGCTGTATTCCTTGGATTATTGTCGGAATAGGTAACCTCACAGGGATTACTCAGAGTATAACGGATTATTTCTTCCCCAGGCAGATGAATCCCATGGTCCTGACTTTTCATGGAACGCTTGTCCTCATATGGCTCCTGAGCATTTGGTGGGTGTACTTTAGGGGCGGGGCTGAATTTATTGAAAGACACCCAGGGTTGTTCGTCCAGCGCGGATTGGGGAACAGGCAAGATTTGACAGCTAAGCAAGTGAAGCGCTTTTTGCCATTGATGCTATTGGGAGGCGTTATTGCTATGGTCATGATGTGGACCTTTGATAGCCCCGTTCCTGCTTAGGGTTAATTGGGTGAAGGCTTCGTGCTTGATCTTTTTCTATAGCGCTTTGGGTAGGGAGATACCCTTTTAAGCGGATTAGAAAATTGAACGCAGAGGCACAGAGACACAGAGGAGTGGGCCTTTGCAGGCAATGAGGTGTTTTTGAACTTTTTCTGCAGTTCTTTGGGTAGGGCGATACCCTTTTAAGCGGTTTAAAAAATTGAACGCAGAGACACAGAGGAGTGGGCCTTTACAGGCAATGTGGTGATTTTGGATTTTTCCGCTCACCCTTGAGTTTGATCTTTATTCCCAAGTATATATAAGATTTAAAATACCCTTTGATCAAAGCCCTAAAAATCGGTTAACCCAATTCTCAGAAAGCGTATTCAATCCATGACCTACACCATCACTGCCTATTCCACTGC
>JBCCTX010000546.1:0-2494 GCA_039197765.1 Bacteroidota bacterium
AAATGAAAGTATTGAAATTCCTTTTAGGCCTATGGGCCCTTGTTACCATACATACTGCAACGGCTCAGAATAGCTTTCAACGCAAGTTTCAAGACAAAACCCGACCTTCTGCGGAACACCTGCGAATAGATTTTAAGGATACAATGGGGAATGAAGGATATTTACCTATTTCCATTATCAAAGGGAAAAGTGAGGGGCCTGTATTTACCCTTGTTGCGGGTGTACATGGGTTTGAGTACCCGCCCATTGTAGCCACGCAAGGATTGTTGAAGGAAATTGATAGGGAGCAGCTCATAGGAACCTTGGTCATAATTCCGATTGCGAATGTCGCTTCTTTTTTTAACCGAACCCCCTTTATTAATCCCCAAGACCAGAAAAATCTAAACAATGCCTTCCCCGGAAATGCTCAAGGAAGTATTACGGAGCAAATAGCCCACTTTATTACGGAGAATATCATTTCTGTGAGTGATGTCTTTCTGGATATTCATGGGGGAGATGCCCCGGAAGATTTACTTCCGTTTATCTGCTATTACAACAACACTAAGAAACCCGATCAAACAGCGCTTGCGAAGAAACTATCTGAAAATAGCGGATTTCAATATGTGGTGTCATACCCTTATACCCTATCAGATACAGATCCTGCAAAGTATACCTTTAAACAAGCCGTCCAAGATGGAAAAACAGCCTTAAGCATTGAGTGCGGGAAATTGGGCAATGTACAAGAAGAAAATGTGAACTTAATTAAGGAAAGCGTATATAATATGCTCGCTACTATGAATATGTATGCTGGTGGTACCGGGCCCCATCCAAATCTAATCTATTGCAGTAGCCAGGTCTATATTAGGTCCCAGAAAAAAGGGATTTTTTACAGTGAATATAAAGCCGGAGATAGGGTCAAAAAGGATGATATAGTTGGGTATACCACGGATGAGTTCGGAAATACGTTAGAGAAATATACAGCGCCCAAAGATGGAATCATTTTGTATAAATTGACCACCCCGCCCATAAATATTGATGATACCGTAATGTGTATCAGTTCGGAAGAGAATTAACTACTCGTATATCCATAGAAATGCATCCAGGGTATATCCCCCAAACCTTCATACCCATGCGAAACATAACCTTACTTATTCTCGCTTGTTCAGTATCGATTTTTACAGGATGCTTTCAAGAGGCCCAATCGACCGATCCCTTCTTTCACAGCGAGTTAATTGATACAAGCATTAAGGATCTTATCGATGAGAGAGTAGCTAAAGGCATTAACCAAAGTATTATCATAGGGGCAATCGACCCCTCTGGGATGGACATATATGCGAATGGGCAGCTGTCTGCCCAAGGAGAAAATAAACCAAACGCCTATGCGATGTATGAGATTGGCTCCATCACGAAAGTTTTTACCGGCCTACTACTGGCAGATAGAGTTACACGCAAAGAGCTTCAGTTGACCGATACGCTAGGTAGCCTTTTGCCTAACTCCATAGCCTTAAAGAGTCCAATTGGTACCGTCCAGTTGAAGCAACTTGCCACACACTCAGCTGGTTTCGGTCGCCAACCAAGTAACTTACACACCGAAGGCTATAACCCTACCAACCCCTATGCACATTGTACGGGCCAGCTATTACAGCAGGAACTATACCTTGAGTCTGGACGAACTGAGATCTCATACAACGGTAGATAGCTTGAACAAGGAGTGGGGACAATTAAACCATTTAGGTTATACCTATTTGAAAAAAAAGGAAATGGAAAAAGCCATCCTGGTATTCAAGCTGAACAATGAAATACATCCCAACTCTGCGGATGGATTTGACAGCTTGGGAGAGGCATTTTATACAAATGGACAATGGAATGAAGCCCTTAGGAGTTACAAACAGGCCCTAGTGATTGATCCCCAGTATGAAAATGCAAAAAGTATGATCGAAAAAATCGGTACTAGGAGATAACTCAAGTTCAATAAAAGAATGTCCTAATTCTCATTTCCCTCCCAGTAATTGAGAGACCCTACTCCGATAGGTCTGGCCAATGGGGATTTTATGCTCCTGTAGATAGATCTGATTGCCTTGAATGAGCCTGATTTTATCCGTAGCTACGAGAAAGGACTTATGCACTCTGAGAAAATTTTCATCGGCTAGTAAGGTTTCCAAATTAGAGATCTTCTCGTGGCTGAGGATCATTTCCTCTGTTAAATACACTTTGCAATAATTGCCGTAGGCCTCTACGAATAGGATATCCTGTGTATGGACTTGATGATGCTTTTTATCTCCTTTTAGAAAAAAACGGTGATTTTCTACTCGCTTCATTGCAGGCGGTTCTGGTGGACTGGCTTTTTCTGTTGTGGTGGCTTTATTGATTGCTTTTAGGAAACGCGGAAAGGAAAAAGGCTTAAGCAGGTAGTCCACTATGTCTAGTTCGTATCCTTCTAAGGCATATTCCTTATAGGCCGTAGTCACGATGATCTTGGGAGCTTGGGGTAGGGTTTTCAACCATTCAAACCCCG
>JBCCTX010000547.1:0-2427 GCA_039197765.1 Bacteroidota bacterium
ATTTTATTTTGTATATATTATTAGATTCACTAATATTGTCCTACGGATTGCTATTTTTTGTCTCCTAAGTGATTTATCGGATGCCCTGTGGGGCATCCTTTTATAAAGTTCTTCTAGGCCTTTCATCTGCCTTATCCGTAAGGTTGTATGCATTCCGTGTGAACGTTAAAATCTGCAAGTCGTCTCTTATACATGTGATCATTAAGTTAGCACTGGGGCTGTCGAAGGGCAGCCCTTTTTCTATTCTTCTTGAAGGATTTCCAATCGAAAACCTTTGCCATGCACATTCTTAATAGTTACGCTCGGATCTTCCTTTAGGTAACTTCTAAGCCTAGCCATATGTACATCCATAGTTCTCCTGGTGAAATAGCCAGTTTCTCCCCATATTTCATTTAGGGCGACATCCCGTGTCAACAATTGGCCTTTATGCTCACAAAGCATTTTGAGTAGTTGAGATTCTTTACCCGTAAGGTCAATTTTTCTCCCCTCTCTGATTAGGAGCTGATCGTGGGGATAAAATTTAAACCCCCCCATTGAAAAATGAATGCTACGGTGGGATTTAGAGGCTCCCCCCCTCCGGAGAATCGCATTTATTCGGGCAATCAATTCTTCCTCGTCTACTGGTTTTACAATAAAATCATCAGCCCCCAACTTAAAAGCCTTCAGTTTATCCACTTTCTGATAACGGGCAGTTAAGAATAAAAATGGAACAGCTGAATCAATCGATTTAATCTCTTTTGCCACCGAAAAGCCATCCTTCTGAGGCATCATAATATCAATGATACATAAGTTAAAGGGTTCCTTTTGGAATTGTTGTACCCCTCCGACTCCATCCGGCTCCCAGACAACTCGAAATTGCTTTAACTCCAAGTATTCTTTCAATGCATACCCCAAAATAGGGTCATCTTCCATTAAGAGTATTTTCGCTGGGGACATAAGTTAAAGCAGTTAATTGTGGAATTGGGAAAGAAAGAATGAAGGTAGAGCCCTTGCCTGGGTTACTGGAAATTGTTACTTCCCCACCATGTTTTTCAACGATAAGTTTTACATAAGAAAGTCCCAAACCAAAACCTTTGACCGTATGTAGATCCCCTTGAGAGGCACGGTAATACTTTTGGAAAATGTAGGGATGATCTTCAGGTGCAATACCTTTGCCATTATCTTGGACCTTGATCAAATAATTACCAGCAGACTCTTCCCCAGAAACATGGATAAGGGGAATTCGGTAACTGTATTTGAGGGCGTTATCTATTAGGTTATTCAAGGCACTTCGAATATGGATGGGATCTATACGCAGTAAAGGAGATAAGGCAGGGTATTCCACCGAAAGGCGACCTTTCTTTGCCTCTACTAAAGGGGTATAAAGGTCTACACATTGCTGGATGATATCTGTGATATCATAGGGTTGAAAGTCCATTAGGACCGTCCCTTCTTCCAGCATGGAATATTCCAAAATTCTTTCGACTCGCTTTCCCAAATCCCGATTCTCAAGATCTAGAAGTGTTAATTGCTTGGTGAGTTTCTCGTAGTTTTGCTCTACCAGGGATTGGCGTGCAATTTTGTGGATAATAGATGTTGCAAATACAGGGGTCTTAAGCTCATGCGCCAGGTTATTAATAAACTCATTGCGAAACTGGATCAAACGCCCTTGACTTTTAATAGCGACTAGGGTTGCTCCTAGTAAAATGGCGAGTAGACCAAATAACACAAATAATACTGAAAGGACTTTCCCCAACTGGAAGGCGATAAAACCCAATTTCCTTGGAAAATAAATCCCCAAACGATAGGGCTCCTGGTGGGCATACAAGGCTTGGGAAGTCGGTATTTCCATAGAGTAGGAAACAAAAATTTCAGAATTCCTGCAGGTATCTGACGAACCTAGCAGGATTTCATCTGAGCGGGCTGGGAAAATGGCGTATTCATAGTTTTGTGGAATTTGAGCATTATTCCAAAGTGCCTCTGATAAATATTGCTGTATTTTCCGGTGAACTTGCTGGGAAATTTCTGGATCACGAGGCAAATTTTGCGCCTCGTGATGGTGGAACAAATAGCTTAGCTGCTTTTTTAATAGGTAATCTGCTTCTATCCTTCCATACACATCTCCAAGAACCTTATCCATGGTAAACGCTAAGTCTCGCTTTTTTAGGTCTATATTTTCTGAAATTAGGTAAACGTTTATGAGTAATATTCCAAGCATCACAATTCCAACAACCAAAGAGACCGATCTCATGTGAGACTGTATGAAACGCACCCAGATAATTTTATTGATTATTGGAAATTTTTTCATGGATTAAATTGACGATTTAGAAAATATCATCCAAATATTTAACATTTACTTAACATATTTAACATTTACTTAAGCGCTTCCAAAAGAGAAATATATAAAAATCAAAAAGCTCCCTGTTCGGGAATATTACCTATTCCACG
>JBCCTX010000548.1:0-2329 GCA_039197765.1 Bacteroidota bacterium
CCATGGACCATTAAACTCGCCTTGTCCCCTCACTTCCTCCACTCTCCATCCACCATTCGCCAAATATTCCAGGGGTTACTGTCATGTAGGGGTTCGGGCAACAAACTACTTGGCATATTTTGATAACAAACAGGGCGGAGGAAACGCTTAATAGCTGAGGTACCTACTGAGGTACTGCGCGCATCTGTAGTCGCAGGATACGGACCACCGTGCACCATGGCATGGCCAACTTCTACCCCTGTAGGAAAACCATTGTAAAGGATCCTACCCACTTTGGTCTCTAAAATATCTACAAGGTCCTGGTATTCCCCAATCTCTGTTGGCGTACCATGAAGGGTTGCAGTGAGGTTTCCCCTCATTTTTCGGGCAATTTGTAACAACTCGCTTCGAGAGTTACAGGTTACCAGCAAAGTAGAAGGACCGAATACTTCTTCTTCCAAGATATCGTGAGTCAAAAAGGTATTCCCTGAGGTCTTCATAAGGGTAGGTACCCCCTGGCTCGCTATCTTATCGTCCACATGTCCCTCCTGGACTACCTCAACCCCTGGGGTTGTCTTCATTCCCTGAAGCCCTCGTTGAAAGCCAAACTGAATTCCTGAAGTTAGCATAATTCCCGCTTGCTTAGCAGCCGTAATATCCGCCGCCTTGCGAACAAATCGCTCCCAGGCATTTCCCTCTACACCGACTACCAACCCTGGATTCGTACAAAATTGCCCTACTCCCAATGTGGTAGAATCAATGAGCCCTTGAGCCATGGAATCTCCTTTTAGGCTTAAGGCTTCTGGTAAAATGAAAACGGGATTTACGCTTCCCATTTCTGCATATACAGGAATGGGTTCTGGCCTGGCACTAGCCAAGTCGTACAGGGCTCTCCCTCCTTTAAGTGAACCGGTAAAGCCTACTGCTTTGATTCCTGGGTGTTGTACCAAATGTGTGCCTACTTCGTGTCCTTTCCCTTGTAACAAGGAGAAGGTTCCTTCTGGCATTCCACAGCGTTCAACAGCCATTCGAATAGCCCTACCAACCCATTCTCCCGTTCCAGGATGAGCGGGATGGCCCTTCACTACAACGGGACAACCCGCCGCCAAAGCAGAAGCGGTGTCCCCTCCTGCAACAGAAAAAGCCAAGGGGAAATTACTTGCCCCAAAAACAGCTACAGGGCCCAAACCAATGTTCATCATGCGCAGGTCAGGCTTGGGAAAGGGTTCGCGATTAGGGTTTCCATGATCGATTCGGGCCTCAATAAAAGAACCTTCACGGACTAGGGAAGCAAATAGCTTGAGTTGGTTACAAGTCCTTCCTCTCTCTCCCCTCAACCTACCATCGGGCAAACCCGTTTCCTGGTGGGCTCGCTCAATGAGTGCATCTCCCAAATTCATAATTTCTTCTGCTATACAATCTAGAAATGCAGCCCGGTCTATACGCGGTATCTTTCGATAGCTTGGGTAGGCTTCCTGAGCTAGGGATACAGCTTCTTCCACCTCCTGGGGAGTTGCCTCAAAGAAGCCTGTAGGAAGGGGCCTACCTGTTTCAGGATTGTACCCGTGAAAGGTATCGGTTTCTGTGTGAGTAATCTTTTTTCCTATAAGATGTTCGCCAGTTAGGGTCATGATAATGGGAATTTGGTTTTGTGCATTGAAGTTAAATTATTTTCCCGACCTTTGAGGTATCTTTCGCTTTCGAAAAAAAATTGATTATGCTCCGACTTGAAATGGCCACCGATCCCAAATGGGTAAAGCACATTGTTGAGGGAAATATTGAGGAAATTCTTACCGACCATGCCTATTGTGAGCAAAAAGCTGCTTCTACGGCTATCTCTCTGATCGTTCAGTATCCAGAGCATGCTGAGCTAGTAGAAAAGATGGCCGATCTAGCTCAAGAGGAGATGGGGCATTTTAAGATGGTCTTCCGGCTCATCCAACAACGCGGGTATTCCCTTGGGCGTGAGCGCAAAGATTCCTATGTGAATGAATTAGCGAAGTTTTTGAAGGTAAAAGGAAAAGGAAGAGAAGAAACGCTTGCAGACAAGCTGCTTTTTGCAGCCATGATAGAAGCGCGATCCTGCGAGCGCTTCAGTGTCTTGTCAGAAAATATTGACGACCAAGAGCTCTCTGAATTTTACCACAAGCTAATGGTCTCTGAAGCCCGCCATTACACGATGTTTTTACAATTGGCTCGGACCTTATGCCCAAACGTAGATGTAGAGGGACGCTGGAGAGATTTTCTGACTTATGAGGCCAAGGTAATACAGAATTATGGGAAGACAGAGCGGATTCATGGATAAGTCGGTGGTTTACTTTGATCATCTATTAAAGGTTACTATGGACTA
>JBCCTX010000549.1:0-2317 GCA_039197765.1 Bacteroidota bacterium
AAGCGGTTTTCTCCCACGGCTCGATGGGTATTATCCATGATTTCCCTAGTTGCTTATGCACTTACTAAGGTAGCTGTAGGAATATTCGCAGGGGGAATTGTCTTTGGCGTTTTACTTCCCGACCTCAATTTTTTGGGATTGGACAGTTTTTGGATAGGTTCCATCCTAGTGATCCTACTCACGGGCCTATATACGATTCTCGGCGGGCTGAGAGCCGTAGCCTATACCGAAGCCATTCAGTCTGTAGTCCTGATCATAGGGGCTATTTTGGTAACCTACTATGGGTTGGAAACCCTAGGAGGTTGGGCAGAGTTGAAACGGATTGCGGGTTCTGAGATGTTCAACCTATGGAAACCTATTGTACCAGAAGGGATAGAAGCCACCTGGGCTCCTATAAAAACCGAAACTCGTATGGCCTGGTACTTCAACAGCAATTATCCCTGGATCGGTATGTTATTTTGTGCACCCATCATTGGACTTTGGTACTGGTGTACAGACCAATACATCGTTCAGCGTATGTTAGGTGCCGCAAATCTCACTGAGGCTCGTCGCGGTACGACTGCCGCCGCCTTTTTGAAACTCCTGCCGGTATTTATTTTCATCATACCTGGGATGATTTGCTTTGCACTAGCAAGCAGTGGCAGAGTAGAATCCCTTAGCAATGCCTTGATAGACTCTCAAGGTCAATTAATCAATCAAAACGCCCAGCAAGCCTTTCCCTTACTAGTGGCTACCATTCTTCCCACAGGAATCCGAGGCATAGTTGTGGCAGGTCTATTAGCAGCGCTGATGAGTTCTTTAGCAGGGGTGTTCAACGCCTCCTCTACCCTCTTCACCATGGATTTCTATAGGCGATTCCGTCCAAGTGCAAGTCAAGCCCAACTCGTAAAAGTAGGAAGAACAGCAACAGCCGTGATGGTAGTCATAGGGCTGCTTTGGATTCCTGTTATTCAAGGAAGTCGCGGGCTATACGACTACTTACAAAGTGTTCAAGGATACCTAGCTCCTCCCATCTTCGTAGTCTTCTTCTTTGGCATTTTCTTCAAACGCCTCAATGCGAAAGGTTGCCTCTCTGCCTTACTCGTAGGCTTTCTCATGGGGATCTTCCGACTGGTCATTGATACCCCTGTGGCGATGATTGAAGGCTTCCATTATGCCGAAGGCTCCTTCTTCTGGATTGTCAACAATATTTTCTTCCAGTATTACAGCCTCCTCATCTTCCTGGTTTCCGCAGCCGTCATGGTGATCGTCAGCTACCAAAGTGAGGCCCCCTCCCTTACCCAAATCCAAGGGCTAACCTTCGGAACGCTTAGCGAAGCAAACAAAAACGATACTCGAAACAGCTGGAACCAGTGGGACCTAATCGGAACCCTTGTCGTACTGCTTCTCATACTGGCTGCATATGTGTACTTCAGTGGGTGAAATTTTGCTAGAAAACGCCAAATAGCAGCCTTCAGTTTTGATCAACACATCCAAATTTACCCGTTTCCTCAATATATAATATAGATCCTGTAAAAGGACTCTTTACCCAGAGGGTCCAGCCAAAGGAATGTATATCTAACTGAGGCGTAATTGTTTTTCCTGCGATTTCTTTTTCCTCCGTATTCACAAGGACCTTGGCACCCTCCTTTAAGCCATTTCTTCCCTTAGTTCCCATTCTCAGGTTTTCATGCAGTTGAAACAGGTACAGTTTGAGGGATTCATCTTCCGCAATGGTAAAGGTGGTATCCATTCCCGGTGGGTTAGGAGAAAAAAATACATAGCCCCAATATTCGGGTTTATGCATATTGATCGTCCATTGAGGCGACCAAACCCAGTTGTATTCAGGTAGGTATTTCCCTAAAGCATCTTTCTTGCGTATATACTTCCCAGCTACCAAATCAAAATCCCAATTAACGCGAGAAAAATTAATCCGCCAATATTGATTTACAGGAATCCTTTTGGAGGCGTTTCCCTCTAATAAGACCTCCCAGGGAATAGCTATTTCTACAGACCAACCGCTGTCCCTATCCCTTGGATCATTCAGGGTTCCTTGAATATCAACTGCCGTTTGCAAGCCCGGTATATCCCAGGCATCTAGTACATTTGTACCATTTCGATAAGGTCGGGTCAGGAATAGGTCCCAAACCGTATTGAATGCATTGACCTCTAGCTCAAAATAGTTATGGGTATCTCCATCTGGGTCAATGAATACCTCAAAGTCATTATTGTGAAAGATGATAGTATCCCGCTGCTTTAGGCTGGCCCAGACATGAGGTTCCTCCAGCTCTGCAAAGAAATACAGCAGAGTAGTGTCCCGAGTAAAAATGCTCTGGGA
>JBCCTX010000550.1:0-2288 GCA_039197765.1 Bacteroidota bacterium
AAAAACTACAAAATAGCCCTCGAAAATACAGGGATAGGGCCGGCAATCCTTAGATCTGTAAAGGTGTATGCAAAGGGAAATACCTATGATGACATCGTATTCTTCCTGGATGATACCTTCACAGAAGCGGACTCTGTAGCCTATGGACACAGCAATCTCTGGGAAGGGAGGATGATCCCACAGGGAGAAACCGTATATCCCATTTCGGTTACAGACAATAAAGTATCCTCTGGATTGAAGATCTTAGAGGCGGTCTTTGATTTGTACACCTATATCGAAATTACCTATGAATCTGTCTATGGAGAAACCTGGAGACTGACCAACCGGAATAGCTCCCCCGTTAAGGTCTGTGATACCTGTTCAGTGGATCCCCGAACGTATGGGTATAGATCTGAATCCCTTGAAATCATTCCTATTTCTGATCATTCCTATATGCACATATCTTATTTGGAAACAGATAGCGCTGGATTTAAAGGGTGCAATGGATACATCTATATAGATGATGGGGAAGCTGTAATTTTTGATACACCTGTGAACAATGAAGGTGCCATGGACTTGCTCGAATGGGTAGAGAATTCCCTAGGAGCAAGCATCAAAGCAGTGGTTGCCAGCCACTCTCACAAAGATGGCCTGGGAGGCTTGGAAGCCTTTCACCAGGCAGGTATTCCCTCTTATTCTCATACATTGACCGTGAGGTTAGCAGCAGAACATGGGAGAACCGTTCCTCTAAACGGTTTTGAAACGCAACAGCACTTTCAAATCGGAGAAACAGAGGTTATCAGTTATTTTCTTGGCGAGGGAAGTACGCAGGATAATATTGTGAGCTATATCCCTAAGGATCAATTGCTTTTTGGGGGTTGTTTAGTCAAATCCCTTAAGGCGGATTTAGGGAATCTTGGTGAGTCCAATATCCAAGAATGGCCCCATACCCTACGCAAAATTAAACAGAAGTTCCCAGCGATAGAATCTATTATTCCCGGTCATGGGATGCCCGGTGGAATTGAGCTACTGGATCAAACCCTATTACTAGTAGAATCGGAGGCAAATTCTACTTTGCCAGAATAAAGAAAGTTGTGCGTATTACCCAGCAAGTAGATCGAATGAGGTTCCTTTTATTCAGGAACCACGATTTCAAGGGATCGATCTGCTCCTTCCTTCATATAACAGGCCTCAATATCATTGTCTAGGTTGTAGGTGAAAATACCCGTGTAGAAGCCTCCCTGCTCATCTTTCCCTACTGCCTTTCTTACTTTGGCTCCAGATTCCAGGCGCGTTTTTTCTATGAATTCGTCGAACACAATTTTACCCGTGGATGCTCCCCTTACAGCAAGGTTATGGCCACTTCCTACATAAAATCGAGGATGACAGTACTGCAAGTCCACGTTGCCCGTTTGGCAATTGTCGATTTTGATCCATCCTTCTGAAAGCGGAGACTCACATCCTTTCAGAATAATGTCATCACATACTTGACTATACACATTCCCTCCGAGGAAGGCCCACAGGCTTAATAAGGCTAACAGAGTTTTTGACATACTACAAATATGCAAAAAGTAGGCCTTCTGCCAAGGCGATTGCTACAGAAGATTTAAATGCTAATACGCTCATTCATAACATTGAAAGCCTTGATTTCAAGGTCTTTGAGACGGCTTTTCAGATACACTTCTTTGAACATGGTCCAGATCATTACATCTCGTTGCTTTCCTTCTGTACCTGTTGTTCGATTTTTAAGCGTAGCTTCATGTACATAGCCCAATTTTTGGGGGATGCCCTGGCTGCGAATATTATTCGGGGCACAGTGTATTTCGATTCTATCAAGTCCTTCTAGTTCGAACCCTACTATTGTAAGGGCTGTTACCGCCTCAAGTGCATAGCCCCTTCTTAGGTAGTTAGCATTGATCCAATAGCCAATCTCTCTGGCGTGTTCGTCGAGTCTGGTATGAAGTCCTGTTGATCCGATTAGAACTTTCTCGTCTTTGGAGAAAATCCCAAAGGTGAAATCTATTCCCAAATCAAACTGCCCACGATACTTACGAAGCCTTGCAACTTTAGCTTTTAAAGGTTCCGGTTCATGCTTCGCCCAAGGCATCCAGGGTAGCAGATGACTGAGACTTTCATCAATTGCCTGCTTTAGGAGGGGAGCATCTTCTGGTTGATAACATCGAATGATTAAGCGCTCAGTTTCTATTTTGTAGGTTTGTGCTAGCATTATAGCGTTTAGACTATGGAAAAAAGTGCTCAGGTATGGACTAGGATAGGGGTTCTGTGTGAAAAAGCTGCTCCCAATTATA
>JBCCTX010000551.1:0-2285 GCA_039197765.1 Bacteroidota bacterium
GCGATTGAATCAGCTTCCTCCCTCCCGAGCTACCCAATGCGCGGTAGTAGGCTTTGGCTCCTATGCCTATCCCGACTTTTGCCAATACGCACTCGAGGTAGAAGCAGCCTTGAAAAGCCAAGAAAACTGTGTACTCCAAGAGGCTGCCTATCTGATCCACAATAAATCCTACACCAGTTTTCAAACCTGGGCTCACAACTGGGGGGATCAGCTAAACCTGCGATTAGACCTAGCCCCTAGCCTACCTACAGTAAAAACAAAGGCTTCCCATTTTACAGTGATCCAAAAACAATCCATACAAGATGGCTTTGGAGACACATTTTTACTCACCCTCCAAGCCAATGGAGTGCCTTTTCGTTCTGGGGATTTGCTTGCCATTGAACCGCCCGAAGATCCTGTAGAACGCCTATACTCCATCGCCAAAATTCAAGGAAACCAGGTATTGCTCAGTGTCAAACGACACGATCAAGGCGTTTGCTCCAATTACCTCAATAGATTAGGGGTAACGGACAAACTAGAAGCAGGTATCCAATCCAACAAAGACTTCCACTTCCCAGAAAGAGCTCCTAGTGCTACCTTGATTTCCAACGGAACTGGGATAGCTCCCTTTTTGGGCATGATACAAGAAATACGAATGCACACAGAAGTCTATCTGTATTGGGGAGGGAGAAATTCACAGTCTTATGCGTTGTACGAGCCTTGGATTATGGCTGCCCTCGATCGTAAAAGCCTAGATCATATGGAAATAGCGTATTCTCGTGAAGAAAGTCCCTATGCTTATGTTCAAGATATTGTTCGAAATACACAACAGGAGATAGCCGAACGACTCCATCAAGGAGGGGTAATCATGCTGTGTGGCTCGATTGCGATGCAGAATGCTGTGCTAAAGCTGTTGGAGGAAATTTGCAGCAAACACACAGGCAAAAAATTGAGTTACTACCAAAACCGGGGACAAGTTCTTATGGATTGCTACTAGGGTGTTCTTCCCTTACCCATTTTTTCCCAAAAGCATCCACAAGTTCAACCATTCTACAAAAAGGATTCAACCCAACTTCAGAATTGAGGTCCATCTTTGTACGAGTTCAAATGATAAATTCATTCTCAATGAAAACATATACGCTCAAAACCCTACTCTGCATTTCGCTATTGTTGGTCGTCAAGATGGTGCGGCCGCAAAATGCAGCTATTGAAGTTTCGGGAACGGTTATTTCGGCCACGAATGGTCAAGCTTTGGAGTTTGCTACGGTTATGTTGGTAAACCCCATTACCGAACAAGCCATGGCTGACACTACTACGGATAAAAATGGCGTTTTTCGACTTACTTCTCCTACCAAGGACTTTCATGTGAAAGTCAGCTTTATCGGCTTTGAGGCACAAACCCTAAAAGACCTGCAAATAGAGGGGAAAACGCTGAACGTAGGGGAAATATCCTTAACAGAAAATGTGGCGAACCTAGATGAAGTTGAAATTCGGGCCGAAAAATCGAGGACTGAATTCAAACTGGATAAGCGAGTCTTCAATGTGGGAAAGGACCTAAGTAGTTCGGGTGCTAGCGCTTTGGAGGTTCTGGATAATGTACCCTCTGTGAATGTAAATATTGAAGGAGAAATAAGTCTCCGGGGAAGCCAGGGAGTACAAATCCTTATCAATGGGAAACCCTCGGTTCTCGCGAGTGAGGGAGGAAATGCCTTAGGCACGATCACAGCAGACATGATTGATAAAATTGAAGTTATCACCAATCCCTCCGCTAAATATGAAGCGGAAGGAACTTCGGGCATTATCAATATCGTAATCAAAAAAGAGGAAAGAAAGGGCGTCAATGGGTCTGTTTCATTAAATACAGGTTCTCCCCACAACCACAGCTTTGGTCTGAGTTTGAATCGCAGGACAGAAAAATTCAACCTCTTCAGTCAATTGGGGGCAGGATACAGGGAACTACCCAATGACACGGATAATATCAACCGGGATTTGCGAAACAATACCGCTATCATTTCCGATGGGCGGGAGTATCGAAATGAAACCTTTTACAACTTAATTCTGGGGACAGACTACCTTATTGATAAGAACAACATCATCACTTTATCGGGAAGTTTTGCCTTAGAAATTGAGGATCAGCCCTCCCAAACTAACTTTAGCTTCGAGGATTCTACCGGGTTGATTAATTCCGAGTGGTTTCGGACGGAAGAGACCGAGGCAGTTAATCCGAAATTCCAGTACGAACTTCAGTACAAGCGCAATTTTACAGACCACAAAGACCATGTACTTCTGTTCAGCGCTTTGGGAAA
>JBCCTX010000552.1:0-2280 GCA_039197765.1 Bacteroidota bacterium
CGCGTTCAGCACAACATTCACATCCTTAAAGCAGATGGCGTACACGTTTTGGAAACGGGGACGGGATACCTAGCTAGCGGCCTTCAAGGTCCTGGAAGGCTACTGGAACCTGAGGAGATTTTAGCCTCTGTAGAGCAACTACTTGCCCATAATGCTGAGAAAAAACTAGCCCACAAGCGCGTACTGATAAGTGCCGGTCCAACACAAGAAGCCTTGGATCCCGTTCGCTATATCACCAATCACTCTTCGGGAAAGATGGGCTACGCGCTTGCTGAAATGGCTCAAGCTTGGGGTGCAGAAGTCCACTTGGTTTCAGGGCCTACGGCCTTGCCTTCTCCCCAAGGAGTACATTTTTATCCGGTGGTATCTGCAAAGGAAATGTTTGAAACCATTAAGGACATGCATAAAGAGCAGGATATCCTCATCATGGCTGCAGCTGTTTCGGATTACGCCCCTCCAGCTATACAGGCTGAAAAAATAAAGAAACAGGGAGATACCCTAGAACTCACTCTTCACAAGACAACGGATATCCTCAAATATCTAGGGAATCATAAAGGGATGGAACAATTTTTGGTAGGCTTTGCTTTGGAAACAAACAATGCCCGTGCGCATGCTGAGCAAAAATTAAGGGATAAAAACCTCGACTTAATCGTATTAAATTCGTTGGAAGACAAAGGGGCAGGCTTTGGGCACAACACAAATAAGGTAACCTTGATTGATCGAGGGGGAGAGGTCCAAACCTATCCACTAAAATCTAAAAAAGAAGTCGCTGTAGATATTCTGGAAAAGATCGTTCAACTGATTTCTCTATGAAACCTATATATTCCTTACCCTTTGGAAAGCCTCTTCTGAGCTTGATCCTTCTCAGCTCTCTGCAATTTTCCTTTGCACAGGAATTTATGTGTTCGGTGTCTATCAATCCCGGTAGGATTCAAGGGGATAAGCAGATATTTGACGAAATGCGGCGATCCATCAATGAATACATCAATGATTTCAAATGGACCAACGACCAATACGAACACTACGAGCGCATACGTTGGCAGTTACGCATTCAGATCAACGAACGCCCCACAGCAGATCGTTTTACAGGCCGGGCCATCGTTCAAGCATTTCGGCCTATATATGGGTCTAGCGAGGAAACCCAATTGTTTAATATCTCTGACTCTTTTTTTGATTTTTCCTACGTAGTTCAGCAGCAGATGCCTCATATAGAAAATACTTTTCAGGATAACCTGACCGCTCTGTTGAACTTTTACGCCTACATCGTACTATCCTTCGATTACGACTCCTTCAGTCCTAATGGTGGGGAAGATTTTCTTCGAAAGGCAGAAGAGGTTTTAAACCAAGCAGGAAGCAGTGGGGAGCGTGGATGGCGCAGCGCAGATGGCCAACAAAATCGCTACTGGCTAGTGGAAAACCTTAGGAATACCCGGTATAAGGCCTTTCACGAGGCGATGTACTCCTATCATAGAGAGGGAATGGACCTAATGGTGGAAGACGTTAACCAAGGAAGGAGAGGAGTAATGGAAGCCTTGAGAAAGATCGAAGAACTCCAACGTCAAAATAATCTGTTGTATATCAAGCGAGTGTTCATGGACACCAAGAACAATGAGCTTAAGAATATCTTCAAAGGCGCACTACCCAACCAGCAGCAGGAATTTTTGCAAATTATGGAGCAGATCGACCCCTCTAATATGAGTGAGTATAATTCTATTAAGAATAACTAACATCTGTAAATGTAGAGTCTCCCCTACATTTACAGAAAATTTTGATGTTACTTACTCAAAATCATTTAAGATCGCGTGGATGCGTTTATTAGCCGGCTCTTTCCCTACCATTTCCTGTCTTTCTCCCAATAATTTCTCTACAGGAATATCTTCCCCATAATAGGACTGATTAGCTTCCTTGTCTACTTTAAGTTCCGAACCGTCCAGACTCAATCCAGCAAATACCCCGCGACTTCGGGAATATGAATAAACTTCTGCGTCAAAATCTAGATCAGTCTTGGCAGAGGATTGGCGCCCCACAGGACCTGCTGCAATTGAAATATCCCCTCCAATCGTAAATTGTCCCTTGCCATACGCCAATCTCTCTAGGGTTCCTGCGTCTTTGAAAATGAGGAATAGGTCTGTAGAACTATATCCTATCTGGAAGCCCAGACTACCTCCTGCAAGTTTCACGAAAACGGGATCGCTCCAATCTCCATTGGACTTCCTCACCATAGCAACGCCCTTTCCAAACTTACCCCCGATCACAAAGCCTCCTTTCTTGAGCTTAGGA
>JBCCTX010000553.1:0-2240 GCA_039197765.1 Bacteroidota bacterium
GTTTCTGTTTAATGTGGTAGAAGATCAGGCCTTTATTGCCTATAAAGGGTTGGACCTGACAGGAATTCGTGAAATCAGCTTAGATGCTGAAGCATCGGAAAGGAATGGTGCAGCAGGAGGAATTGTAGAGGTGTATCTTGACTCTCCTTCTGGAACCTTGCTGGGAAATACAGAGAAAATTGTTCCCTTAGACATCGACTTTCGTGCGGAGCTCCAAAAGCTTCGGGCAGCATGGGAAAAGAATGGAAAAAAAGGGCCTAGACCCAACTATCGAACAGTTAGGGAAAAGTTTGCCCCTAGACACTCTATACCACTCAATGACATTGCAGGAAAACACGACATCTATTTCGTTTTCAAAAACGCTGAAGCAAAACCTGGACAGATACTTATTCAATTGAATGGGATCCATTTTATCCACATCCAGCCTGCTAGTTAAAATCTTTGGGTTGAGAGGTAGACATTGGAAGTTTAGGTGGGGAAGATTCTCCCATTTTTCCTTTACTATTCAAGGTCTAGAATTGCTTTGACTAGTGAGTTCTATGATCTTTTTCAGGTTTATACAGAATGTTCAAGCGCTGATTTTTCCACACATAATAAGGGAAAGCTCAGCTTAGCCAATCCCTTGAATCGTCATAGTTAGAGCTTGTCAATCCTACCTTTTGGCTCTCCGAAATTTCTCTTAACTTAACGTATTTTAGCCATTAATACTACTTTATAGTATTTTAACTAAAACAAAATGTAAGGGTTAAACAAATTTTGTAGTATTTATTTTTCCAGGTCAAGCCCTCTTTCATACCCTACTCCTACAAATAAAATTCAGGTTTTTATCTTACCTTAAGGTAATTCGTAAATGGGTGAATGAATCCGTGTAACCCTGTGTCCAATTAGTCTATCACTTATGGAAAAACATAGCTACCTCTCTCGCAGAAAATTCATTGGTGCAGCCTCAACTGCTGCCACAGGTTTAGTACTTGCCAAGCCCTTGCTGGGCTTTCCAGCCATCTTGAAAAACTACAATAATCCCAACTCCCTCATTAAAGGCGTTCAAATTGGGGTCATCACCTACTCCTTTCGGAGTATGCCCGATCAAAGTGCAGAGGCTACCCTTCAGTATGTGCTGGATTCGGGAATCAGTGCCATCGAATTGATGGGAGATCCTGCAGAATACTTTGCTGGAAAACCCAAAAACCCGATTAATCGACGGAAAATGTATGGCTTGAGGCGGAAGCAGCGCCAAGGAGAGGCGCTTACAGCAGATGAACAACAAGCGCTCACTGAAATGCAGGCACAGGCCCAGGCTTATGGCCTAGAAGTTGCCAAATGGCGGGCTAAGGCTTCTATGGATAAATTTGAGCAGGTGAGAAAAATGTATACTGATGCGGGGGTGAAAATATACGGATTTAAGCCCAGCGCTTTTGGTCAGGATAACTCTGATGCAGAAATCCACTTTGGGTTCAAAGCTGCAAAGGCTTTAGGTGCTAGTCATGTAACCCTTGAGCATCCCAGTGATGATGCCCACACGAAGAAACTGGGTAAAATGGCGAAAAAGCATAAAATTCAGGTTGCTTACCACGGACATACCCAACAAACGCCTACATTCTGGGATACGGCCCTAGAGCAGTCGAAGTTCAATTCTATCAATCCCGATATGGGACACTATGTCGCTGCGGGTTATACAGACTCACTAGAATTCTTAAAGAAGTTTAACAAGCGTATTTCCAGTATGCACATCAAGGACCGCACGACTCCGGAAAACGGTCTAAAGAATCTGCCCTGGGGTACAGGAGATACCCCTCTGGTAGAAATTCTCCAGCTCATGAGTAAGGAAGCATACAGCTTTCCCGCGACTGTCGAATTGGAGTATAAGATCCCCGAGGGCTCAGATGCAGTTAAAGAAGTACGAAGATGCTTGGAGTATTGCCAGGAGGTATTGGGCTAGGTTATATGAGTTTTCAGGAAAACACAACGAATGGCCACTTGGTCTCTGGGAAATTTACATACAAAACAAGTATTTTGCTTTAATCCATCTTAAGCTCCGCAAGCTCGGTTATAGGCTGGAGCTTTTTAGGAATTAAAATCGGGGGTAACAAATGAGTAATTTTCCCCGGCCTAAATCAATTTTCCACCCGCTTGAGCTCCTCTTCTCGGTTTCTATTTTTACGAGCCACTTGGCCGCCAAAGGTTTTGGAATAGCTTAGCCTGAATACTTGGTACAAGGCAGTTTCATCCCACCAATCAGA
>JBCCTX010000554.1:0-2238 GCA_039197765.1 Bacteroidota bacterium
TGGCCTTATCGCGAAGGCACTTTTCTGTTTGATGTCGACGCAAATCCCGAAGTCGTTTATCCCTTGCCTGAAGAAGAGGTAAAAGGTACTTACACGTATCCTGTCGTCCAGTACGACCATGACGAAGGCAGTGCTGTATCTGGTGGATTTGTATATTCGGGAAAGCAGATTCCTCTTTTACAGGGAAAATACATCTTTGGGGATATCTCTCGCGGTATGCTATTCTATGCCGAAGTTGCTGACATGGTAGAAGGCCAGCTAGCCCCAGCCTATCGATTGAACGTAGCCATTAATGGAGTGGTATCTGACATGGAGACAATTTCCCAACACAAACGAGTTGACCTAAGATTAGGCATAGACGATGAGGGGGAAATATATGTGATGACGAAAGGAAATGGAGGGATATACAAGGTGATAGATTGCCGAGCGGATTTGCTTTGATCCAAACGACTTAAAGGATAGATCCAGCCGCTTGAGTTGCTATATCGTGGTCTTGCTCGATACTTCCCCCACTAATACCGATAGCTCCAATGATCACTCCCTCCTTGTCTTTGATTGGGACTCCCCCCGGAAATGTGATGAGTCCCTCGTTGGAGGATTCGATGAGATAGATATCCCCACCGGGTTGGGAGATTTTCCCTAAATCGCCCGTAGCAATATTAAAATACCTAGCCGTCTTGGCTTTTTTTATTGCCACATCAATACTGCCCAGATAAGAACCATCCATACGCAAGAACCCTTTTAGATTAGCTCCAGCATCAACAATGGCTATGTTCACAAGTATTTCTTGGGAGGAAGCTAATTCTTGCGCTTTCTCCAAAATGGTGGTGGTTTGTGCTGCGGTAATATCCCCTGACAATTGAAGTTGGTGGATCTCTTGTGCTACTGAAGGGCAAAAAATGCTTAAGGCTAAGCCGATGACTAAAAAAGCGCTTTTGGGGTTCATATCCTCTTTATTATAAAACTTGTTAACCGTTAGGAATTCTTATTTGAGGCGTTATAAAACAAAATTAGGGCTTCAGAGAGGTAATGTTCTTAAACTAGTTTAAATAATAGTAGCTGTACGTAAGATTTTCCTTTTACCTTACTATTGGAATATCCCTATTCTCCCAATTCCTCTTTCATCCGCACCTGATACCCCTCATATTCCCCTACCAACTCCGTTAGCTTTTCCGGCATTTGTTCTGCCAAATTCTTCATTTCTGTTGGATCTTCCTCCATGTCATACAGTTCCCAATCTGTTGGGGCCTTTTCTGACCAATTTTGTCGCACGATCTTCCATTTTCCCACCCGAAACATACGAAAACGCTCCAAATTCCCCGAAAGGAAGAATTCGGGTTCTTCACGCTCCTTACTCTCAAAAATGGGGAGCAGCGACTGTCCTTCCAGGCTTAGGGTGGATTTTCCGTTGTAGGTCTGGGGATATTCGACTCCAGCCATTTCCAGAAAAGTAGGAAACAAGTCTACCACGTGTCCCGGTTGGGAGGTAATTTGTCCAGGCGCTATTCGTTCAGGCCAGTGGGCGATAAAGTGGGTATTGGCTCCCCCCTCATGCCCATTTTGCTTGTAAAGTCTGTATGGGGTATTTCCCACATTGGCCCAGGTAGGCGCAAGGCAGCGATAGCCTTCTGTGGGACCTGGTGGAATGTTGAAATCCACATTACTATCAAAAGGACAGGAACCATTGTCTGTAAAAAATAGGATGAGGGTATTGTCTAGTTCTCCCGATGCTTCCAAGCGCCTAATTACCCTCCCTATATTTTGGTCCATTCGATCAATCATAGCGGCAAATACTGCCATTTCAAGGTCCTTTTGATCCTTTTCCTCCTCTGTCTGAGCATCCCAAGGGTAATAGGTGGGGAATTTCGCACGGATCTCCTCAAAGCCTCCAGGATGGCCCCGAAATGTATTCAGGTTTCCTTCAGGTGGAGATAGCTGAACGTCTGTATCCAGTATCCCCATTTCTTTCATTCTCTCAAATCGCTCGGCTCGGATGGCATCCCAACCTTTGCGGTATTTCCCCCGGTACTTGGCAATGTCTTCTGGCCGGGCCTGTAAAGGATAATGGGCTGCATGATAGGGAAGCAACAGGAAGAAGGGATTGTCCCTCTCCATCACCTCATCCAGCCACCTCAAAGCGTAGTCGGTTATAAAATCTGTTTTATATTTAGGTAGAATTTCAGCTTCTATTTCGGCAGGTGAAACCTTCTCCCCATTTAAATAAAAAGGCCGTTGAAA
>JBCCTX010000555.1:0-2222 GCA_039197765.1 Bacteroidota bacterium
TAAAAAATTCAAGCTTTTTTACTTAAAAATAATAAGCTAATGGCAAAGAGGAAAGAACTTAATTGTATTAAGGTCGTGCTCAGAAGCCAGGGTCGGTCCCAGAGTTGGCTGGCCGATAAGATGGGGAAGAAATATAATACTGTCAATGGATGGTGTAATAATCGCAACCAACCCTATCTATCTGAGATTTTAAAAATGGCCGAATTATTAGAAGTGGCTCCTGCAGATTTAATCGTAGATGGGGCAAAAAAAGAAGGCCAGACAATTAGTCTGACCTTAACAAATTAAGTTACTTTCTTTGAAAACGACTGCTTTACTGACTGCGGTGTGGAAGTTGCTGTTTGTAAAGCTCTGAAATCCAGAAGCATAATCAAAGATCGAGCGGTCTGGACGGGACTCGAACCCGCGACCCCATGCGTGACAGGCATGTATTCTAACCAACTGAACTACCAGACCGGGTAATTCCCAATTAGGTGGATGCAAATATACCAGCTTTTGAGCAGAAGGCAAGAATTTGTTGGTATTTTTTGCGAAAAAATATGCATATTTAGTATACATGCATGAGTATACATAATAATAGCAAAATGCCTTCACTTCAAGTTAGAAATGTTCCTGAAGCGTTGTATCAAGCCTTGAAAGCAGCAGCAAAAAGAGAACGAAGAAGTATAAATCAACAAGCCATTGTCGCCCTAGAAAAGGGCCTTGAGGATCAAACTGAGCTAAACCTTCACCGGAAAAAGATCCTTGATAAAATTGAATCTGAAAAAGAAAGGTGGAAAGATTGGAATTCTCTTGATATCGTTAAACTCATTAGAGAAGATAGAGAAAGCTAATGATCTGCATTTTAGATGTGAACGCTGCATTTGCGTACATAACACGTCCTGACTTACAGGTTCAATTCCGAAGGGTTTTTGAAGATTCTGAACAGATCATTGCGCCAGATGTATACATTGCAGAGGCTACAAATGTAGCATGGCAATTCCATAAAATAGAAGGTAGGGACCCTGAAGGATGCCATATATTACTTACTCGTTCACTTTCTATCGTAGAATCGTTCATCCCTACCTTAAACTATTATGAACATGCCTTAAATTTGGCCTGTCAACTTTTACACCCAGCCTATGATTGTTTTTACTTGGCCTTAGCACTCACACATTCAGGAACCATTTTTACCTTTGACAAAAAGCTAGTTAAGATGGCTGAAGAATTAGCCATACCTGTCCTTACCTTTGATTTATCCTGAACAATCCTTTTCCAACTTCCCAAAATATTTCTTCAACCCAAGTTCTCTTTTTCAAAATCCTCTCCTTACCTTTACTTACCACTTCATATTTACTACCTAAGACCTACTATGCATTCAAACCGTCGTAAATTCATTCGCCAAGCCACTGCCCTGGGAAGCACCTCCCTGTTATTACCTCAATGGGCTTGTAATGTCCCCACTACTACTGAGACTCCTCAGGAACCCGAGGTAGAAACCCCAGGGACTCCCAGCTTAGCGGCCTTTGGTCTGCAACTCTACACCCTGCGGGACATTCTCCCCGATGATCCCAAAGGTATTATCAAACAGGTAGCCGATATGGGCTACAAACAAATCGAAAGCTACGAGGGCGATATGGGCATGTTTTGGGGAATGAGTAACACGGAATTCAAAGCCTACATGGACGACCTAGGCTTAGACTGTGTCGCTAGCCATTGTAATGTCGAAGAGAACTTTGAAGAGAAGGCTGCCCAGGCTGCCGAAATTGGCATGAAATACCTCATCTGTCCCTGGATAGGTCCTCAGGACTCCATAGAAGGATTCAAAGAATGGACCGATAAATTCAATGCCTATGGAGAAATCTGTAAGAAAAATGGCATCCGCTTCGCCTACCACAACCATGGCTACTCTTTTAAAGAAATAGACGGAGTGATCCCCCAAGCATATATGATGGATAATAGCGACCCAGAACTCGTTGATTTTGAGCTAGATATGTATTGGGTTGTAACCGCCCAAGCGGATATCAGTTCATACTTAAAGAAATACCCCAATCGCTTTTCCCTCTGCCATATAAAAGACCGCCTTAAAGACGCTGAGCCTGAAGAGCGGGAAGCCTCAACAGACCTTGGAACGGGTTCCATCGACTATCCTCAAATCTTGAAAGTAGCCGCAGACAATGGCATGCAATACTATATCCTAGAACAGGAGCGATATGACAATTCCACCCCATTGGACAGTGCTA
>JBCCTX010000556.1:0-2163 GCA_039197765.1 Bacteroidota bacterium
CCCCACATACCAATTTTCTACGTAATTTTGCATGATAAAGCGATATAAAGCTTCACTAGAAATTTGAAAATTATGTTCCCAACATATGATGTGATCGTTGTAGGCGCAGGACATGCCGGATGTGAGGCAGCAGCAGCAGCAGCCAATATGGGTATGCGGGTCATGCTAGCTACCATGAATATGAATACCATTGCCCAAATGTCTTGTAACCCCGCAATGGGAGGAGTTGCCAAGGGCCAACTGGTACGTGAAATCGACGCCCTCGGAGGCTATTCGGGAATTGTGACAGATAAGACCATGATCCAATTTCGCATGCTCAATCGGTCTAAAGGACCTGCTATGTGGAGCCCTAGGGCACAGAGTGATCGTATGCGATTCGCAGAAACCTGGCGTCTCATGCTAGAGCAAACCCCTAATGTCGACTTTTGGCAGGAGATGATTACGGGTATTGTTGTAAAAGGAAGTACCGTACAGGGAGTAAGGACTTCCCTAGGATTAGAGATCCCTGGTAAAACAGTTGTACTCACCAATGGGACCTTTCTCAATGGTAAGATCCATATTGGCGAAAAGAACTTTGGAGGAGGAAGAAGCGGAGAAAGAGCAGCTGTGGGGATAACCGCTCAACTAGAAGCGTTGGGCTTTGAAAGTGGACGAATGAAAACAGGGACTCCCCCACGAATCGACGGAAGATCTATTGACTGGGAGCGTACAGAAGAACAACCTGGAGATGAATATCCCGGAAAGTTTTCCTTCTCTGATACGCAACCCCTACACACCCAACGACCCTGTCATATTACCTATACCAACGCCAAAACGCACGAAGTCCTACGTTCGGGCTTTAATCGGTCTCCCCTATTCAATGGGGCCATCCAAGGTATGGGGCCTCGGTACTGCCCTTCCATTGAGGATAAAATCAATCGATTTGCAGAGCGAGACAGGCACCAACTCTTTTTGGAGCCAGAAGGTTGGAATACCATTGAAGTCTATGTAAATGGCTTCTCCTCCTCTCTACCAGAAGATGTACAGTACAAGGCTATGCAAACTATTCCAGGCCTTGAGAATGCCCGTATGTTCCGCCCGGGATATGCAGTAGAATACGACTTCTTCCCCCCTACTCAGCTTAGCCTTAGCCTCGAAACACAATTGGTAGGAAGCCTGTTCTTCGCAGGGCAAATTAATGGAACTACAGGCTATGAAGAGGCCGCTTCACAAGGCCTAGTAGCTGGGATTAATGCTGCTTTAAAGGTTCAAGAAAAGGATCCCTTCATCCTCCGAAGAGATGCCGCCTACATAGGGGTATTGATCGATGACTTGGTCAATAAAGGTACCAAAGAGCCCTACCGAATGTTTACCTCAAGAGCAGAATACCGCACCCTACTCAGACAGGATAATGCAGACCTGAGGCTAACCGAAATTGGATACAATCTGGGCCTAGCAAGTCAAGAACGCTACACTAAAATGGTGATAAAAAGAGATCAAGTCGCAGACTTTAAAAAACTCCTTGCACAGCAATCTATCGATCCAAGTGAGGTAAATGGATACCTAGAATCTATAGGAAGCGCTCCTCTTAAGCAAAAGGTAAAAGCTTACTCGGTACTTACCCGACCAAAGGTGAAACTATTAGAACTAGTGCGCAGCTCAACCCCCTTACAAACGGCCTTTGGGCAACTATCCACTGAGGCTGCAGAGCAATGCGAAATCCAAGTAAAATATGCAGGTTACATCCAAAAAGAACAGGAACTCGCACAGAAGATGATGCGCTTAGACGAAGTGTTCCTTCCTTCAGACTTCAACTATGCTGCTCTCAACGCCTTGTCAGCTGAAGGCCGTGAAAAGCTCACATCAGCCAAGCCTTCCAGCCTGGGACAAGCTTCTCGAATCAGTGGCGTTTCTCCTGCTGATATATCTGTATTGATGGTATTCATGGGTAGATAGTTCCCTCATTTTAAAATTGATTTCCTCCACCAATTCATTGTATTGCGTACTTGTATAAGTACTCAATCGATGGGATACTAGAGTCACTATTTAACAAAATAAGGGCCTAATGAAATAACTTAAAAAGTAGTTCTCTTTCATGCCCTATTCCAAATGTAAAAATATTCCCACTATTGTAATTAAATCAATTTCCACAAATACCTTCTTATTTTTGATATAAAAATCATA
>JBCCTX010000557.1:0-2084 GCA_039197765.1 Bacteroidota bacterium
GAATCGGCAGGTTTTTTGTATCTTACTTATCGACAGAATATCTTTTCTTACGAAGTATCATATGGAACCATCGAATGCTACTACTTCCAGGCCTTCTTCGATGAGCCTGTCGCCCTACAAAGGTCCATGGAATAAACTCCAAGCAGCACACCTTTTGAGAAGAACCCTGTTTGGAATCAGGCCAGAGCAATTGAAACAGGCAGTGGACTTGGGTCTCGACGCTACCCTAGATCTACTATTCCAACCTGCACCTGTACCAACTCTACCGGTCAACTATTTCAAACAAGACGACGTCGATGCTGCTTTAGGTGAAACCTGGGTTGACAAACCGCTTACTCCAGGAAATAATGGATACAAAAAACGGTCATTGGAGATTTGGTGGATGAACCTGATATACCAGCAGGGCATCTCCCTAACGGAAAAAATGACGTTATTTTGGCATAACCATTTTGCTACAGAGTTAGATATATATAACAACCCCGTTTCTGGCTATAGGCATATCAGTTTACTACGTGAAAATTGCCTGGGAAATTTTAAAAGCCTTGTAGAGCAGGTTACCATAGACTCAGCCATGTTGCGATACCTCAATGGCAACCAAAACGCTCGCCAGTCTCCCAATGAAAACTATGCGCGGGAACTTTTCGAACTGTTCACCCTCGGAAAAGGGCCAACCATTGGAGAAGGCGATTACACGAACTATACGGAGGATGATGTAAGAGAAGCAGCAAAGGTACTAACAGGATGGGTGGTCCGAGGAAACAATCAGCCTGATAATCCTGTAAGAGTAGAATTTGTAAACAACCGCCACGATAGATCCGACAAGAAATTCTCTAAAAATTTGGGTGGAGAAACGATCTTTACCCAGCAGGAAGGAGAATACAAGTTACTTATTGACCTCATTTTTAAGCAAAAAGTTACGGCTAGGTATATTAGTCGAAAGTTGGTTTTATGGTTTCTCCATTATGAAATCGATGAAAACATAGAATCAGCCATCATTGAGCCCCTGGCTTCCCAACTTGAGGCCGAAAACTTTGAGATATCCCCTGTACTCCGAACCTTGCTTTCCAGTGAATTCTTCTTCGATGCCTACTTTAAAGGTACAATGATCAAAAACCCGCTGGACTACATCTTTTCTCAGCTCAAGGTGCTCCCTCTTACCCTTCCTGAACCTTTCACCTTTAAAGAGGAAGGTGCTTTGGGAGATTATTTATTTGTAGCTGCCCGAGATCAGCAAATGTCTCCTTTTAATCCTCCAAGTGTTGCCGGATGGCCTGCCTATTACCAAATTCCTCAGCACTACAGCCTCTGGATTAACTCTGTAACCTTGGTGGAACGCAGAAAAATTCCCAATAGAATAGGGAATGGATTTAACCGTAGGGGGACTAGGTTCACCTTTGATTTGATAGCCCATTTGGACCATGTTGAGGATCCCTTTGATCCTAATGTAGTAGTACAAAGTTTCGCGGAACTCTTGCTTCCTCTTCCATTGGAAGCTGAACAGATTGATATCTATAAAGACGCCTTAATTCCAGGCCTTCCCGACTATGAATGGTCTATGGAATATGGAGAATACCTCGCCGATCAAAGCAACATGGCGCAGAGGGGGTCAATCCAAAGAAAATTACAGGCACTAGTAAGTTCTATGTTAGAAGCTCCTGAATTTCACCTATCATGAAAAGAAGAAACTTCCTAAGAAAGGGTTCAGCACTGGCTGCATCACCCTTTCTGTTATCTCATATGCCCGTCTTTGCCCTGCAAAGTGCTTCCGCTCTATTGCACCAGCGCTTGCTTGAGAGTGGACGAATCCTGGTGCTTATCCAATTGCGGGGAGGAAATGACGGACTCAACACCCTGATACCTTTAGACCAATACAAAAATTTATTGGCGGCCCGGCCAGAGGTAATCCTTGCTGAAAAAGACATTCTTTCTTTGGGAGGGAATAGTGGATTACACAGCAAACTTTCTGGCGTAGCAGATATGTACAACAACAAACAGGTGGGAATAATTCAGAGTGTAGGGTATCCCCTACCCAATCAGTCTCACTTCCGATCGACCGATATTTGGGAAACGGCCTCTGCTTCTAC
>JBCCTX010000558.1:0-1981 GCA_039197765.1 Bacteroidota bacterium
ACTAGCTTCCCAATATAAACTCGTTCAACTTAGAATTGGAGCTTCCATAACTTACGAAAACTACCTCCAGAGGAAAATTCTTGAATAGGGTAATGGCTCGTCGAATAGCCGAAAAAATCCAGGAATCTCGATTCCCAAAGGTAGATCGAAGGATGTCTCGCTCTTCTTCACCCATACCCTTTAATTTTTTTGCGACTTCTTTCAATCCCTCCCCACTAGGTAAAACATAACCATTTTGCATGTTCCAAATTCTTTGCTCATGATTCCCTAGCAATGCTCCCAGATCTGCGAGACAGTCAATTTGCTTATCTACACGTTGTCCTATGGTCCCATTTACCTCTACAAAGTAATTGCGATAGATAGTGCCTGCACCTGCGGCAATGGCACAGGCAGGCCCTTGGGTACGATCAAAGCTGTAGATTCCAACCCCTTCCTCTGGAGTACGATTGGGCCCAAGCATTTCCAAGAGATTGAACTGCGAAGCCACTTGAAAGAGTGCATGCGCATTTTTGGGGTCCATGTGGAGTTCTTGAACGTCCGCGACCCTTTCAGATAAGTGGATTTTTCCAGGCCCAATATCCAAGCGCTTTGATTGACTTCGAAGGTCTGCAAGTGAAGGTGTTTCCAATCTACCAAAAGTGTATTGCTTGCCGTTAACCAGAGAGACCAACTTATCACCTTCAACCCCACAGTTTGAACGAACCTGGTCGGGGTTTTTCTCCTGAAAGCCCATGAGCGTTTGGAACCACATAATATGCTTAATCTGATAGTGAATTGACTTCGAGTTCTTCAAGCAATGCAAGGACCACAAGTATAGCTGGTGATCATAAGCAACGTTGTACCAGAACACACATGGCCATTTGAGATTACCTTCCCTGTGTGATCCATAAAAGAATCGGTACAAATATTGGGTTTTTGACCCAGACTATAGGAAAGGAGGAATAGGTAAAAAACAGAAGCCAATAATACTAGTCTCATGGAGTTGATAAATTGGGGATTGAGTACGATTCATTAATTTTTCCATCTAACTCAATATTTATTTTAGAATATCCTCCTCCTCCAGCCAACTTTGGTAAAAAAATCTCTACAGAACAACGGTTACTTTCTAGGTCTTTTTTTGCCAATTTAACTTCGTATCCTGCGACTGAGCGATAATTACCTATTCCTTTACCTGATAATCGGAATTTTGGTCTAACTCCTGACTCATACCTTGTTAATTGAATGTGATATTGGAGAGAATCTTTACTTATAGATTTAGGCAATACGAATACTTCTGTAGACTGATCAATCTGACGAAGAAAAGCTTGCCAGAATTTTTGTTCTGCATTATCTATCAATAACTGAACAATGGTTAGTAATTTTAGCTTTGTCTGTTCTTCATAACTAATCACTTTAAATGGGAAAATAAAGTCTTCCGGTACTTCATTGAAGTTTTTCTTTAAATGCTCAACTATTTCCTCTATTTCTTTCTCCAACAATGAGGAGGCCTGATCATCCATCCCTTCATATGAAATATGAGATTTTATAAGCTTTGTTGATAGTGCCTGGATGGAATCTAATTGTTTAATTTCACTTATTATTAAGCGAAAATTCCCATTTTTAAATAGATTAGATGAGTTCTCTACTAAGGCACTTAGTTCCTGCTGATTTCTGTCGTGTAGATATTCAATCAAAGCTTTAGAATCGATTTGCTCATTCTGGTTTGTACAAGATATCCAGAGTATGGTTGATAGAATTAGAACTTGTACGAATAATCTCATATAAATTACCATTAAATACAGAAATCCAATTCATTCTTCTTAGAGGAGTAAAAATAAATAAGCATCAATGTAAGGACCGTTGATGCTTATCTAGGTTGTAAAAGGATATTGAGAATCGTTTCTCTACTCTACCTTCATCAAGGTTTTCACAATCTGTGTTTCCCCACTTGTTGCACATAGGAAATACACCCCCTTTGCCAAAGAACTCGTTTGGATCACAA
>JBCCTX010000559.1:0-1960 GCA_039197765.1 Bacteroidota bacterium
ATCCAGGAGCATCCCGACTTTCTGTCGAAGTTTGCCAATAATCCGGATCTTCAGAATCGGGATTTGGCCTTTGGGAAAATTTTTGAGGAAGTCCTAGCAGCCAGAAGAAGGCAGGATATTGAATTTTATAAATTATATAAAAGAGATGAAGGTTTTCAGCAGTCGATCATTGATTTAATGAAATGGCTTACTGATGGAAGGGATCGGCCAAGGCGCTAAAGGATAACCACATTTGAGGTAAGGCTATATGTAAAGGGTCCACAATCGATAAAATCGACCTAACAACCCTTCCCCTCCAACCCCTTTTCCAGGTATTTCGTATCTTTAAGGAAAAGCATACCTATGCCAGTCACCATCTCAGATGAATACCTTGAATTAGCCGACATAAAAGAAGAGGAACTAATCCTTGAGATTGCGCTGATTCTCTATCAGAAGGGGAACATATCACTTGGGAAAGCTGCTCAGTTGGCAAGGGTTTCACGTTTTGCTTTTCAAAAGGAGATGGCCTCCAGGGAGATTCCCATAAATTTCAGTTTGAAGGATCTAGAAAAGGACTTGAAGAATTTGCAATCAGTATAAAAGATGGTTGTAATTAGTGATACTTCTGTTCTGAGTAACTTTCTACAGTTGGGTCGGATAGATGTGCTAGAGCGACTATACCAAGAACTTATTATTCCGTCATCTGTAGCGATTGAACTACAAGCCTTACAAACGAATGTTACTGATTTAGATGTTTTTCTCGCGGAAGAATGGATTCACATCAACCAACCAAAGGATAAAAACTTTGTCAATTCATTGAAGCGAAAATTGGATCCTGGAGAATCGGAAGCTATTGCTTTAGCCGTAGAACTGAAAGTTGATTTATTGCTGATGGATGAGCTTCTAGGGCGGGCCGTAGCTGAAAAGTATGGAATCAAAATCTCAGGCACCTTGGGGACCTTACTCAGAGCGAAAGAAAAAGGATTAATTAATCCGATAAGGCCACTTATCGATCAATTAAGGGGAGAAATTGGGTTTTGGATAAGTGCAAGCCTATACAAAAATGTCTTACAATTAGCCGGGGAATAAACTTGAATTTCCATTAGGAAGGAATATGAAGAAGAAAAACGCAACGCTTAACTCCCTTGAGGACCTTAAGGAAACCTATTATGGAAAACGGGGAACCCCTGAACGGGAAGACCTAGAAGCAGGCTATGAATTGTTTAAAGCAGGGGTATTACTCAAAGAAGCCCGTAAAAAGGCGGGGCTTACCCAACAGGAGCTGGCCGACCGTGTGGGAACCAGTAAGTCCTATATTTCCAAAATCGAGAACAATGTAAAAGAAGCCCGTATTTCTACTCTCCAGAGAATCGTTGAGAAAGGGCTAGGGGGAAAATTAGAGCTGAGAATTCGCTTGGGCTTAGGAACCTTTATGTAGTCTCTCCTTTATCTTACAGTGCATACCTACAGCACACAAACTAGCCCTAAGCTTAAGGGCTACCAAAAGGACGTATCTCGCAGTACGTTATTGTATCAAGATAAACAAAATCCTGGGTTTAATTGCTCAGATATTTACTTGTAATATTTATGGGGATATCAATAAATGATGCCCATCACGAAAAAACTTCGGGCCTTTTTTACGCCTAGAGGAGGCAAATAGGGGTCCCGGCTATCTACCCCCATTCCCCACGATTTCGTATTCCCCAATCCCCCATAAAATGTATATTGCCAGCTAAATCTTTCCAGAACGCATGCCCAATTCCTTCCCCTTTCTTCACCCCAAACACGCCACTTCCCTATACTATGCCCTACAAGCAGACCCTTACTACCTCCATATGGAACGCGTGTGTACCAACCGGCACCCTCGGAAAGCCATGCGCGCCTACATGGACTATTCGATCCAAGAAGCTGAAACCTATGGCAAGGTGTATCTACCAGCGGAGGCTACCTATGGCGCTTCTATTTGGTCGGTTCCGTTATC
>JBCCTX010000560.1:0-1817 GCA_039197765.1 Bacteroidota bacterium
GAAATTCCGCTATTGACAATATATTTGTTATAATCGCCGGCATCATACCATCCTTTGGGAGCAGAGATGATCGTTCCGACGGGTCGGTTGGCCGTAGCGGCGGAGGAATGAATACGAACTTCATCATCCGGGTGTCCGAATGGCCTGGCATACTCGCCTCCCAATGCTTCAGAAATGGAGGTGGAGGCACGATTGAAATAAAAGTACTTTAGGGAAGCCTTTGAGAGTTCTGCATACCCATCATCATTGATTTGAAAGGTCGCTTCTGCCTCCTCTGTAATCATTCTATAAGTGCCTACAATATTAAGATCAGAAAAGTCAATGCTTGCTACATATTCTTGACTTGGTGCCCAAAAAGAGCTTGCCGTGCTTGTTCCAGAACGAACTTCACGACCCTCTTCATCCAAAATTTGGTAAGGTACTTCTCCAGTAGCATTGGCAGATACAATGCTGATAATCTTTTTCCTGTTAGTTAAATAACTGACTTGATTGTACCGGATCTCATAAGCAGCTGGGGGGGGTGCTTCTTCTAAGGGTGTACCTATCGAAAGCCAGTCTATATCAACATTTCCTTCATACCCACCCTCAGGTGCATTAATAAAGAAGATTAGGCCCAAAAGCTGGGAAGCATCTACAACACAAGGAGCAGTCGTACATGGACCACCAAAAGCTCCATCCAATAGTCGATCAGTATAATCTAATTCATATATGTTGTAATCCTCTTCTAACGTAACAGTGGTAGCATTCTGATTCGTCACATATCCAGAATTATCCAGGAAATCAACCCTAAGATTGGGGCGGTTTTCCCCTTTAGCTTTGAGGTAAAGCTTGGGAGTAGTAGCAGCATTAACAACAATTTCACTACCTGACCCATCGTGAAAATCATAACGAATTGCCGACCATGCAGGCGCACTGCCTGTACCCATTATTCGAAAGGTTTGGTTTTCGAGACTAACCTGATATCCGGTTGCTTCACCTACGGGTAAGGCTCCTGAGTCAAATTGATCTCCATAGATAGCCTCTTGGGCTCGAATAGTTGATGCCAGGATTAAAAATGAAAAAACACATATCGATACCTTCATAGGATTGAATTGGGATGATTTACGAGTTGTCTAAGTATGTCCATTAATCTTTTTCCGTTCACCTTCACCATTGAGTTCTGGAAGAACAAATTTTCCCTTCCCTTTGGAAGGCACCCAGTAATCAAAGACTTCATTTATTCTTTCTTCAATTTGCCAAAATTTCCGGGGAGTGCCTGTAAGTGTTTTCTGAGTTCTTCCTGCATTTCGGCTAGCTTTTCCGCAAAATTTGGGTTGTTTGCCAAATTTACTTCTTCTTCTGGATCAGTGTCTAAGTTATACAGTTGATCTGATTCAAAAAAAGCGGGTTTCTTACCGTAGGTTGCACTCTCGGCTCCACCACCACCCGGAAACAGCTCTAAATGGCCGTAAGGCAAAGTTGGGTCTAAATTAATTGCCTGGCCCCCAAATGAACGCCTGGTCTCATTATAATTATTCAGAATTTTGGTGCGTTCCTCAAGGGTAGCATTTTGTGCATATTCAGGATAATTAAGTTTCAGGTATTTAACGTTTCCTTTTACAACTGCGCGGGAAAACCCTATTTCGTGGTACGAACTTTCCCGCTCGATAAATGTCTCACCTTCTAAGGCTGCCTTAAAACTTCTTCCATCACTAATAGCATCAGGTGTTTCATAGCCTGCAAAATCAAGGAGGGTTGGCAAAAAATCTATATTCGATACTAATGCGTCATTTGTTGATCCACAGGTAAAGCCTGAACTACGCCAGACAATGCTTTGC
>JBCCTX010000561.1:0-1769 GCA_039197765.1 Bacteroidota bacterium
ATTTTTTTGATATTGGAATCAGAAATGCGCTGATTGGAAACTTTGAATCATTTCGTGAAAGGGAGGATAAAGGCAGGATTTGGGAAAATTTCTTATTAGCTGAGCGAATGAAGAAATTGGCTTATGAGCGAATTTTTGCCAATATCTATTTTTGGCGCCTCCATTCTGGGGCAGAGTTAGACTATATTGAGGACAAAGATGGAAAATTATCAGGCTATGAATTTAAGTGGAAGAAAAGTAGAAGCCGGATTCCCAAAGCGTGGTTGGATACCTATAGCAATAGCACATATCAGTTGGTAAATCGGGAAAATTTTGAGGGATTTATTTTGTAAAACTATAAGGTAAAATGGGAGGTCAGCCTGAGAGTATTAGAATTTTTTAGTGGTTGGCTATATCGTAATCGGAGAGGAAAGCACAATAGAAAAATAAAAATTTAAAGTAATTTATTCTTTCGTTCGTCTACATGAATAGTTTGTCGGTTTAGCGTTGGGAGTTTGCGGACCCAAGAGATACAAATGTGTGTTTACCTAAGATATCCAACTGAGAACCCCAAACCTTAAACTGAGAACCTTAATTAAAATTACCCCTGTTTTCATGTCCGCCCCTATGGCACAAACGAGAGAACGAACCATTCAACGCGTTATTAAGGAATACAACCGACGCCTCTTTGGATTTATCCGGGGACGGGTTTCCAACAATGATGACGCAGAGGATGTACTACAGGAGGTATGGTATCAGTTGAGCCGGGTGGTAGATATTGATTCCATTGAGCAAATCAGTGCCTGGTTGTTTCGGGTAGCGCGGAATACACTCACAGATCGTTATCGTAAAAAGAAGCCGGAACTACTGGATGATCAGACCTATGCGGATGATGAAGGCGAAGGCTTTATTCGGGACCTGCTCTTGGATGATACGCCTGGCCCTGAGATGGAATACCTACGAGAACTGTTTTGGGAGGAACTGATGGAAGCACTGGATGAGCTTCCCGAAAATCAACGAGAAGTATTCGTCTGGAATGAATTAGAAGGTCAGACCTTCCAAGAAATATCCGATCGGACCGGAATTAAGCTGAAAACCTTAATTTCGCGTAAGCGTTATGCTGTGGCGCACCTGAGAGAGCGACTGGCTTTGTTATACGAAGAATTTTTAGCTTATTAATCGAAGAGAATTATGAGAGGTAAGCATATGGAGCACAAGGGATCATGGGCCATAAGAGGCTTTTTTATGCTCTTGTTTGGGGCAGTATTCATTGCGCTAATTGGAGGAGTTGTCATGTACCTGTGGAATGCCATACTCCCTCGAGTAATCGGGGTGAATCCCCTCACCTATTGGGATGCATTAGGGCTTCTCGTTCTGTGCCGTATTCTCTTCGGGAGTTTTCACCAAGGAAAAGGAAAAAGGAGAGGGACTGGAAAAAAATTCGCAAAACGAAAAGCATGGATGGAAAAGTGGAGCAGCATGTCAGAAGAAGAAAAGGCAGAGATGAAGGACCGCTGGCGGCAGAAATGCAAGCCCATGAGGAGGGATCAAATAGATTGAGTGATGTACGATAATCAAGAGCTATAGAGGTTAGTCTGGGTTTTCTGCTCGCATGTATTATTCCTACTCGGTTGAACGCTACAGGCCTACCCTCAAGTTAGAATGTTTACCCCTGTTATTAATCCGGGCTGATTATCTTTCCCACGATAAATAAACAAATCATAGCCCATCCCCTACTCATATAAAATCACCGTCTAGACGACGTATACCCCATCCACCAAGTCCCCCCC
>JBCCTX010000562.1:0-1718 GCA_039197765.1 Bacteroidota bacterium
GTGGCCCTTCAACCGCCGCGAAAATAACCTTGCTATTCCGAGGGTCTATGAGAATTTTCCCAATGTGCTCTGAATCTTGGAGACCCATATTTTTCCAGGTTTTCCCCCCATCGGTGCTCTTGTAGATGCCGTCTCCCCATCCAACATGGCGACCACTCACGTTCTCGCCCGTTCCTACCCAGACGGTCTCTGAGTTGTTGGGATCTATGGCCACACAGCCCATAGAGTAACTGGGCTGATCGTCAAATACAGGCTGCCAGGTAATTCCTCGGTTGGTGGTCTTCCACAAAGACCCTGATCCCGCCGCCACATACCAGGTGCTAGGGTCGGTTGGACTCACCGCAATGTCCGCAATTCGACCGCCCATTAAGGCAGGACCAATACTGCGGAGTTTCAGTCCCTTGACAGTTTGCTTCAGGTCATTGAGGGACTGGGTATCCATTTGCGCATAGCTACTGAAGCTGAGTAGGACAAATAGCCCGATGATGCATAAGGTCGTAGAAATTTGCTTGTGCATAGCAAGAAAGCTTGAGGGTGTTAGGTAAAGGTTTATTCTTTTGTAAAATACGGATTGTATGGAAGAAGGAGAACAATTCCATCAACTTTGGGGTATCAAAAGCAAAAAAGATCTACAATTACACTTAGCCCTCCAAAATAATCTCTGGGGTTTTCCCAATCATGTAACACATAATAGAAGCAGGAACTTTTCTGATTTTCTGGGATAAATCGTGCTGATTAATTGTAGTTATCCATCCAGAAGTTAATTTATGTATTTCCAAAAAAGACTTTAAATTAGCTGTATCTCCAGAATTTGACCATTTAATTTCTAGTGCCCATTCAGGCTTTTGTGTGGCTCGGCTGATACTAATAAAATCAACCTCTCTGGTTTTTCTCCCTTCCTTCCATCGAGCATATCGGATGTCATAACTTCTGTGGAGGTACTGATCAAAAATTGCCGTTTCAACTAAGCCTCCAAACATTTCAGAAGTAGCTTCTATAGGGGTAAACATTGCACTTCGAAAAGATACATTGGTTAAAAATAACTTAAATTGCTGCTCCTTTTTAAGTCTTCTTGCGTTAATATCTACTCTTGACAACTTCCTTATCAGAAAAGCTGCCTGCAAGTATTCCAGATAATTTTCAAGTAAATGTTTAGAAATCTGTAAGTCCCGCTCCATGTTAGCCATGGAAGCCTCATTCGAAGTATTATAGGCTAATACGTTGAAAAAAGAATTCATCTCCTGTGTGTCATTCACTCCATATAGGCTAGGAAGGTCTTTTAATAGAACCTTATCGATAATATCCTGTGTAACATATCTTTCAAGGTCATCTTTCATTTCTGGATTCATGACGACCTCGGGATACCCTCCATAATGAATATATTTGATAAACTCCTGATTAAAGGCAAAAATATCAATCGCTTCAGATATCTGCCCCCTGTGTTTAAGCATTCCCTCCTTACCTGACATGTCAATAAATTCGGCGAAAGTCAGGGGAGGAAGGACGAAGTCCGTAAATCTTCCTGCGCCAGATTCATTGCTCTTCCTTTTTAACGCAGCAGCTGCACTACCGGAAACTATGAATTTAGTTTCATGATAAAAATCAACCATAGATTTGAGATAGTTTTCCCAGTTTTTTAAATATTGTATTTCATCAAAGAAAAAATAACAGCCTTCTGGGTGCGTTAAGCCAGAAGCTTTTAGGGAAAGCTCAATTAA
>JBCCTX010000563.1:0-1714 GCA_039197765.1 Bacteroidota bacterium
AACTCATGGGTCATATGGAATACCATGTGCCTCGAACCCATGCCAAGCTTCTTTTGCCGATGATACAAACCCTATTAAAAGACTTGGGCGTTTCTTTAGACCAACTTGATGCATTGGCAGTAAGCAAAGGACCCGGCTCCTACACAGGACTCCGAGTAGGCGTATCAACCATGAAAGGCCTTGCCTTAGCGCAAAATCTCCCTTTGCTATCCTTCGACAGCCTCACAGCGATCGCATACCAGGTAGAGGATTTAGCTAGGCAGTTGGAGGCATGGATTTGTCCCATGATCGATGCCCGACGCATGGAGGTGTATATGGCGCTTTTTAATTCGGAGATGGAAGTGCAAGAAGAGATTCAGGCCAAAATTATAGAGAAGGATAGCTTTGCTGAATTACTAGCCAAGCAGAGAGTCCTGTTTGTCGGGAATGCAGTTGAAAAATGTCTCTCGATTTTAAAGGCCTTTCCCCAGGCGATTTACCTTCCAACTACAATTTCTTCTTCCCGTGCCCTAGGAACTTTCTTACACAGGAAATTTGAACGGATTGAGTTTGAAGATCTGGTAACCTTTGAGCCTTTCTACTTGAAAGATTTTGTGGCGACGAAGCCCAAGAAGTTATTGGGCTGATGGATCAAGTCAAAAAGAATCACCCCCCCTCCAAACACAAAAATACCCCATTGGTCCACCCAAAGCCATCCTGGACAGGGTATTCTCCCCCTCCTCCTTCTAAACTCAGGTCTACTACATTGTATTTTTCCAACATTTTTCCGGTTCGTTTGTAGACAGCGCCGTTGAGATAAATCCATCGCATGCGGATTTCTTCGGCTAACTTGTGATAGCCATAATTTCGCAGTCCTTGGATGGAGATCCACTGAAGGGGAGCCCAACCATTAGGTGCATCCCATTGCTGTCCCGTCGTGAGAGTTGTGCTCACCAAACCTCCTGCTTTGAGAAATTGCGCTTCAAGGGTTTCCGCACAAAGGGCGGCTTGTTCCGGCGTTGCTAATTGAAAGAACAAAGGATACATCCCTGCAAGGGAAAGTATCCCTTTAGAATGTTGCCGCTGGAAATCGTAATCCGTAAAAAAAGAGAGATGCCCATCCCAAAAGGTATCCTGAATAAGGGTTTTTCGATGGGCGGCTAGTTGCTGAAACTGTTGGGCCTGATCAGGGATTCCGGCTACCTCATAACCTTGTGCTATGACCTTTTCCAATTTCCACAACAGGCAGTTCAAATCTACAGGGAGTATATCGAGGGTATGGATACTCCCCAGGTCCATAGGGTCTAATAGCCATCTGCTGCTAAAGTCCCAGCCAGATTCACAGGCCGAGCGTATATTTCGGTAAAACTGGGGGTCAGTGCTTCCGGACCGTTGAAATAGGCTTACATCATCTCCGTACATCTCTGCTCGGGGGCGATTGAGTCGATCCCAATACCGATTAAGTACCCCTTCTAAAGGAAGCCGTACAATATGGGCTTCTGCTGGAATAGCACCCTCTGAGGGACCGAGTTCCTCCATCCAGTAGGCATACTCCCGCTTTAAAAAGGGAAGGTATTCCACGAAGATTAATTCCCCTTTTTCTTCCGCTAACAAAGATACCATACAGGCAAAAAATGGCGGTTGAGACCTACTGAGGAAGTAACTTCTGTTGCCATTGGGGATAAAGCCAAATTGATCGATAAAGTAGGAGAAATTGCGAATCATAGACTGGACC
>JBCCTX010000564.1:0-1697 GCA_039197765.1 Bacteroidota bacterium
CAGGTGCCCTATCGTGGCGCCCTCTACCCAGCTGTCCCCGGCTCCCTTTATGGCTTTCGCCTCGCCAGGGCGTACTCGGAGGCCCCCTAGGGCGTATTCTATCCCCTATGTCGTGTTGACTTGTTTTGCTTTTGGCCTTTTTACGCGCCACAGGCGTTAGCTTTTGGGGTTTGGAGTAGTGGATCGTTGATCGGAATTGCTTTTTTGGACCCTTCTCGCACATTCCAGTTTCCCTCTCAAAGGAAACTTCCCGATAAATTTTTAAAATTTGGCCTTTTCGTATCTGCCTTTCCAAATTGAAAAAGGAAAAGGACCAAAAAAAAACGCCAGCCGGGGAGGCTGACGAATTTCCTTAGTAATTAGCTGCACATCGTGATACAAAGATGGGGCTTTTTGGGAGAGGGCATGTGTACTATTGAATCAGAAATGTTCAATTTTTGAATTAAGTAGATCTAATTCTTTTCGTTCAAGATACTTTGTATAGTATTCAGCTTCTTCACCCCCTTACCTCCCCCTCTCCTTCGCAATTGCCTATTCTGCAGGGGGATAATTCAAGGACAAGTTTTTAGTTGGTACTTTTCTACAATGATCTGCATGTTTCGTTTATCATTTTCAATTCTTTCACCCCTAAGAGACTCTCTCCTTTGCCCCCACCTTTTTGCATGCCTCCACCAGCCGATACAGATCCTCTTCCGTGTTATACACACTCGGTGAAACTCGGATCGCGTCTCCCCGAACCGAAACGAAGATTTTTTCCTTTTCCAATTGCGCTTTTAAGGCGAGTAAATCCAGTCCCATCGGTGGCCGAATGCCAAATAAATGCGAAGCCCTTTGGTCGGAACCTTCTACTTCCCATCCCATTTGTGTTAAAGCCTCCAGAGGAGCAGCCGTGATGTGTTTACAATACACCTGTATTTTCCAGGGCTCCCAGGCATTTACCTGTCTGATGGCTTCCAAGAGCATAGGGACCAGGATAAAATTACTGGATTCTCCCACATCATAGCGCAAGGCGCCTGGTTGGTACTCAGGCTGGTAATCTACAAGTCGGGAAAAAATATGGCTATCTTTTCGGTTTTTCCAGTTCTCCTCCAAGGGTAGACCCTCATCAAAGTAAGGACCAAAGTAGGCACATCCAATGCTATAGGGACCCATCATACACTTATATCCTGCTACGATTAAGGCATCTGGTTCAAAGTTCTTGACGGAAAAAGGAAGTGCGCCAATGGACTGGGTCCCGTCTACTACTAGAAGGGCACCTACTTCTTTTGTGCGTTTTCGTATGGCCTTAAGGTCAAAAATAGTCCCATCAGCCCAGTGGATGTGTCCAAGTGTTACCATCTTTGTAGCGGTATCAATGGCATCCAGGATTTGCTCATTCCACATTTTACCCCGATGAGTACCTTTGGGTGCGGGAATGTATGTCACCCGAACGGCATTCGGACCCTCTAGAGAAAGCCAAGGATATACATTGCTGGGAAACTGGTCTCCGGCTACAATGACATTGTCCCCAGGTTCCAATTGCAGATTTCTGGCTACAATCCCCATTCCATAGGAGGCCGAGGGAATGATACATATACGATTGGGTTCGGGGTTGTCAATTATTTGGGAAAATCCTTCACGGATTTGATTCAAGGGATCAAAGAAATCCGAGGGGGAGACTCCTGTAGGGTTCTTTTTGGCTTGTATCCCTTTAATAC
>JBCCTX010000565.1:0-1680 GCA_039197765.1 Bacteroidota bacterium
ATTCAGCGAGCCATGCAATTAGAATATAAAAAACGTCTTGCTCAGGTATTAGCAGGAATTGAAACGGAAGAAGAGAAAGAAGAGGTAATTGTGGAATTGTCTGGCTATTTTGAACGGGTTTTCAAAACAGAAATATAAGCTTGCGGCTTTTATGATTGATACTAAACCCGAAACCTTTAATTCAGAACCTCTACCTAATGAAAAAAATTATTTCGTATAACGTAAATGGCATTCGGGCAGCAGAAAAGAAAGGCTTTTTCGATTGGATGGAAGGGACTGGGCCGGATATGCTGTGTATTCAAGAATCCAAGGCTCAACCTGAGCAGTTGGATGCAAGTTGGCTCAACCCCCGTGGCTATCACGGCTTTTGGCATTCTGCCGAGAAAAAGGGATACAGTGGAGTGGCCATATTTACACGAGAGGAACCTAAACATGTGGAAATCGGCTGTGGAATTGAAGCCTATGATAAAGAGGGAAGGGTCATACGCGCAGATTATGAGAATTTTTCGCTGATGTGTACCTATTTTCCCTCTGGGTCTAGTGGAGAACATCGACAGGCAATCAAAGAAGACTTTTTAAAGGATTTTCAGCCTTATATTGATGAGTTGAAACAGGATATTCCTAACCTAATCATTGTCGGAGATGTCAATATCGCCCATACACCTATTGACATTCACGATCCAAAGGGAAATAAGAACAATTCCGGTTTTCTTCCGCACGAGCGGGAATGGCTAAGTAACTTCTTGGACTCTGGGTTTATTGACGCCTTTCGTACCTTGCATCCAGAAGAAGGGGACCATTATTCCTGGTGGTCTTATCGTACCCGTGCTCGTTCTTCAAACAAGGGCTGGCGGATAGATTACACCTTGGTTTCTAAGCCATTGGGAGAAAAGATTACAGGGGCTTCGATTCTATCTGATGTGGTTCACTCAGATCATTGTCCCATACAACTAGAATTGGATATCTAAGTCGACAAATAATAAACTATCTCACATGTTCCAAGAGACTGTTCAGGATGTTCTAGCTTATCTCAAAAGGCCCTATGATCTTAGAAATCCCGAAGAGGAAAATTCTATAAAAGTGAAGCGATTGGGGCATATCCTCGCTTTGGATTTGCTCCTTATGTTTCTCCTTATTGGGCTTTTATCCGCCCTGGAGGCTATCGGGTGGGTACCGCTGGAAAAGAACCAAATGGATGAATTTTTGAAGCAATTTCCTATCTGGGAGATTATTCTGTTGGTAGTTTTTTTCGTTCCGATGGTGGAGGAGCTAATTTTTCGACTTTACCTTCGCTTTGATCGCAATTTTTTCATTCTACCGATCTTGTGGATCGGAGGATTATTTGGGGAAGAGCCCAAAAAACAAGCCACAGTTAATCTCAGGAACGCATGGGACTTTTGGTATCCCTACATCTTCTATTTTGCCGCAATCATCTTTGGAATAGTACATATAAGTAATTACGAAATGACCCCGGGAGTGCTCCGAGCCGCTCCTCTACTGGTACTCCCGCAAATTGCGGTAGGATTACTCTTAGGATACCTACGAGTAAAGCAGGGATTTATCTGGGGCTTCTTCCTGCACGCTTTACACAACTTAGTCTTTGCCGGATTGCCGCTCCTGATATATGGCAAGGAGTTATTTAATCAGTAGGAGAAAGTCTACGGTTGTGAGGAGAGTTCG
>JBCCTX010000566.1:0-1546 GCA_039197765.1 Bacteroidota bacterium
CCGCGTGCAGAGGGACGCTCATAAACCACCTCCATCTTGACCATTCCCACCTGCTGGGATAGTTCGGATGCATGACTCAAGGGAGGAAAGTCTATTTGGGAAAAGCAGCTCGCAGAGGCCAAAAGTACCAGGACGAGTAAAATAGTGGATTTATACATGATTTTGATGGAGTTTGTCGTTCAGCCAGCCAATTTACTAGCTTTTCGCAAAAGAACCAGCCCCAAGCTTGCCCTGCTGATCGGTTACAGTAGGGGATACGTTGAAGCAACTACTAAAGATAAGATTTGAATGATGTTCAGGCTTCATTCATTTATCGCCTGTGTCTCCAAAATATTCCGCTTGATTTCGCCTGGATAAACCAAATATACGGGAAATTTAATTCCTAATTCCCCAATTAATTTTCGGGTGGAATTGTCAATTTCTTGTCGAGAGTATCGGGTCGAGAAATGGGTGAGAATGAGTTTCTTAACTTCAATTTCTTTGGACATTTTAAGGACTTCCTCGAGGTAACTATGCTTATTTTCCCTCGGGTCAGAAACAGAATGTGTCATTCTTCGAAGAAAGGTAGCTTCGTGGATAAGGATTTCGGATTGATCCCATTTTTCATGGGCATCTGTAGGGGTATCTCCTGAATAGGAAAGGATGTTGGTGCGAATTTCTCTTGAGATGAAGGCTTTCCCTTTTTCCTCAACCAGTTGCTTGAGTTCTAGGCCTGTAAGAGATTGAAATTCTCGCTTGAGTTTTTGTCTGACTTCATAGACCTTAAAGCTTAGACTTTTATGCACTCCTAGGGGACAAGGAATATGTTCATTTCTTACAGCATGTACCTCTATATTCTTCTTAATTTCAACTATAGAGCCATCTTTTATTCCCAGCCATTCACTTCCAGAAACATGCGGATCAAATTTTTTGAGAAAGTCCGCCATAGCAGGAAAGGAACCTGAATCTTTTGGGTAGTAGATCTTGGGAAATCCTTCTCTGGCGTTCAGCTGAATAAATTGAGGAAGTCCGGTAACGTGGTCGCGGTCAGCATGTGAAATAAATACATGCTTGACCTTTCCAGCCTTTTGTAGCAAGCCTGCAGCCAATCCATCTCCCGCATCAAAAAGGAGGTTGAGTTCTTCCGCATTGATCCAGGTAGAAAATAGTGCAGTGGAATAGGCAGTGATGGTGTAGGTCATGGATTGAATACGCTTTCTGAGAATTGGGTTAACCGATTTTTAGGGCTTTGATCTAAGGGTATTTTAAATCTTATATATACTTGGGAATAAAGATCAAACTCAAGGGTGAGCGGAAAAAATCCAAAATCACCACATTGCCTGTAAAGGCCCACTCCTCTGTGTCTCTGTGCCTCTGCGTTCAATTTTCTAATCCACTTAAAAGGGTATTGCCCTACCCAAAGAGCTACAGAAAAAGTTCAAAAACACCTCATTGCCTGCAAAGGCCCACTCCTCTGTCTCTCTGTGCCTCTGCGTTCAATTTTCTAATCCGCTTAAAAGGGTATCTCCCTACCCAAAGCGCTATAGAAAAAGATCAAGCACCAAGC